>JBQTIM010000032.1:0-11950 GCA_052388135.1 Elusimicrobiota bacterium
GTGCGCGCGGCCGGCGGCGAGGAGCTGAAAAATCTTTTGATCGCCCTGGACGCCCGGCCGGCGCCCGGCGGGCACCGCGTCGTTCTGCGGGCGAACCGGCTCTTCGCACGAGGCGGCGCCAAACTGACGCCGCAGTCCGAGGAATTGAAGCTGCTGGTTCTGGATTTGGTGAAAGCCCTGCCCGGCCACCGCGTGGAATTGAACGGCTACGTTTCCTCCGGCAAAAGCGCCGCCCAGCGGACGCGTTTGGCCAGCGCGCGGGCCTGGGCTTTTTACAGCTATCTCGTGAAATCCGGCGTGGACGCCGCGCGGCTCGACGTGAACGGCCGCGCCGCCCCGGCCCGTTCCCCCGACCGCCTGGAGCTTCTGTTCAAGAAAGCCGCCGCGGAGTGACCGCGCCCGCCCCGTTTCCCGCGGCCCGACGGCGGCCGGCGGATTTTCGAGCCCCTGTTTCTTCCCGGCCCGCGCCCCCGCCTCAAGGGGAAAGGAAGGTCCTTTCGTGAAAAAGCCGGTGAAAATCCTGTTGGTCCTGGCGTCCCTCGGAGCCCTGGCTGTGGCGGGGTTGGCGGTGTTTCTCAAGGTCAAATATCCTCCGGAGCGCATCAAGGCCTTGGCGGCGGAGCAGGTGAAAAAACATTTGAACCGGGAAATGCGCCTGGAATCCGCCTCGGTGGGGCTGGCGCGGGGCTTGGTGCTGGAAGGGTTCGAGCTTTCCGAGCGGCCGGACTTTTCCGCCGGCACCTTCGTGTCCAGCCGCCGGGCGGCGGCGAAGCCCTTCCTTCTCCCCCTCCTGGCCGGCCGCGTGGTGGTGAAAAGCGTGGAGCTGGCGGAGCCCAAGGTGAGCGTTGTGCGGTTCGCCGACGGCACGTTCAATTTTTCCGACATCGCGGGCTCCACGGAGCCGGCGGCGGGCGCTCCGGCGGAGGAAAAATCCGAGGGTGTTTCCCTCCTCGTCCAAAGATTTATTCTGCGGGACGGCTCCGCGTCCTTCGAGGACAGGTCGCCGGACGGGATCAACATCGCCGCGCGGGATCTGAACTTGACCGTGGAGAGCTTTTCCCTGGCGGCGCCCTTCGGCGTGGAGCTGGCCTGCGCCCTGGAGGGCCGCGTGAAGGAACAGCCGCTTCAGGGCCGCGTGGCCGGCCGCGCGCGCGTGTCCGTCTTCGGCGGCGGCGAGGCCGAGATCGAAAGCCTGGCCGTCGATTTTCAAAAAACCTCCCTGGCCCTTTCGGGAAGCGTGAAGAATTTTTCCGATCCCCGCGCGGACCTGTCCCTGAAAATCCTTTCCTTCGATCCGAAATCCGTGGAGCCTTTCGCGCCCCTGCCGCCGGCGCTGGCCGACGCCGCGTTGTCGGGAGATTTGAAACTGGAGGGCGGAACCGGCGGCGGAACCCTTCGGGGCGGCCTGCGGATTTCGGCCTCGGGCGTCCGTCTGGGTTTGGACCTGGAAGCGTCGGCGGAAGGTCTGCCGGATCGCGCCGTTTTTCAGGCCAAGGGGCGGTTCGCGGATTTGGCGGTGGAGAACAGCGCCCTGGCGCCCGGCGTGAAAATCTCCGGGCTGAGCGGCGAGTTTTCCGTGAAGGGGAGCACCTCCGCCGCGGACGCGGAGGCGACGCTTTCCGGCGATCAGGCGTCTCTGGCCTACGGCGAGGCGGTCTCGAAGGCGCCGGGCGCGGTTTTTCAGGCCGGCCTGCGGGCGCGCCTGCGGGCGCCCTTCGACGATCCCTCCTTCGAGGCGGAAGGCCGCGCGGAAAATTTGGTCCTGACATCGGCCCCGCCCTTGCCGGCCGACCCCAAGCTGGGCGGCTCGGCGGCGCTGCGATGGTCGGCGCGGGGGACGCCCGGCGATTTCAGCTTCGAGGCCGACGTGGATGGAAAGAACCTGCACGTTTCCTACGCCGATCTTTTCAACAAGCCCGCCGGCTCGCCCCTGACGGTCAAGGCTTCCGGGGGTCTGAAGGACCAGAAGGACCTGCAGCTGAAATCTTTCCGCGCGGAGCTGGGCGGACCGGCTTTGACCGGGCAGGGCCGCGTGTCGGACGCCGCGGGCGCGGGAAGAATGGACCTCGCGTTCAAGGCGGCCCCCTTCGCCCTGGAAACCCTGGCGCCCATGGTGCCCATGGTCAAGGAATACAAGTTGTCCGGCAAGGCGGGTTTGGACTTGGCCGTGAAGGGCACCTTCGCCGAGCCTAAAATCTCCGGCGCCATCGCCTTGAAGGATTTGGGCGCCGTTCCCGCCCAGGGTTTGTCCTTCGCGGCGCTGAACGGCGGCGCTGCTTTTACGCAAGACTCCCTTTCCCTGGACGACCTGCGCGGCAAGCTCAACGGCGCCGGCCTGAACCTTAAGGCGCGGGTGAAGGATTTTTCAAAGCCGGACGTGTTTTGCGAAGGCCGTTTGGAAAAGCTCGATGCCGGAGCTTTGCTGGCGGCGTTCGCCGCGTCCACCGCGGCCGCCCCGGGCGCCGCCGCGCCGCAGGCGGCCGGGAAACCGGCGGCCTCCGCGCCGGCGCCGGCCGCCGGCTCCGCCCCTTCCGCCGCCGCGCCTTTCGCCCTGGCCCGCGTCCAAGGCGGCTTCCAGGTGGACCTCATCGTCCACCCCAACTACGAAGGCCGCAAGTTCCGCCTGGATTGGGACCTTTCCGACGTGGACCCCTCCCTCGCAAAGGTGAGCGGCTCCGCCGATTTCAAAGCGGCCGACGGAAAAATCCACAACCTCCCCCTGGCCGCCAAGATCAACAAACTTCTGAAGCGCGACGCCTCCGTCATCGAATACCAGAAAATTTCAGGCCGTTTCAAAATGACCAAAGGCCTGCTGGAGACGCAGGATTTCACCGTCGAGGGCGGTCCCGCCGATATTCTCGCCAAGGGAACCGTGGACCTGGGCCCCCTGCGGGCCGACCTGCGGGCCACACTCAAGCTTCCCAAGGATTCCGTGGGCGGCTCGGTCGGCGATTGGTTTTCCGACGATGATGGACGGCCGACGCTGGACGCCGTAATCCAAGGCCCCTTGGCCGACCCGTCCATCAAGGTGGACGCAGGCCGCGCCGCCAAGCGCGCCGGCGAGCAGCTTCTGAAAAAGGGCTTGGAAAAGTTCATGAAGAAGGCTCCGGAGGATTCCGGTACGCCCGAATCGCCCGCCGAACAAAAACCGGCCGAGAAACCCGCCGACAAGGCGATCCAAGAAGGGCTGAAAGCCCTGGACAAGCTTTTCAAGAAGAAGTGACGGGCACGTCTCGGGCGCCGCGGCGCCCGAGGGCCCGCGGCTGAACCGACGAACGGCAGCCGGTGAAGAAAGGCGGAAGCGCACCATGAGAAATATCCTTGCGGCGGCCTTGATTTTAGTCGCGGCCCCCGCGTCCCTTTGCGCCGCCGACGCGGTTTTGAAGCGGATCTCGGGACCCGTGACGGTGGTGTCACGAGCGGACGGCGCGGAAAGGCCTGCCCGCGCCGGCCAGAAAATAAAATTCGGCGACGAAATCCGCACCGGCGAGGGCGGCATGGTCCACGTGGTGATGCGCGGCGGCGCGGCCGTTCTGGCGAAGCCCAAAACCCGTCTTTCCCTCGCCGGAACGCGGCGCGACCGCACCGTGGATTTTGCCGCCGGCGAATTTTTGGTGGGCCTCAAGCGCAAGCTCGGCCGCCGGGACCGTTTCCAAGTGCGCACGCCGGCCGCGGTGGCCTCCGTGCGCGGCACGCTGCTGTGGGGCTTGAGCGGCGAGGACGAGAGCGCGGCCTTCGCCTGCTTCGAGGGCGCCGTGAACGTGGAGGCTCAGGGACGCTCCACCCTTTTGACGCCGGGACGAAAGGTCGCCGTCCCTTCCGGGGAGGCTCCCGGCCGGCCCGAACCCTCGGGCGTGCCCTTGAGCTATCTGGACACCTTCGCCGTGGACGGTTCCCTGCAGGGCCTGCGGGCCCTGGCGGAAAAAGAAAGCGGGTCTCGATGACCGTCCACCGCCGCGCGGCCTGGCTCGGTCTTATTTTCGTTCTGCCTTTGGCCGCCTGCGCGCGGCCCGCGGGATCCGGCCCGGCCCGGGTGGAATCCGTGGAAAGTCTCCTGCGCAACCACCCCCTGCCTCCCGGCGAAGCCTTCAAGGCCACGGAAATCCACCGCTCCGCGGGCGCCAGCTATCACCTGGTGCAGATCAACACGCAGGAAAAACCTCACATTCACAAGAAGCACGACCTGACGGGCCTCATGCTGACCGGGAGCGGCATGTTGTTCGTGGACAACACGCCCTTCGTCCTCAAGGCGGGCGGGTTTTTCTTCGTCCCGCGGGGGGCCGCGCATTTCTTCATCAACAACGCCCCCACGGGTTCCGCCGCCTGGGTCACCTTCACGCCGCCTTTCGACGGGAAAGACGCGGTCCCCGCGCCGTGAAACCCGACGCCATGGGGGAGGCCGAGGACGGCTACAAGCGCATCGAGGACTACGGCATCATCGGCGACCTCCACACCGTGGCCCTGGTGGCCATGGACGGCGCCATCGACTGGTATTGCTATCCCCACTTCGACTCGCCCAGCGTTTTTTCCGCCCTGCTGGACAAGGCCAAGGGCGGGACCTTCCAAATCTGCCCCGACCGCGCCGCCACGCACAAGCAGCTTTACCTGCCGGAGACCAACGTCCTCATCACCCGTTTCCTCAGCCCGGAAGGCGTGGCGGAGGTCTTGGACTTCATGCCCGTGGAGGACCACCCCCGGGAAGCCCGCCACCATTGCATCGTCCGCCGCGTGAAGGTGATCCGGGGCGGCATGAGCTTCCGCATGACCTGCCGGCCCGTCTTCGATTACGCCCGCTTCGCGCCGGAAACGGACGTGACCGAAAATCGCGCCGTCTTCCGCCACAAGGACCAGGCCTTGGTCCTGCACGGCGGCGTTCCGCTGAAACGGGACGGCAACGGCGCCGCGGCCGCGTTCTCCTTGAAAGAAGGCGAAACGGTTTCTTTCGTTCTGCGCGGCCTCCCGGCCGGAGAGGAGCCCGGCCCGCCTGCGTCGGAAGGGGAATTGGAGAAAGTTCAAAACGACACCGTGAACTATTGGCGACGCTGGGCGGCCCACTGCCGCTACCAGGGCCGCTGGCGGGAGATGGTTCAGCGCTCCGCCCTGGTGCTCAAGCTCTTCACCTACCGGCCCACCGGCGCCATGGTGGCCGCGCCCACGGCCAGCCTGCCGGAGGACCCCGGCGGAGTCCGCAACTGGGATTACCGCTACACCTGGATCCGCGACGCCAGCTTCACCGTCTACGCCCTGCTCCGCATCGGCTTCCAGGAGGAGGCCCGCCGGTTCATGGACTGGGTGCAGGCGCGCGTGGCCGAACTCGCGCCCGACGGCTCCCTCCAGCCCCTCTACGGCATCGACGGCCGCCACACGATCAACGAGGAGATTTTGGACCACCTGGAGGGCTACAAGAAATCCCGGCCCGTCCGCATCGGCAACGACGCTTACCGCCAGCTTCAGCTGGACATCTACGGCGCCCTGCTGGACGCCATCTACCTCTACAACAAACACGTCCAACCCATCTCCCACGACCTCTGGCAGCAGGTCCGGCGCATCCTCAACTGGGTGTGCGACCACTGGCGCCTTCCCGACGATGGCCTGTGGGAGGTACGCAACGAGCGCCGTCATTTTGTCAGCTCCAAAGTGATGTGCTGGGTCGCCCTGGACCGCGGCCTCCGCCTGGCCACGAAGCGCAGTTTCCCCGCCGACCTGGACCGCTGGGTGGCCGAGCGCGACGCCATCTACGAGGAAGTCATGGCCAAGGGCTGGAACGCCGACCGCGGAGCCTTCGTCCAATCCTACGGCAGCGACGCGCTGGACGCCGGAGTCCTCCTCATGCCCCTGGTCTTCTTCCTGTCTCCCACGGACCCCCGCATGCTCCTCACCTTGGAGGCCATCCAGCGCGAGCTGGCTTCCGACAGCCTGGTCTACCGCTACAGCGTGGACGACGCTCCCGACGGCCTTCCCGGGCGGGAAGGCAGCTTCAGCATCTGCAGTTTCTGGTTGGTGGAAGCCCTCACCCGCGCCGGCCGCCTGGATGAAGCCCGCATCCTTTTCGAGAAAATGCTCAGCCACGCCAACCACCTGGGCCTCTACGCCGAGGAGATCGGCGGCGCCGGCGAGGCCCGCGGCAATTATCCCCAGGCCTTCACCCACCTCGCCCTCATCAGCGCCGCCTACAATCTCGACAAGGCCCTGAACGCCGCCGCTGACCCGCCGACGTCCCGGCCGAGATAGCCAACCCGCCGGTCCATCAGGTATAATCGTCTTTTCCACCGCGCGCCGACGACGGAACAGATCGAACTTTTTCGCTTGGCTAGACTCCGACCCGCCCGCCGCTCCGGACGAAGGCGCACGGCCGCCGAGCGGGATTTCGTTTTGTTGTTAACGGATTTTTCTCGACGGATTTCAGGAAGGGTGCGTGAGCGGCTTAAACGGCACGACTGGAAATCGTGTAGGGCTTAACGGTCCTCGAGGGTTCAAATCCCTCCCCTTCCGCCATTTTCGAGGGGACTAACCAAAAGAGAAGGCTCCAACGGCTCTAAACCGTCGGGGCCTTTTCTTCTTTTGGCGGGCACAAAGGCGGGGCCGCGGCTGTGAAAGACGCGGCCGAATTGTCTTGACGGGTCTCATGAGCTGTGCCGGCAGAGGCTTTTTGACCGCTCAGAGCGCGGGAAGCCGGCGGACTTGTTGCCAACCGACCGATAAGCGCGACTTATAATTCCTCTTGTGGAAGGGGGCCGGACGCGTTTCTTCGCGCCCGAGTCCATCGCCCCAGCGAGTTTAGGTGACCGGCGGTCGGGGCGGAGATTTGCGGCGGTCCAGAACGAACACGCTTTTGCCGAAGGATTTGGCGAGGGTTTTCAATTCCGTGGCCAAGGTGCTGATTTCGCCCGAATGGGCGAAGGAGCGGTCGGAGCTTCGGACGATGACCAAAGCGATGCCCACCACGGGATAGCGCACGTCCTGCCCCTGGCGGGTCTTGCCGGCGATGTAGCCGTTGGCGCGGTCCTGCTCGTCGTAGAGGGCGGGAGCTTCCTTGTCGAAGCGGGCGATGATGGCGGCGCACACGTCCTCGGCGGCGAGCATCGGCACGACGGCGATGAAGTCGTCCCCGCCGATGTGGCCCGTGAAGGAGGGCTTGCCGCCGGCCGCCTGCACGGCGGAGACGAAGCAGTCGGCGGCCAGACGGATGACGCCGTCCCCGCGCAGGAAACCGTAGCGGTCGTTGAAGCTCTTGAAGTTGTTTAAATCCCCGTAGATGACGGCGAAGCTTTCCTTGGCTTGCAGAAGGCCTTCGAGCTCGCGCAGGATGGCCGTGTTCCCGGGCAGGCGCGTCAGCGGATTGCTCTCGAGCTCCCGGGCGTTGCGCTGAATGGCGGCGGCCACCCGGGCTATGAGCCGCGCGGGATCCACGGGCTTGGTGAGATAGTCGTCGGCGCCCGATTGCAGGCCTTCCAGCTCGTTCTCCGTCGCCGCCTGCGCGGTGAGCATGAGGATGGGCTTGTTGCGGAGAGCATGGCTTTGGCGCATGCGGCGGCAGAGATCGTAGCCCGTGCCGTCCGGCAGTTGAACGTCGAGCACAAGCACGTCGGGCGGGCTCTCCACCGCCAGGCGGAAACCCTCCTCGCAGTTGCCCGCTTCCGTGACGATAAAGCCGGCGTGCTCCAGAGTGAGCTTAAGGAAAAGCCGTATGGCTTGGTTGTCGTCCACCACCAACGCGCGGAGAGGGGTCATAAGAAATTAAGCCTCGCGATCTCGGCGCGCGGACGAGGACAAAGAGCGGCGTACGTCCCCGCGGGCGCGCGAATGTCGTGTTTTTGCCTCATGTCCGAAGGCGGCCCATTATAGCCTTTCGCGGACCGCAGCGCTCATCCTCGGCCTCCTCGCCGATCCGCAAGAAAGCGGCCCAGCCTGCGGCAGACGTAGCCGAGGATGAGGACGTAAAACCACGAATGAAGTATAAAATCTTCCGCCCGCGAGAGCGGCGGGGCAGGCGCCCGCCGGTAAAAACAAGGGCGGCCAAGAGGAAACCGGCCAACCCCAAGACCAGTCCGACGGAGCCCGCAGCCGAAAGGACCCGGACCGCCGCGCCGCCCGGCCGCGCGGGTTCCGTCCGGTCCGTCACGGTCTTCCCGCGGCCGCCGCCGCGTCCGTCCGTGGGCGGCCGAAGCTCGCCTCCCAGCGGGGATCGAGGAACGGGACGAGGGTTTGGAATTTTCCGTCGGACGGATCGGCCGCTTTGAGCGTGATCAGCTGGGTCCCCGCGCGGAAACTGCCCGCGGAGCTACGCTTCACGGGCGCGCCCGCGGTGGGAAGGCCCCAATAAATCAGCACGCCGTCTTCCAGAAGCGCCACGGCTCCGCCGCGCCAGGCCCCCGGCCAGGAGACCGGCTCCGAAGCCCGGGAGGCGACGTTCACCTTTCGATAGCGCCCGCGGGCGTCCCGCGCCAGAAGAAATTTCCCGTCGGTGGAAACCACCGGCCCCCAGCCCGCGTGGACGATCTCCGATTTTCCGGAGTCCAAATCCAGAACGTGGATGGCCGGAACTTCGGACCAGCCCTGAAAACTCTCATCGAAGTCCGCGGGGATGGACGGAACCTCGGCGCGGGGAACCGCGGCCACGTAGGCAAGGCGGCGGCCGTCCGGAAACCAAGAAAGGAAAGGAGACAACGACCAGCTCATGAGCGCCGTCGGAGACGGGGCCGGCAGGCGTTCTTTTTTCTCCACGTCCCAAATCTCCAAGCGCCCGGCGCCGATATAGGATTCCGGGAACTGAACGCCGCGGCCCTCGTCCCGGATGAAAGCCGCCCGCCCCCCCTTGGGCGCTAGCGCCAGATCTTCGATGCCCGGTTCGGAGAACCCCCCGCCGCCTTCCGCGACGATCTCGTCCCGCTCGCCGTCAAGCCGGACGGTCTTCAGATAAGTCCGGCGCAGGCTTCCGTGGACGTAGGCGATGCGGCCCTGCTCGTCGGGACCGGACAGGGCGTTGATGATGTCCGTCGCGCCTCGGGTCCGCGGGCTCAGCACAGTCTCCGACAGCGCGGGAAGTTTCAGAACGGCGATGCCGGTGAGGCGGCCGTCGTCCCCGCGGCGGGGCATGAGCAGGACGCCCCGCGTCCGCTCCACGAGGCCGGGCGTCTCGGGCCCCGCCACCGTGGGAAGGGGCTTCGATCCGTGGGCGCCCCGGAACAGCGCCCACAACACCATGCCGGCGGGCAGCGCGGCCGCGAGCAGGGCAGCGGCAATGAAAGCGGCGATGAGCCAGAAAAGGAACCGGCGTTTTGGGAAAGAGCGTTCGGACAGGGTCAAGGCGTTACCGTTTCCAGGCGCTTCCTGAGACCCTCGTCCAGCCGGAGGGACGGGTTTTGGCGGAGAATCTCCTCGAACAACGGTTTTAACTTCGCGGGATCGAAAACATCCGGGATGCGCAGCACGCGGCCGGCCGGGCCGAGAAAATCAAGGACGTCCGCCGGACCGTCTCCGTTCACCCTCCATCGAACGTCCGTTAAATGAGCGACGGCGATTTCCTCCACCCGGCCGAACCGGTGAAGGCGAAGGGAGGAGCCGCGAAGCTCAAGCCGCAAACCCCGGGCGTAAAGCGACCAGCCGGTCCAAAACAGCGCGGCCGCCGCCAGGGCCGCGAAGGCGGTCTTCCAATTGTGAAAATTTTCCCCAAGGAAAGGGTCCATGCCGCGGGCGGCCAAAAGCCCGAGACCGGCGGCGGCCGCCAAGACGGCCCCCAGCCGGCTCCCGCTTTTCCATCGGCCCAGGACCAGCCTGTCCCCCGGCCGGCTGATGGTCTCCTCCGCGCGATGCATGTCGGCCCCATAAGCCTACAGCAAGTTCCGCCGGGAATCTAGTGTTGTAATCGGATGTTTAGGGACGTTATGAAGGGCCGCGCCCGAGACGATTTCCAGGCGCGAGGAGGGGCAAGGCGATTCCATGGAACCGACGAGCAACGGCAGCCCGAAAGTCATTTATGCGATGAGTTCTAGTTCAAATACCCCCAGGTGCGGAGCAGGTCGCCGTCGCGGCGCCAGCGGTCGCCGATGTCCGTGCGGTAGAACATGTTGGGGATGATGATATTTTTAACCCGGGAATAGGCCTCTTGGGAGGCGTCCTCCATGGTGGGTCCGGACCCCGTGGCCACCAACACGTAGCCGGTCTGGCCGGTTAAAATCCATTCGCCCTCGGACAGCTTCACGTCCGCCGGATAAATGCCCTCGGTCATGGGTTTTTTGAAAATCACCACGGCGCCCTCGGAATACTTGCGGAAAGACGCCGGATCCTCGAAGGGAAAAGGCGGCACGGCCACCACCACGCCCACCTGGAAGCCCTTTTTCGTCCGCAAAACCGGCTGCTCCCCGCGCGCGATGCCGTGCAGGAAATCCCCCCACTTGGAAAGCACTCCTTCCATTTGGATGCTCAGCGTGGGGTAGCCGAAGCGGGGCGTGAACTCCAGCGGGTAAATGGCCCGCGGCGTGGCGATGCAGTTGATGTCGAAGTAGCCCACGAAGCCGGCCTCGGCCAGGCGGCTCCTCATTTTCGCCAGGGTCTCGCGGAAAAGCATGTTCTCTCCGGCGAAGAACATGCTGGTCCCCATCTCGCCCGTGGACGGGCCGATGTCGCCGTTGAACATTTTTTTGTGCTCGAAGTTCACGCAGGCCGGCAGGATGAAATCCTTGCCGTTGAAATAGGCGCCGATGGCCACCTCCACGCCGGCGGCGTATTTCTGGAGCTGGAAACTCTTGATCTTGGCGCCCCAGCTTTTCTTGTAGCGCTCCAGGATGGCCACCACGTCCAACCCGTCCTCCTCCTGCCCGACGAAGGAGAGGACTTTCTCGTTCTGAGCCGCGCCGCTGGGCTTCACCACGTAGCGGTCGGGATTGGCGCGCACGAAGGCCACGGCCTCGTCGAAGCTGGCGAAATTCCACTGCGGCAGGATGGTCATGCCGGCGGCCTTCATTTCCTGCTGGCCGAAATCCCGGCTGTCCTCCAGGCGGTCTGTGTAGGGCGTACCGCCCACCACGGCTTTGCCGTCCTTGCGCAGGGCGTCGGCCTCGCGGCCGAAGTCCGAATCGTCGAAGACGAAGAGGTCCGCCCAATCCTTTTGGGCTTTCCAGTCGTCCACCTTCTCCACGAACCCGTCGGAAACGTCCTTGTCGGCCTTGCTCTCGATGAAATAACGGACGTGGTGGCCTTCGGCGATGAGCTGGCGGCACAAATCTCCCACGCAGCCCACCCGGGACACGCAGAGAATTTTTTTGGCGCCGCCGTTGGCTTTTGTCTCTTTTTCCATGGAATGCTAATTTACAAGTATCGCCCCGCCGCCGCAAGGGTTCCCTCGACGGGAGCCGGAAAGGGAGGAACCAATGGCCGAAAAAACGAACCCCGTGGGATGGTTTGAAATCCCCGTCAAGGACATGGCCCGCGCCCGGGCTTTCTACGAGCATGTCCTGGGCCTCGCGCTGGAGGAGCACGACCTGGGGCCCTTGAAGATGGCCTGGTTTCCCATGAGCGAGTCGGCCGTGGGCAGCGCCGGCGCGCTGGTGCTGGGCGAAACCTACGAGCCGTCCGCTCGGGGAACGCTGGTGTATTTCACCGCGCCCGACATCCCGGCCGCCCTCCGGCGGGCCGCGGAAAAGGGAGGCAAGGTCCTCGTGGAGAAAAAGAGCATCGGCGCGTACGGTTTCGTCGGCGTTCTGGAAGATTGCGAAGGCAACCGCGTCGCGCTGCACTCCCGCGCGTAAGGCGCGCCCCGCCATGCCGGATTTTCCCGTCAGCCAAAACACTCTGAAGGCGCTGGAGGAGCGCATGCTCAAGGTGGGCCTGCGCGAAGCCGATTTGGAAGAGAGCTTTGTGCGGTCCGGAGGCCCCGGGGGTCAGAACGTGAACAAGGTGTCAACCTGCGTGGTGCTCACCCACCGGCCCTCGGGAACGACGGTGCGCTGCC
>JBQTIM010000033.1:0-23505 GCA_052388135.1 Elusimicrobiota bacterium
TGACCCGTTGTTGTCCACTCCATTTACAACTAAATATACGGCGTTCGGATTCCGCTTGAATCCTCCCATCAACTCCCGGTCCGTCACGAATCTTCCACGCAAGCTCCAGTTGTCCAGGCGTTCGCTGAGGCGGCGGGTGGGCGAGTTTTTGGGGCTGAAGCTTAAGAACCAGCCGGCGGCTCCCGCCGCGATGCGGACAACGTATCGCCCCGACTGCTTCACCAATCGGCCGGTGAGCAGGGCGCTCCAGGCCAGGAACGCCCGGCCCTTGCCCCACATTCCCAGGCTCGCCGCGTTCGCGGCCACGGCCCCCGCCGTCATAACGAAACCCGCGGCCGCCATTGCAGCCCCGGCCACGGCGCCGACTCCCAGGCAAACCGGCTTGGCGGCGAAATTGTCCAGAGCGCCCAGGGCCTTTTCTTGATACGCCCGTCCCCAACCTTCTTTTTGCGCGGAAGGGCCCGCCTCGTTTTTCTCCCCATGCTCGGCGCGCCATTCGGCCAAGGTCTTTTTATAAACCCGGCCGCCCGTCTTGATCGCGCCGCCCTCGCCCACGTAGAAAACCGTCAGCTCTTTTCCCTTCCCCTCCTCCCCGGGGACGGCTTTTGGCGCATCCTTCAACACCTTTTCGTAAACCTTCCCCAACAAGGCGCGGTTGAGGGTTCGCGTCTGGGACGCGCTCAGCGCGGCGCCGTTGCGGGCGTCCTTCAACAAAGATTTCGCCAGGGAGTCCAAATCCATGCTTTCGGCATCCACGTGGGCGTGAAAATCCGGCATGGCGAGGACCTTGTTGAGAGCCTCCAGGGCTTGGCTCTCCGTCACGGCTCCGGCCTGGTTCAGCGTCGTTACGCCCAAGGCCCGCAAAACGATTTCGTTGCCGGGGGCGGCGCGCTGAAGGGCCACGCGGAAATTTCCCATATCGCGGATGTCGCCCGGCTGGAACAAATCGTTCAACTCCGCCACTTCTCCGGCGGCCGCCTGTTTGGCCAAGGACGCCCGCGCGTCTTCAAAATTAATTTTTCCCATCAGCTCCAAATACTCCACGCCCAGCTTGCCGGCCACGGGCTGATGGGCCAGGACGGCGGTGAAAGTTCCCTCCGCCAAATTGATGTTTTTAACGGGAAGGGGCTTCACGGCCCCCTGGAGATCGGGCGAAAGCAGATACGCCCCGGAATGATCCTCGTAAAGGGTTCCGGGATCAAGTTGCGCGGCGCCGCTCCAAAGCTCTCCCATGCTGAATTTTCCGGCGTAGACGAGCAGGTCCAGCCCCGGGAAATAGGTGGGGCCCGTGACGGTGAGCCGGGAGCCCGAACCCAGAACCGCGCCCAGGTAGGCGGGGGAACCGTCGCCGCGCGTGGTGAGGTTGAGCGCCACCGCGCCGCCGGTGAAAACGTAATCGTCCCCCTCCTGGCGCACTTTGGCGTCGGTTCGGAAGGAAGCCAGGTTTTTGCCCACGGCGATTTCCTGCCGGGCGGCCAGCGTGCCCGCGTGAAGGGTTCTGTCGGCGGGCTCCGCCCCCGTGACGCCGTTTAAACGCAGGGGAGCGTCGGCGGACACCTCGGTTTGTGAGAGCAACTGCCAGCCGCCCGTTTCTGGATTGGGCAAAACCCCGGAAATTTTCAAACTCTCTTTCCGCCCGCCCAGCGAGATGGACAAAACCGCGGGCTTGCTCAGCCGGCCGTCCGCCCCCAGGCCCGCGTCCAAAACCGTTCCCGCCGCGGGGATGCGGGCCTTCTGGTCGGCGTCCACGTTCCAAGACCCTTCGCCCGTTTCCGAGGGATCGGGCTGGTAAGTCAGGCTCAAGCCCGTGCTTTCGTCCAGAAGCCGGTTTCCCCCTTTCAGCGAGCCGACGCCCAACATTTGCCGGCCTCCCAGCCCGTCGCCGTAAAACGTCACGCGCGCGCCGTCGCCCAGCATTCGATAACCCGGCAATCGGTCCACCACTTGCACGCCCCGCCCCGCAAGATCGAAACTCCGACCGTCGCGGGTGACGAACTCCCCGCGCTCCCAAAGCGACCCTCCCACACGGGCCGGGGCCTGGTCCACCGTCATCACCGCTCCGGGCTGAACGGAAACAATTTCGTTTTCCCGGTTCACCACAATCGCGCCGCGAATCACGTTGCCGTCCGCGTTCCGCACCTGCGCCACCGTCCGCCGGCCCTTAACCGCGCGGTCCCAAACCTGGCCGACGCGCTGGGCGATTCCCGAAAAGAAAGATTTCCCCGCCGGGTTCCCCATCGCCGCCACAGCGCCCCCCGCTGGCGCCCCAGCTTTCAGAACAAACTTTTCAGGCCGAACCCCCGCTTTCAAGTGCGCCAAAAGCGAAAACCCCGCCCGCCCATTCCCCGCGCCGCCGACTTGCCCTTTCCCCGCCGCGGAAAGCGCCCGCAACGCGGACGATTTCTCCCGCGCCGCGGCGTCCAGCGCCGCCGGCGAGGCCAACCGCCTGTCCAATGTCTGGGGAAGAACGAAAAACCCGCTGCCGCCGGAGGATAAAAAATTTGTTCTGGCGGGCGTGAAAACGGAAAGGCTGGAGGGAAGAGAGGACCGAAGCCCGACGGTGTGCACCGAAAACGACTTCATGAAAGCCAACCGCCCCCGCGCCAGTTCCATCTGCCGATCTTCCGGCCCGGCCGGGCTCTTCTTGTTCCAATCCAAAAGATCATTCCGCCGGTTCTGATCGTTGAAACTGTTCCGACCTCCCCGCCCATCGTCCCAAGCCCACCCCAACGGCGAGCCGGAAACGACGAGAACCAAAGCTAAAAAACCAGAAAGGATTTTTCGGAAAACGGAAGTCCGCCGGCCAGGGAATCGAGAAAAAACGTCTCGCCTCATGGCGACTAGGTTTTCATGGTAGGAAATTTCCTGAAATGCTCCCGGATATCCGCTTTGATCTGAACCACACTTCTGGCATTAGGCGCGTTGCCCTCGGCCCAAGGACGGCCGGGGTGGAGCATATCCCAAGGAGATCGCTTATTACTTCTTGTCTTGGCGTCATCCCCATGCTTGCCAAAGCCATAGCAAATTTTTATCTCGTTATTCCAAACGGGTTTATATCGGTGGATGAGGTGTTCTTCCGCGGCCTTCTGCCAGCCGCTGACCACAACTAAATATCGACAATCGAAGTCGCCCGCTTCCAAATTCCTTGCCAAGCCGATCGACTTAAGATGCTCGGACAATCGAATCGACAATCGCGTCCCCTGCCGTTCCGGAGTGCGGGCGTGCCCATCCTGAGGATCCGCCTTCCCGACATAGATAGGATGGTTTGTTTTTGAGATAGGCCGGTACGCGTCGAATCCGCCCCGATAGTATATAGCGTAAACACCGGACCCGTAAAATTTATGGATGGAGGAGAGCGGGCGAAGGGGCTGGAGAACCAGCGCCCCCGCCACCATTTCACCCACTTTTCTGGGGTCGGACGGATCGAAAAATTCAGGAGGCTGTTTAACGGGATCAAGCGAAATGGCCAAAGAGTGAAGCTTAGCTATGGCGATTCTCAAATCATCGCGAAGTTTGTTCAATAATCTGGAATTGGCATGAATCGGGGGAGGAGGATCATCAGGAAGGGACTGAAGAAGCCTATTAAGATCGGTGACTAATTCAGCGTAATCGACTTCCGAAGTCGTCAATTGCGATTTCCCCGCCCTAATCGACTTTTTACGCTCAGAGCCACCGCCTCGGCAAGCGCCACAGGGACCGCATTTCCAAGCTGGCGCATGGCCTCGGTCCATGCTCCATTGAAAAAATAGTCATCCGGGAACGTCTGAAGACGAGCGCTCTCCCGAACAGTGAAGTAGCGGACGCTCCCATCTGATTCAGCCAGCATGTTCTCTCCGCCCGGAACACCGTGATCGCCCGCCTTCAACGTCTTGGCGGGCTCATCCAGCGGGCTGCCCGTATGTCCTGTATAGGATCTCGCGCCGGACATGAATTTATGATTCAAAATTTTCTCGGCCGTTTTTTTATCGCGCGGATCAGGCAGGTCCTTAATGGCGTCCCTCACCGTAACCCATGGTTTCTCGGCCGGCTTCACACCCTCCGCCTTTAAAATTTCAACCCGGTTCCCCATTCGCTCCGGCATTGGAGGGCGTCTCCTCTTGGGGATTTCATGCCGCTCCCAGTAATCTGTGCTGATCCATTGATCCCACAACAGAGCATCCTGAGAATGCGTCGGCTTCGGGAAAGACCATTCCAAGTTTAAATCGCACCGAAATCCAACAATGAAAACTCTTTCCCGTCGTTGCGGCACGCCATAATCCGCCGCGTTCAGCAGACGGGAAACCACTCGATAAAAAAGACCGCTCCCGTTGCCGGAAATATGGTGCCTCTCCAGACGAGCCCAATGATCAAGCCATTCCTCGGATGATCTTCGAATTATTTCAGGATAAGCATGTTGGAGGCGGATATACTCGAAATACCTGTTGAATGACTGCCTTGTTAGTCCCTTCACATTTTCGAGCATCAGCGCCCGCGGCTTGGTTTCCCGGACCGCGCGCACCGTTTCCGGAAACATATTCCGATCGTCCTGATGGCCTCTATGCTTTCCAGCCAGGGAGAAGGGCTGGCACGGTGGGCCTCCAGCGACAAGGTCCAATTCACCCTTTACTATGGAATAATCGAATTCCCGCACATCGGCCTGGTAGAGCGGCCAGCCCGCCACGGGCTTTACGTCGCGCCGCTGGTTCACGCGGATAGTGTCACATGCGTTTCTATTCCACTCAATCACGGCGACATGTTTGAAACCGGCTCTGGAGGTTCCTATCCCGCGCCCCCCCGCCCCCGCGAAGAGCTCAACGGCTCTTATTTCCGGGTTGGCAGAATACGAGCCAGCTTCTTCTCTAACGCGGGGATGTTGTCGGTTTCGCATTCCCATATGACTTGAGTACTCCATTTTAGTTTTCTCAACTCCTTTCGATTCGCTTCATCGCGAAGGCGATTCCTCAAAAGTTTCGGTTTCCAGAAATGGCGCCTGGATTTTGGCATGCGGCAACGGGCGCATCCTATATGCCGATGCCAAAAGCATCCATGAACAAAAATCACCCGCCTGGCGCGACTGAAAACAAGATCGGGTCGGCCCGGCAACTTGCCGCTGTGCAGTCTATAACGCAAACCCATGGCTGAAACAATTCTTCGGACGATTATCTCGGGCTTGGTATTCTTAGCCTTTACCAAACTCATGATTCGACTGCGTTCGGCTTTCGTAAGTGTATCCATGAGAGGCGCGCACGGCTTTGCCCATCCAATCCGGGCCATGCGATTGGGATTTTAGCAAAGAAATATGGATTAAGGAGTGTTCTTGGTAATCATTGCCATTGCGCTTGATTTCTTAACCTCAAAGATTTTCCATTTCATCCGGTCGAATTTAAAGCCCCTTTTCGAGGCGCGCTTATTGCTCCATCCTCCCCGCGTGGCCTTTGTCCAATAATTCTTGGTTCAGGTATTTTTCTTGGCCTTGGGATTCGTAGAAGACGTCGGCCAGGTAGCGGTCGTATTTGTCGGAGCGGGTGCTGGTGAGGAGGATGCGCGGGGGTTTGCACAGCTCCTTTTCCACGAAGGCTTTGGCGGCCTTGCCCTCGGGCGCGGCGAGTTCGGGGCAGTCTATGCCTCGGAGGCGGAGGTATTGGCGGACGGCGGTTTCGAAGCCTAGGTCCACGTGGACGAGGAGGGTGTCGCCGTCCACCACGCGTTCGACGCGGGCGTAATAAGTGAAGAGGGCGGAAACAGGGCGGGCGGAGGGGACGGCGGAGTAGGCGGTTCCCTCTTTTTTGGATTCGACGATTTGGGTTTCTTTAAACCGGGGGGCGGGGTTGGGGAGGGCGCGGCGGACTTGGAAGCCGAGGTCCAGCCAGAGGCCGCCGGGTTCTTCTTCGTTTATGGATTCCGCGGCGAGGAGGCGGTAGGTGTAGGGTTCGCCGCGCCTGGGTATGAGTTTGGGCGGCGGGCGCTGAAGGATCGGCGTTGAGCCGCCGTCCGATGGAAGGCGCACGTGGCCGCGGATTTCAAGCCGGATTTTTTCGGCCAGTTGGACGACGGTCCATTGGGACTTTTCGGCGCGTTTTAAGAGGGCGAGGCGGGCGGGCTCGTCGGGGATGGTCATGAGCTGGCGGTAGTGGGACCAAGTGAGGTGGGTGGGCGTAGATTCTGTCCACGTGGACAGAATCTTGAAGGAGCGGGCGAATTGGAGGCACCGCCAGAGGAGCCGGGCGTTGACTTGGAGGTCCGCCGAGAGTTTTTCGATGACTTGGCCGCCGTAGTGCTCGGAGGGGTTGTCGTGCTTGAGCAAATGATCATGAATGAGTTTGCCGGTGCGCCAGTAGGTGAGGATTTTGGCTTTTTCGATGCGCTCTTGCCCGAGAAGCAGGGTTTCCTCCACGGTTTTCCGCAGGGCGGCGTAAGTGGAGGGAACGGGGGCGGGCGTTTTCATGCTTTCAGGGGGCGCTTTGCGGGGAACGGCGCGGCGGGCGGCGCGACAAGGGGGGCGGATGGCCGAGACATTCGCCCAGGGCTGGCTGGGCGGGCGGCGGCGCCCATGGAGCGCGCCAAGGGCCCGGCCGAGTGCGGCGCACGTAGGCGGCGCCATGCGTTCGGCCCCGGGATTGCGGGGCGCAGCGTGTTCGTTGGTGGCATTCATTCAGCCGCTCGCTCTCTCTTAACAAGCCGGTACGGCGGTCAGCCCTTGGGACCCGCGATGGGTATGGCGAATCTGGTGAATTATATGAAAAACGGTCCTTTGAAAGGCAAGTGGAATTTTCGGACGAAGGGCCGGGCGCGGCGGCAGGTTCTCAGACCGTTATTAACCCGGATTCCCCGGTTGGGCGAGGGCGGCTTTGAAGAAGGACAACGTCTCCAAGTTAAGTTTTGGCGGGGGTTCGGGGAAAGTAGAACGGTTTTCCGTGGATGGGTCTCATGTATAGATTTAACGATATTTTATACATAAGTTGTGCGACATGTATATTTTTTGTCCTTAATAAGGATACCGTCCGGGCGCAGGGGACGGTTTACTATATCATGAGTGCCTCTTTCTCCGCACCAGGAGCAATTCTTAACGGACCGAAGTTGCCGGGGAGGCTAGAGCCGGCTATTTTTTTCGGCGGGGCGGGGAGAGGCGGGCGGGGATGAGGGTTTGGTCGCCGAATTTTTGGTTGAGGCGGTCGCGGACTTCGTTGAGGCGGCGGCGTTTTTCGTCTTCGGGCAGGAGGGAGAGCTGGCGGTCGGGGGCGAGGCCGCCGACGGAGACGCCCACCAGGCGGAAGGCGCGGGAGGCGGCGCGCTCGGGGAAGAGTTTCCAGGCGCGGCGGAGGATTTCCTGGGCGTCTTGGGTGGGGGCCGCCCAGCGTTTGCTTCGGTTCCAGTTGATGAAGGCGCTGTCGCGCAGGAGGAGGGAGACGGTGTCCCCCGCCAGGCGGCGCCGGC
This sequence comes from Elusimicrobiota bacterium, assembly GCA_052388135.1. Classification (GTDB taxonomy): domain Bacteria; phylum Elusimicrobiota; class Elusimicrobia; order FEN-1173; family FEN-1173; genus JBQTIM01. The sequence goes on from JBQTIM010000033.1 coordinate 7,414, forward strand.
GGAGGCGGGCGGCCACGCGCTCGCATTGGACGAGAAGCCAGGATTGCAGGGCGTCGCGGTCGCGGACGTCTTCGTCCAGGGTCTGCATGGCGCCGAAGGATTTGGGGGCGGCTTCGTCGGCCGCGAAGGCGACGGGGGCGTCATCCCGGCCGCGGCCCATGGCGGCCAGGTGGTGGCCCCAAACGCCGAAGTGGGCGGCCAGCTCTCCTTCGGGAAACCGCGCCAGCTCGCCGCAGGAGAGAACGCCCAGCGTCCGCAGGCGGCCGCGGAGCGCGGGGCCGATGCCGCAGAGCTCGCCCACGGGCAGGCGCTCCAGCGTGGCGGGCACGTCTTCGGGCGGCAGGACGAAGAGGCCGTCGGGCTTGGAGCGGCCGGCGGCCCATTTCGCCAGGAGCTTGTTGGGGGCGACGCCGGCCGAGCAGGTGAGGCCGTGGGCGGCGTGGACGCGGCGCTTGATTTCCCGCGCCAGGGCCTCGGCTCCGCCCCAGCGCGCGGCGGTGAGGGTGACGTCCAAATAGAACTCGTCTATGGAGGCGGCCTCCACCTGGGGCGAGAATTCCACCAGCGCCAGGAAAATGTCGTCGGAAATTTCGGCGTAGCGGTCGAACCGGGGCGGGACGAGGACGGCGGCTGGGCAGAGGGCGCGGGCCTCGGACAAGTTCATGCCGGACTTCACGCCGAATTTTTTGGCTTCGTAGGAGGCGGCGGCCACCACCGAGCGGCGGGAGCGGGCGGTGACGAAGACGGGCTTGCCGGCCAAGGCGGGGTCGGCCCTCTGCTCCACCTGGGCGAAGAAGGCGTCCATGTCTATATGAATGATGAGGCGATGGGACATAAGAAATTTTGTCCGACTCTGAGACCATGCCCCGGGGCTCCACCCTTGGACCCGGGTTTCTTTTTTCTTACTTATCCAGGAGAAGGAGAACCACCCCGGCGGCTTACGCGCGTATTTCTGAGCCCCTGCGGAACAAACCCCGCAGGACGGGCTTGACCGGGCGGAGGACAAACCACTTTATAGACCTTGGCTTCGCCGTCGCTGCGCAGCCCGCTCGATTTTCTCCGGCGCGGCGTGTCCTAAGCCGCATGGCTTATCCGCTGTCATTGCGAGCCGAAGGCGAAGCAATCCCAGGTTTCGCCGGCGCTGAGAGCATTCTTCGCGCACTGAAAGCCGGGATTGCTTCGTCGCGAACAACGCTCCTCGCAATGACAAATGGCAAGAAGCGTTAGACGCACAGCACCAACGCAAATATCGGCTCAAACATCCTCGGCTCCGACCCTCGAAAATCGCGCCCGAACCGCCGCAGGCAGCCTACGAGGAGATTACGACGGCCTGTTGGGAACCCTTGACCCTGGAGAGTGAAATCACCGAGTGGAGGTTCGGACAACTTTCATGAACGACTTGCTCGTTCGAAAGGTGATTACTTTTCCCGCAAATCAGCGGCGTTGTCGGCCGTCACTTCCAGCAACCAATAGCGCTCCAGGGGACTCCGGGAGAAGGTGAAGGGGAGCGGGCCCCAGGCGGAGGCGTAGAAGCCGGCGGCGCCGTGGTTGTCCATGACGCGCAGGGGCCAGCGGGATTCGTAGGAGTAGGATTTCACCGGGCGGAAGCGGCGCGGCATGGCGCGGAACCACCAGCGCGGCATGGTGACCTCCTGGCTGAGGAGGAGATCGCCGGGGCGCAGGTCCGTGTCTTCGAAGGCGGGGAGCCAGCCGGCGTATTTGAGGTAGCTGCCGGTGAAGGAATCGCCCAGGTAAAAACAGCGGCGCGGGCCGCCGGGATCCGCGGATGGAGATTCGGGCAGGCCGTCCCGCCGCGTGTCTTCCACGATGCGGCGGCTGGTTTCGGCTTGGGCGTAATCGGCCCAGGCCAGGCCCAGGCTGAAGAGGAAGAGGACCGCGCCCACGGCGGTTTGGAAACGGTTGAGGCCCGAGGGCGCGTGCCTGTATATTTTTTGCGCCACGCGGTAGAAAAGGAAAACGGCCGGCGGCAGGAGCGTCAAATAATAGCGCGCCGCCACCCAGCCCATGACGAACATCATTTGCGCGGTGCCGAGGAAGAGCCAAGCGGCCAGGAACCCGTCGGCGGGCTGAATGCGCAGGCCCTCGCGCGGCAGTTGCGCCAAAAAGAGGAGCGCGCCGCCCGCCAGCGCCGCCATGAGGACGGCCTGGCCCGGGGAAAAACCGCCGCGCGGCCCCGCCAACACCAGGGCCAAACCGGCGGAGATCAAGGCCGTGGTCCAGAACAGGCGGCGGTTCAGCCGCCGGCCCCAGAACCACGAAGCCAGCGGAAACAGGAACACCCCGCCGAAAAACGTGAGGAACACCAGAACGTGCCCCCAGCGCAGGCTGTTGCCCGTGCGCTTGGCCGCCGCCAGGATGTGCGGCGCGCCGTAGCCGGCCACGTTCCACCAGCTCCAGAGGCCCAGCATGAGGGCGGGGATGGCTAGAAAAAGCAGGTCCGTCCAGCGGCGGCGCTCCCTCGGCTGGAGGAGCCACCACAACCCGCAGAGGATGCCCACGAACCCCCCGGTGTACTTCGTCAAAATGGCCAGGCCCACGAGAACCCCGGCCCCCGCCAGCGCCGGACGCGAATTTTTTTCCAGCCCCTCGATCCACAGCCAAAGCGCCGCCAGGAAAAAAACCAGCAAGGTCGTGTCGATGAGGAGCGCGTGGGAAGAAAGCCAGAACGCCGGCGACAGCACGGCCAGAACCGTCACGGGGCCGGGCGGCAGGTAAAAGCGCCGCGCCAAAAGGTAAATGAAAACGGCGCCGAGGGCGGCGAACATCAGGTTCCCCAGGCGCACGAACCAGAGCCGGCCGCCTCCGGCTTTCCACAAGACGCCGAGAAAATAATGGTGCAGGGGCGGGTTCACCATGCGGGGCGGCTGGCCGCGCTCCCAGCCGACGTTGTCGGGGCCGGCGTCGTCGGCCAGGAAATCGTAGGGGCGGAGCGGGCTTTCCAGCAGGCCGCGCGCCATGAGCAGGTGATAATGGTCGTCCACGAAATAGGCCCGGCCGATGAAAGGCAGGCCCAGCGCCACGGCCAACAACCACACCCGCAGGAGCGGAGGAATCTTCGCCATCAGGGAGTTCCCTTCCTTTTTAAGAACACGAACGGCCCCGCGCGTTCCGCCTCTTCGAACTTGTCGCGCATATAAGCGTAAATGACGGGTAAAAATTCCTCCACGGGCTTGGCGTCGAAATGGGTGTTCTGCGTGTCGTGGATGATCCAGCGCAGGCCCGCGGCCTCCATTTGCCCGACGGCGGCCGCCTGTTGGTCGGGGCGCACGGCGTCGGCCATCATGGGGAAGCGGCTCGGGTTGGGGCGGTCCGCCAGGAAATAGACGGCGCCGTTGTAAGGGAAAAGAAAGATGGGCTCGCCCGGGGCCGTCCTCCGGGAAATCCAATCCCCCAGGAACTCGTAGCCGTTGGCCTGGGCGTCGGGAAGCCTCGACCGCCCCGCGCGGGGCAGGGACGATTCCCGCCGATGGTCGCGGCCGGCGGCTTCGCGCACGCGCTGGACGTAAAAATGGGGAAGCGTGACGGCTCCGCCCAGAACGAAGAACAGCAGCAAGGCGCGTTCGCCGGTCTTGCGGGAGCCCCGCAGAGTCCGGTCCGTGAGCGCCGCCCAAAGGAGGAGGCCGGGCGCGGCCGCCAAGTAAATGTGCCAGCGGTCCGAGCGGACCCACATGATGCCGGAGGCCAGAAACCCTTGAAGCGCCAAGGCGGCCAGGGGGCGAAAATCCGCGTCGCGCCTTTTGCGGAACGCCCAATAAAGGAACGCTCCGGCGCAGGACAACGGGATGAGCCGGACGGCCAGAAAATCCGCCAGTCCGGCGGCGGCCGCGTTCCACGCCGCGCGCCCTCCGGCGGCCGCGGCCAACAGCTCCCCCGGGAAAGCCGCCGGCCCGCGGCGGATGGCGGCCATCAAATAGCCGATGTCGAAAACCGACGAGCGGAAATAGTCCGCCGATCCTCCTCGCCAGGCGACGGCGGCCAGGCCCAGGCCCAAAGCTCCGGCGGCGGCCGCGGCGAAAGCCGCCAAGGGCTTTTTATTTTTCCCGCCCGCGAAAACGAAAAGCCCCGCGGCCAGCGCCGGCGCTCCGGCCTCCTGGGCGAACCAATAGGACAATCCGGCCAGGGCGCCCGCAGCCCAGGGCGCCGCGCGCGGGCGCCGGGCGTGCCACGGAGCGCCCGGCCAGAAAACCATGGGCAGGAACGCGGGGCCGTAGCGCGCGGACATGGGAATGAAAAGCGTGTGGGCCGCCAAAGGAACCATGCAAAGGAAAACCCCCGCCGCCAGGCGGGTACGGGCGTCGCGGACAAAGCTCAGCAGGGCGGCGTAAACGCACAGGAGACCCGCCGCGTTGAAAAGCCAGACCGTGGTCCGCGCGCCCGAAAGCGTGAAGGAACCGAAAACGGAGGGAAGCTCCAGCGCGGAGGCGAGCAGGGGCCCGTATTGAAAGGCGATGTCGCGGTAAAGCCGCTTGCCCTCGGACAGCGCCTGGGCCACGGCCAGCCATATCCCCTCGTCTTGGGGATTGATGCCGCCGTGAATCCTGAGGGGGTAGATGAAAAAAATCAGCAGGGCCGGGAAGGCCAGCGTCCACCAAAACCGGCGCAGGGCCGGATCGGCCTTCAGGCGGTGTTTCTTCATGAAGCGGAATGCAGCAGGGCCGCGGGAAAGTTTCGGAACAGGTCGGCGGCGGCGATCCAGGAGCGGCCGTTTTTTTCTTGGACGCGGGGCGCTTCGGCCGTTAAGACGTTGACGAATCCCGCGGCGCCCTCGGGTAGAAACAGCCGCGTGTCCCCCCAGCGCCCCGCGGCGGCGGGCGAGGCCATGCCCAGCGACACCGGCAGGCGCGGCGCCGCCGCCACCAGCGCGCCGCCGGGCCCGCGCCGCGCGAAGGCCACGATGTTGTCCGCCTTGTCCCCCTCCGCGGCAAGAGGGACGTAATCGCCCTCCAAGAAGAGAGCGGCCCGCTCGCGGCGGAAGCGCAGGATCCGCGCCGTCAGGTAGAGCTTCGCGCGTCCGTCGGGCCAGGCCGCCAGCAGGCCCTCCAGGGCGGGGCGCAAATTTTCGGTCGATGTTTCCGCCAGCGCCGGCTCCAGCTCCTCCAGCAGGCGCGTCCGCAGAGAGTAGTCCACGGGCCTGCGGTTGTCGGGATCCACCAGGCTCAAGTCCCAGAGTTCGGAACCCTGGTAAAAATCGCACACGCCGGGAGACGCCGCTTTCAGGAGGACCTGTGAAAGGGAATTCACCGCGCCGGGCCCGGCCGTCTGTTTCCAGAAAGAGAGGAAGGCGGCCAGAAATTTACCGGCCCGCGGACCCGACAGCGTTTCCTCGACGAAGCGGGCCACGGCCTCCTCGTAGGGCTGGTTGGGGTTGACCCAGCTCGTGCGGAGCTTGGCCTCCTTCACGGCCTTGAGCATGTAGGCCTTCATGCGTTCCGTGAACTCGGCCGGAGCGCGGTCCGGCTTGCGGCTTTCCCGGGCCGCCTCCATGGGCCAGGCGCCCACGAGGGCTTGGTAAAAAAGGTATTCGTCGTTGCGGTCGGGAGCCGATCCGCCGCCGGGAAGCTCCGCGCGCGCGGCCGCGTTGAGGGCGCTCCAGCGCGCCGCGGCGCGGCTCCAGGGCGCGGGCAGCTCGGAGAGGACGTGCAGGCGGGCGCGGGCGTCCTCGCCGCGCTTGGTGTCGTGGGTGGCGGTGGCCAGCATGCCGTGGGGGCGGCTTTCCGCGCGCCGCCGGTTGGCGGCGTGAAATTCCTCCACGGAAGCGCCGAAGCGCTCCGGCGCGCCGCCCACCTCGTTCAAGGAGACGAGCACGTTGTAGCGGTAGAAGGCGGTGTCCTCCAGCCCCTTGGCCTGCACGGGGCCCGTGTACTGCTGGAACTTGCCGGCGAAGGCCAGCCGGCGGGCGCGGGCGGCGGGGTCGCCGTTGTCGGACGGCAGGAGCACGCGCCGGAGGAAATCAAAAATGGACGGCTCCATGGCGGGGTTGCGGCGGCGGGCCGCGGACACGGCGGCCTCGACGACGCGGCGGTCGTCCTCCGACCAGCCTTCGGCGCGCGCGTAGGTGCGGTACACCGGAAAGCAGGCCACCACCTCCCGCAGAACGTCCCGCAGGCTTTCGAGGGTGAAGTCGCGGGTGCGGCGGTCTTCCTCGGAAAGGCCGTTCAAGGCGTTGGCCAAAACGTTCAGCTCGCTGGCCATGGAGGTGCTCATGATGAGCTTCTTGCAGATGTAGGCCAGCACCGGGAACGGGATGAGGCTGTTGGTGAAGCTCCAATAAATTTTCCGCATGCGCTCGGCGTTGGCGCGCTGGACGAAGAGGCCGTTGACGTCGTTCAGGAAATCGTAGCCCGAGGTGCCGTGCACGGCCCAGTCCTCCGGCAGCGCTTCGCCCGCCGACAGGATTTTCTCCACCGCCACGTAGAAGGCGGGGCCGCCGCGCCCGCCTTGGGGCGCCGCGCCGCCGCCCGCCGCTTCCTGGAGGCGCGCGAAATAGCCCGCGGGATCGAAGAGGCCGTCCACGTGGTCGAGCCGCAGGCCGGTGATCCGCCCTTGGCCGATCATGCGCAGGACGAGGGGATGGCAGGCGGCGAACACCTTTTCGTCCTCCATGCGCAGGCCGGCCAGGCTGTTGATGTCGAAGAACCGGCGGTAGTTGATCTCGTGTCCGGCGGTGCGCCAGTAGGCCAGGCGGTAGGCCTGGGACTCCAAAAATTTGTGCAGGAGGTCGAAGCTGCGGTAATCGCCGGCGCGCCCGTTGGCCGAGGCCAGCGCCTCCTCCACGTGGCGGCGGAGCCGGGGCGAGGCGCCCATGAGCTTCACGAGCCGCTCCCGCGCCACCTCTTTTTCCCGTTGGCGCTCGGCCACCTTGTCCGGGTCCGTCTCGACGATGGCGGGCAAATTGTTCAGGGCCGTGAGCACGCTGAGGAATTCCCGCAGGCCGGGGTCGTCGGGCGGAAGCTCCGCCTTCAGAGCGTCCAGCCCCGCCTCCAGGATCATGGGCAGGCGGCGCGGGTTGACGGGGAAGCGGTGCTCGAAATAACAGAGCGCGAAATTGCCGTCCTCCAGCCGAAGCTGGAGCTCTCCCCGCTCCAGCACGAGGCCGTATTGGTCGCCCAGCACGGGCAGCAAAATTTTGTTTTTGAGCTCGGGCTTCGCCGGGTCCCAGTCCACGTCGAAGAAGCGGGCGTAGGGCGAGGCGGGGCCGTTCTCCAAAACGTCGCGCCACCAGGGGTTGGCCGCGGGGTCGGCCGCCATGTGGTTGGGCACGAAGTCCAGCACGTGCCCCATGCCGCGCTCGGCCAGGGCGTCGGTGAGCTTCGCGTAATCCTCCTCGGAGCCGATCTCGGGGTTGAGCGCGGTGTGGTCGCAGATGTCGTAGCCGTGGCGGCTGCCCGGAGCGGCCTTCAGGTAGGGCGAGGAATAGAGGTCCGTGACGCCCAGGGCGTGGAGGTAAGGCACCAGGGCCTCCGCGCCGCGGAACGTGAAATCTTTGTGGAATTGAAAACGATACGTGGACAGAGGAACGGGCCGGCGGCGGGCCGCCGGGACGTTCGCAGAGGCGGGCGTCATGCCGGCGCGTCCGCTTTCAAGACGACGGCGGAAGGCCGCCGGAAACGGATCGCGACGCGCCCGGCGGCGGTTTCCACGGCGGGCGGCGCGGGGTCGGGAGAAAAGGGCGGGTCTTCCGTGGTCAGGAGAACGGACCAGTTTTTTCCCTCCGCCGGGAACGACGCCGCGCCGGCGCCCTTCAGGCGCACAACCAGCGCCAGCGGATACCCCCCGGGGGTATTTTTGCGCAGGAGGATCGTGGTCTCGTCCAGGGCTTCGGCGCGGAAGGAGCCCGGAGAGGCGTCGCGCAAAGCGGGCTCCCCGGCGCGGAGGCGCAGCAGCGCCTGATAAAGGCGCAGGACGGACGCGTGGGGCTCCCGTCCGCGCTCTTCCCAGCGGAGGCGCGACGCTTCGAAGGTGGAAAGGGCCTGGGGGTCCGGAATTTTTTCCCGCGCGGCGGGATCGGCGAAGGCGGCGAAATCCTTGAACTCGCGGCGGCGGCCCTCGGTGACGAGGCGGCCCAGTTCGGCGTTGTGGTCGGTGAAATATTGGAACGGCGAAGACGCGGCCCATTCCTGCCCCATGAAAAGCAAGGGCGTGCGGGGCGCGAAGAGGAGCAGGGCCGAGGCCGCCCGCCACGCCGCCGGCTCGATTTGGTGATGCAGCCGCTCGCCCAAAGCGCGGTTCCCCACCTGGTCGTGGTTTTGCAAGGCGATGACGAAGGCCCGCGCAGGCAGGCCGTCGGGCGGCGTGCCGCGGGGCCCGCCGAAATGGGGCGCGTGTCGGCCGCAATAGAGCCAGCCTTGGTTCAAGGTGTCGGCCAACTCTTGCGTGGTGCCTTGGAAATCCTGGAAATAGCCGTCGGAATCCCCCGCCAGGAGGCGGCGCATGACGTGGTGGAAATCGTCGGCCCAGACGGCATCCAAACCGTAGCCGCCCGCCGTTTCGGGCTTCGCCAGGCGCGCCAGGTTGCGGTGGTCCTCGGCCACCAAATGGACGCGGCGAAGAGGCTGTTCATTTCCACCGGCCTGCGCGCCGGAAGAGCCGGAAACCTCCCGGCCCCCGCCGGAGGAGAGAGCGGACGACACCTCGGCGCGCAAGGAATCCCGCGCCGCCGCCGAGAGCTCGGCCAGGAAATGCCGGGGGCCGTCGTCCGTCAGGGCGTGGGTGGCGTCCAGCCGCAGGCCGTCGAAGTGATATTCGTGGATCCAGCGCAGAGCGTTCTCGATGAAGAAGCTCCGCGCGTGTCCGCTGGAGGGGCCGTCCAAATTCACGCCGGCGCCCCAGGGGCTTTGATGCCGGTCCGTGAAATAATGAGGGCTGTAGACGCCCAAATAATTTCCGTCGGGGCCGAGATGGTTGTAGACCGCGTCCAGGAATACGGCCAGGCCCAGGCCGTGGGCCTTGTCCACCAGCAGGCGCAGGTCGTCGGGCTCGCCGTAACAGCGCGCCGGCGCGAAGAGGCTCACGCCGTCGTAGCCCCAGTTCCGATCGCCGGGGAAATCCGCCGCGGGCATGAGCTCCACGGCCGTGACGCCCAGCTCCTTTAAATACGGCAGACGCTCGGCGGCGGCGGCGAAGGTGCCCTTGGGCGTGAAGGTTCCCACGTGGAGCTCGTAGAAAACCAAAGCTTCGAAAGGGAGGCCGCGCCACTCCTCGTCGGTCCAATTGAAAAGGTCCGGGTCCTCCACGCGGGAGGGGCCGTGGACGCCTTGCGGCTGGAAGCGCGACGCGGGGTCGGGGAACGGGCCTTGGCCGTCCACGCGGTAACGGTAGAGGCCGCCGGCCTTCAAACCCGGCGCCAGGCCCTGGAAATATCCTTCTTCGTCTTTTTCCAGCGGCAAATCGGGCCGGCCGTCCTCGAAGACGGCCTCCACCCGCGCGGCCTCGGGCGCCCACACGCGGAAGCGCGCGCCGGCGGCTTCCGGCCGCGCGCCCAGGGACGGGCGCAGGAGCGGAGCCGCCGCCGGGTTCACGAAGAGGCGTCCGGCGGCTTGACGGCGGGGGGCGAGGGCGCGCCCTGCCATTGCGGCGGCACGTCGGGGTCCGACTGGAAGGGGCCGTCGCCGGGCCGCGGCGTGCCGGAGGTTTCGCCCAAAGGCGCGGCGCGTTTTTGCTTGCGGAGCTGGAACCAGTAGAACCCGTGCGGGCCCAGGGTGAGGAAATAGGGCAAATCTCCGACGGGCGGGAACTCCACGTTGCCCATCATCTCCACGGGCGTCATGCCCTTGAACTCCGAGAGATCCAGCTCCACGGGCTGGACGAAGCGCGACAGGCTGGCCACGCAGAGGATGGCCTCCCCCTCCCAGCGGCGCACGTAGGTGAGCACGCGCGGGTTCTTCGACGGCAAAAATTGGAAGGAGCCGCGACCCAAGGTCTTGTGCTTCTTGCGCAGGGCGATCATGCGGCGCATCCAGTTGAGCAGGGAGGACGGGTCCCTCTGCTGGGCCTCCACGTTGACGGCCTGGTAGCCGTAGACGGGATCCATGATGGGCGGGGCGTAGAGCATGGCGGGGTCGGCGCGCGAGAAGCCGGCGTTGCGGTCGCCCGTCCATTGCATGGGCGTGCGCACGCCGTTGCGGTCGCCCAGGTAGACGTTGTCGCCCATGCCGATCTCGTCGCCGTAATAGAGGATGGGCGTGCCCGGGAACGAGAAGAGCAGGCTGGTGAGGAGCTCCAGCCGGCGGCGGCTGTGGTCCACCAGCGGCGCCAGGCGGCGGCGGATGCCCAGGTTCAGGCGCATGCGGGGGTCCTTGGCGTACTCGAGGTACATGTAGTCGCGCTCCTCGTCGGTGACCATCTCCAGGGTGAGCTCGTCGTGGTTGCGCAGGAAGAGCGCCCACTGGCACGTGTCGGGGATTTCGGGCGTCTGCTTCAGGATGTCGAGGATGGGCGTGCGCTCCTCCCGCCGCAGGCCCATGAAGATGCGCGGCATGAGGGGAAAATGGAACGCCATGTGGCATTCGTCGCCGTCGCCGAAGTAGGGGCGCACGTCGGGCGGCCACTGGTTGGCTTCGGCCAGGAAGATGCGTCCCTTGTAATGCGCGTCCAGCTCGCGCCGGAGCTCCTTGAGCACGGCGTGGGTCTCGGGCAGGTTTTCGCAGGACGTGCCTTCGCGCTCCACCAAATAGGGCACCGCGTCCAGGCGCAGGCCGTCCACGCCCAAATCGAGCCAGAAGCGCATCACCTTCATGACGGCCTTGAGCACGCGGGGATTGTCGAAGTTCAGGTCCGGCTGGTGGTGGAAGAAGCGGTGCCAATAATAGGCCTTGGCCGTGTCGTCCCAGGTCCAATTGGAGGTCTCGGTGTCGGTGAAGATGATGCGGGCGTTTTCGTACTTCCGGTTGGTGTCGCTCCAGACGTAAAAATCGCGCTTGGAGGAGCCGGGCGGAGCGCGCCGCGCGGCCTGGAACCAGGGATGCTGGTCCGACGTGTGGTTGATCACCAGCTCCGTCACCACGCGGATGCCGCGGCGGTGGGCCTCCCGCACGAAGCGTCCGAAATCTTTGCGCGAGCCGTAGGCGGAGTTCACGTTGCGGTAGTCGGCGATGTCGTAGCCGTCGTCGCGCAGGGGCGAGGGGTAGAACGGCAGCAGCCAGACGCAGGTGACGCCCAAGTCCTGGAGGTAGTCCAATTTTTCCACCAAGCCCTGAAAATCCCCCGCGCCGTCGCCGTTGGCGTCGAAAAAGGATTTCACGTGGAGCTGGTAGACGACCGCGTCCTTGTGCCAGAGAGGATCGGGGTCCAAGGGTGTTTTCTTCGTTCTCATCACCGATTATTGAACCAAATCAGAACCGCGGTGGGAGCCCCCCGGAGCGGACGACGCCGCGCGCCGTCACTCTTCGGTGGACTTCTTCATGCGCAGGACGGCGGTGGAGCGGGCCTTGAGCTCGTAGCGGGCCCCCCGCCGCAGGGGCCCCACCGGCGCTTCCGGGTCGGCGGTGTCCAGGAGCCTTTCCCAGGCGTGCACCGGACCGGGGTCGGGCGGGGAGAACAGGATGGTCTCGTGGTGCCCGTTCAAAAGGAGGAGCAGGGTGTCGCCCGTGATGGGCTCGCCCTCGTCATCCATCTCGTCGATGAGGTCGCCGCGCAGGAGCATGCCCAGGCAGCGCACGAAGCCGGCGTTCCAGGCCGCGTCGTCCATCTCCTTGCCCGTGGGATCGAGCCAGCCGATGTTCTGGACGCCTTCGCCGCGGATCCGGCGGCCCTGAAAAAATTTCGGCCGGCGCAGGACCGGCTGGTCGCGCCGCAGGGCGATGACGCGGCGGGCGAAATCCAGCAGCTTCTCGCGCTCCGGCGACAGGTCCCAGTCCAGCCAGCTGATCTCGTTGTCCTGGCAGTAGGCGTTGTTGTTGCCTTTCTGGGTGCGGCCCATCTCGTCGCCGCCGCAAAGCATGGGCACGCCCTGGGAGCAGAACAGCGTGGCCAGGAAATTCCTCTGCTGCTTGTCGCGCAAGGCGTTGACGGCGGAATCGTCGGAGGGCCCTTCCACGCCGCAGTTCCAGCTCAGGTTGTGGTTCTCGCCGTCCTTGTTGCCTTCGCCGTTGGCCTCGTTGTGCTTCTCGCTGTAGCTCACCAGGTCGCGCAGGGTGAAACCGTCGTGGGCGGTGACGAAGTTGATGCTGGCGTAGGGCCGGCGGCCCGTGCGGGCGTAGAGGTCGCTGGAGCCGGCCAGGCGCGTGGCGAACTCCGACACCGCGCCGCCGTCGCCCTTCCAAAAGCGCCGCACCGAGTCGCGGTATTTCCCGTTCCATTCCGTCCAGCCGGCGGGGAAGTTCCCCACCTGGTAGCCGCCTTCGCCCAGGTCCCAGGGTTCGGCGAATAGCTTCACCTGCGACAGCACCGGGTCCTGTTGGATGATGTCGAAGAAGGCGCCCAGCTTGTCCACCTCGTGCAGCTCCCGCGCCAAGGCGCTGGCCAAGTCGAAGCGAAAACCGTCCACGCGCATCTCCGTCACCCAATAGCGCAGGCTGTCCATGATGAGCTGAAGGGCGCGCGGGTGCAGCATGTTGAGCGTGTTGCCGCAGCCGGTGTAGTCCATGTAGTAGCGCTTGTCCTTGGGCGTGAGCCTATAATAGGAAGCGTTGTCCACCCCGCGCAGGGACACCGTGGGGCCCAGTTGGTTGCCCTCGGCCGTGTGGTTGTAAACCACGTCGAGGATCACCTCCATGCCGGCGGCGTGCAGGGCGCGCACCATCATCTTGAAGGCGCGCACGGCCTCCAGCGGGTCCGGCGAGCCGCTGTAGCCCGCGTGCGGCGCGAAAAAAGCCGTGGTGTTGTAGCCCCAATAATTGGTGAGGCCCTTCTCGAGGAGATAACGGTCGTGGGTGTGGTGGTGGACGGGCATCAGCTCCACGGCCGTCACCCCCAGGCTCTTCAAGTGGCGGATGACCGGTTCCGTGGCCAGCCCGGCGTAAAAACCCCTCAGCTTCTCAGGCACGTCGGGGTGGCGCTGGGTGAACCCCTTCACGTGCAGTTCGTAAATCACGCTCTTGTGCCAGGGCACGCGGGGCGGCCTGTCGTCGCCCCAGGTGAAGGCCGTGTCCACCACCGCGCCCAGGGGCGCGAAAGGCGCGCTGTCCCGCTGGTCGAAAGACAGATCCTGGGCCTTGTCGCCCACCTTGTAGCCGAAGAGGGAATCGTCCCAGCGGATGGCGCGGCCCACGGCTTTGGCGTATGGGTCCAAAAGAAGTTTGTGGGGGTTGAAGCGGTGGCCGGCCTTGGGCTCGTAGGGCCCGTGCACGCGGAAACCGTAGAGCTGGCCGGGGGTGACGTCCTCCAGGTAGCCGTGCCACACCTGGTCCGTCTGCTCGGGGAGGGCGATCCGCTGGGCTTCCGAGCGGGCATCCGCGGACTCGAAGAGGCACAACTCCACCTTGATGGCGTGCTCGGAAAAAAGGGCGAAGTTGACGCCCCGCCCGTCCCACGTGGCTCCCAGAGGATAAGGGCGTCCCGGTTTTAATCGCATCGATCCCCCAATACAGAGTTGAACCGGTAAACAAGTATTTTAACATTTTAAAAAAGACGCCTCAAAGACCGGCTCGGCTTTTCGGCAGAGCTCTTTAAAGTCAAAAATCCGAAGCTTAAAGTTCAAATCAAGCCCCAAACGACAAGTTCGAAGGGGGCTTTAGGCTTGCCGTTTGATTTGAACTTTGGATTTTAAGTTTTGAACTTCTCCGCTCCTACCGGTACGCGCAAGGCGGATCATCGGTTTTTAGCGGGTGCCGCACCACCACGGGCGCGAAGGCCCAAAAATCCTTTTGCCCCTCCCACAGGTGCGCCGCCAGCCGCCGGCCCGACAGAGTGAGGAACCCCTTGGCGCGGCTCGCCCGCACGCCGATCTTCCTCAAATCCTCCAGGTCGCGAAAGGTCCCGGTCCGCCGCCATTCCAAAATCCGACCCGCGGCCGTGCGGCCCACGCCCGGCACGCGGAGCAAATCGGAAAAAGGCGCGCGGGCCGCGTCCACCGGGAACCGCTCCGGGTGCGCCAGGGCCCAGGCCAGCTTGGGGTCGTTCTCCAGCAAAATGTTCCCCGCCGCGTCGAAAGCGATCTCGTCGGGCCGGAACCCGTAGAGACGCAGGAGGTAATCCGCCTGGTACAGCCGGTGCTCCCGCAGGAGCGGCACGGCCGGATGGTTCTCCATGGGCGTGTCGATCACCGGCTGAAAGGCGGCGTAGTGGGCGTGGTGCAGAAGCTTCCGCGCGTAGAGGCTTCCCGCCAGAGCCAGCACCGCGCGGTCCGCGTCCGAGCCCGCGCCGATGACGAACTGCGTGGTGACGCCCGACCTCGCCGCCAGGCCCGAAGACGGGTCCCGCTTCGCCCGCGCCGCCAGGGTTCCCGCCAGGGTCAGGCGCGGCAGAAGGTCCGTCCCCAGGTTCTTTTCCGCCGCAAGAGACGCCAGGCCCGCGTCGGTGGCCGCCTCCAGGTTCAGGGAAATCCGGTTCGCCAGTTGCGCCGCCCGCTCGATCTGGGCCGCCTCCGCTCCCGGCAGGATTTTGATGTGGATGTATCCTTCGTAATTTTCCTTGCGGCGCAGGATTTCCGCCAGGGCCAGCATCTTGTCCATCATGCGCGGCGACGGTCCCGGAATGGCGGACGTGATGAAAAGCCCCTCGCACAATCCGCGCCGCCAGGCGCTCAAGAAAGCCGCCGCCAACTCCTCCGGCGCGAAACTGGCCCGCGGCATCTTCCGCCCCGCGCGGATGGCGCAATAGCGGCAGGAAAACCGGCACACGTTGGTCATCATCACGCGAAGGAGCCTCATGCTCCCGCCCCCCGGCAAAGCCACCTCCGTGATGCCGGCCATGCGCCTCCCGCGCCGAGGAGTGACGCCGCAGGGAGAACCCGCGCTTTCCAGCCGCCCCGCATCGCCGCCGGCGCCGCTCGCCGCGCCCGCCCCCCTGGCCGACTCCTCAAAATCGTCCGCCGCCGCCCCACCCAGCAAGCGCAACTTTTCCTCAAGTTCCATGACACCTCCTGGTTTAATGGGCTATAGGCTCCTTGGATTATCCCGGCTGTCTTTGCGAGCCTAAGGCGAAGCAATCCCAGGTTTCGCCGGTGCTGAAACCATTCTTCGTCCGCTGAAAGCCGGGGTTGCTTCGTCACAAACGACACTCCCTCGCAATGACGGATGTAAAGGAGCGTTGGATGCACCACTTTGAATACTAATGTATGCTAATAAGGGCCAAAAAAACAGGGCCGTCCGGCCCTTGAAGGAAGTAATGAAGTATGCTATCCTTACTGTAAGATGCTGGCCAAGCGCACTTACAAAAACCAGGTGACCCTGCCCAAGGAGATCGTCAAGGATTTCCCGGGCGTGGATTATTTCGACGTCTCCGCCGAGGGCGGCCGCATCGTGCTCCGGCCCGTCACCGTCTCGCCCACCGACGACGCCCTGGACGTCGTCCGGAATAAAATCCGGGCCCTGGGCCTCGCGGAGCGGGACATCCAGGACGCCGTGCGCTGGGCCCGCCGAAAAACCTGAAGGCCGTCCTCGACACCAACGTGCTCGTCTCGGCCCTACTTTTCCACGGGCCCCCGAGCCGCTTCGTCGGGCTCTGGCGGGACGGCTCCGTCAGGCTCCTGGCCTCCGCCGCCATGGTCCGCGAATACTCCCGCGTGCTGGCCTACCCCAAGTTCGCCCTTTCCGAGGAAACCATCACGGCCCTGCTCCACCGGCACGTGCTCCCCTTCGTCACGCCCGTGGAGGCCGGCCCCGTTCCCGACATCATCAAAGAGGACCCGGCCGACAACCATTTTTTAGCATGCGCCGCGGCCGGGAAAGCCGACGTCCTGGTCAGCGGGGACCGGCATTTGCTGAATCTCAAAAGTTACCGGGGCATTCCCATCCTGGCTCCGGCGGTTTGTTTGGAAAAGTTCAGGACAAATCCTTAACCATCAAATCCCCCCAGCGGACGCTTTGCGGGGAGACGTCGGCGCGGTACAGCAAAACCTCGACGCCGGAGTCGCGGGCGCGGCGCAGTGCCGGGCCGTATGCCGGGTCTATGTGGTCGGCTGGGCGGAAGATT
>JBQTIM010000034.1:0-3868 GCA_052388135.1 Elusimicrobiota bacterium
CGCGCGGCCCCGCCTGTTTGCCCGCCCGCCCAAAAACAAAAAAGGCGCGGCCGCCCGGGGCGGCCGAACCTTTTGCCTTCAGTTTGTGTCGGCGAAAATGGCTCCCCGGGGAGGACTCGAACCTCCAACCCTCCCGTTAACAGCGGGATGCTCCACCATTGAGCTACCGGGGAATAAAGGGGGCGCGGCGGATGGTCCCCGACGGCGAGGCGGCGGGGGTGAGATCGTTTTTAATCTTAACATACCCCCCCGAAAACGACAAGCGCGGACGGTGCGGCTGGATTTTTGTTGCAAAAGGGCGGGACCGTGGTATAATACGGACAGCACGGAGCCGTGCGCAATGCAGTGGACGATGAAGTCTTCCGCGGAGGTCAAGCGGAAGGCTTTTTTATTTTCGTCCGAGCGGCGGCGCGGTGGTTTTTCAGAATAAGAAGAAAGGCAGCGGTCCGCGGAAGCACATGGGTGTGCCTCCGCGGGCAGACGACGACGTCCTCGGGCCGGAAGGCCGGAGGACTTTTTTTTTTGGCCCGGCGTTTCGGGCCGCAGGGACGACGGCGTCCGGCCTCGCGGGGAGGCGGACGCCCTTTTTTCGTCCGCAGGCGGTTTCGGTTCTCGGTTAACCTGGATTCCCCGGTTGGGCGCGAGAACCGAGACGGAAAAGACGGGGATTTTTACGAAACAAAAAAGTGAGAGCGTAGCGGGGACCACGTTCGAACTTTTTTGTGAAGGAAAAAGGCCCGGATTTTACGTCGAATTCCGCGATCCACCCGGGGAATCCAGGTTGAGAAAGGACGGACCCTATGTTTGGAATGCTTTCGAACACGGACCATTTGCGAGCGGCGTTGCAGAAAGAGGAGGAGATGCTGAGGGACCTGGTGCTGGCCATCGAGGTGGAGGACGCCGACGCGGAAACGGTGGCCTGCTACCTCCAGCGCATCGAGGACGACTTGAAGCATATCCGGCGGACGGTTTTGGACGGGCGGGCGGCTTGAGCCGCCCGGAGGACGGAAAAGGGAGGACTTCCATGGGCGAGATCATCGAAGGGCCGGCGAACGGCGGCGGCACGGGGCTGGACGGCCTGACGCGGCGCGGGTTTTTGAAGACGGCGGGCGCCGCCGCGGCGGCGGCCGTTCTGCCGGGACTGCCCGTGAACTGGGCCGGGCCGGTGTGGGCGTCGGACGCGCCGGAGCGGCCGGACATGCGCCTGGGCATCATCGCTCTGACGGATTGTTCCTCCATCGTCATGGCCCACGAGCTAGGGTTGTTCAAAAAGCACGGCATCAACTCCACCATCTCCAAGGAAGCTTCCTGGGCGGTGATCCGCGACCGCATGAACCTGGGCGAAAACCAGGCCACCCACATGCTCATCGGCATGCCCTACGCCTCCACCATGGGCCTGCAGGGTTCGCCCAAGAACCCCATGATCATTCCCATGCACCTGAACCACAACGGGCAAGCCATCACAGTGCAGAAAAAATATTTGGGGAAGGTGAAGACCGCGGCGGATTTCAAGCCCCTGGCCGCCGCGGCCAAAGCCGCCGGGAACTCCCTCACCTTCGCCATGACGTACCCGCCGGGCACCCACGCCATGTGGATGCGCTATTGGCTGGCGGAGGGCGGGCTGCATCCCGACAAAGACGTGGCGCTGGTCACCATCCCGCCGGCGCAGATGGTGCAGAACATGAAGATAGACAAGATGGACGGCTTCTGCGTGGGCGAGCCTTGGAACAACCGCGCCATCAAGGACGGCATCGGCTACACGGCCGTCACGACCCAGCAGATCTGGCGGGACCATCCGGAGAAAGTGCTGGCGTTCAGGGCGGATTTCGCCGAGAAGAACCCCAAGACGGTGAAGGCCTGCCTGAAAGCGGTGATCGAGGCGTCCCAATACGTTCAGAAGATGGAGAACCGCGAGAAGGTTTGCGAGGTGGTGTCCAAGCCCCAGTACATCAACTGCCCCAAGGAGATCATTTTGGACCGCATGATGGGGCGCTACGACTACGGCGACGGCCGGCCCGTGGAGCAGGATCCTTACAGCATGGTCTTCTTCGACCGGAACGCCACTTTCCCCTGGAAGTCCCACGGGACGTGGTGGCTCACCCAGTTCCGGCGGTGGGGTTTCGTGAACGGCGCGCCGGATTACAAGGGCGTGGTGGACAAGGTGCACCGGCCCGACATTTACCGGGAAGCCGCCAAGGAGATGGGCCTGGCCGCGCCGTCGTCGGACAGCCGCGGCAAGGAAATTATCATGGGCAAGGCGTTCGATCCGGCCAAGCCCGAGGAGTACGCCAAGAGCTTCGCCATCCACAGCTTGGCTTAAGAGGCGGGGGCCGGAAGGCTTTCCGCCCGGCGGGCGCGCGTCCGCCGTCACTTTCAATCGGGAGGACGTATGCTGGGAATGGGAATTCAAGAACTGCTGTTGATCGCCGCCGTCGGGCTTCTGCTGTTCGGCGCCAAGAACCTGCCCGAGGCCGGGCGGGGGCTCGGGCGCGCCATCGCGTCGTTCAAGGAAGCCCTGCGTGAGCCCGCGGAAACCAAGGAGGACGGCCGTGAAAAAATTTGACGCGGCGCCGTTCCTTCTTCCCCTGGCGGCCGGCGCGGGCGTGCTGGCCGTTTGGGGGCTCATGAGCCAAGCCATCGCGGACCTGCCCGGCCCCTGGCGCACCTGGGAGGAGAGCAAGCAGTATTTCCTCAACCCTTTCTTCAAGGACGGGGAGATGAACCAGGGCATGGGGCGCCTGGCGTATTACAGCCTGGTCCGGGTGGTGAAGGGTTACGCTCTGGCTCTGGCGCTGGGCACGCCGCTGGGGTTCCTCATCGGCCTGTCCCGCCGGGCCACGCAGGCCTTCGATCCCCTCATCCAGGTCCTGCGGCCCATTTCGCCCCTGGCGTGGCTGCCCCTGGGATTGGTGATCTTTCAAAGGTCGGAGCCGGCAGCCTTGTTCACCATAGCGATTTGCGCCATGTGGCCCACGGTGCTGAACACGGCGGTGGGCGTGCGGGGCATCAGCGTGGATTATTTGAACGTGGGCCGCGTGCTGAAGCTGTCCAAGCCCAAAATGTTTTTCAAGATCATCCTGCCGGCGACTCTGCCTTATATGTTCACGGGCTGGCGGCTGTCCCTGGGCATCGCCTGGCTGGTGATCGTGGCGGCGGAGATGCTCACGGGCTCTCCCGGCGTGGGCGGGTTCCTGTGGCAGGAGTACAACGCGCTGGTGTATTCGCACATCCTGGTGTCCATCATCACCATCGGCCTCATCGGCTTCGTTCTGGACAGGCTCATGGGCCTGGTGGAAAAAAAGTTCAAGACGGCGTGAGAGGAACGACATGGCCTTTCTGGAAATAAAGAACGTCGGCAAAAGCTACGTCACTCCCCGGGGAGCGCGGCGCGTTCTGGCGGGCGTGGAGCTGAGCCTGGAGCGAGGCGAGTTCGCCGCCGTCGTGGGCGGATCGGGGTCCGGCAAGACGACGCTGGTGTCCCTCATCGCGGGGCTGGCCGCGCCCGACGAGGGAACGATCACGCTGGAAGGCCGGCCCGTTGAAGGGCCCGGCCCCGAGCGCGGGGTGATTTTCCAGAATTATTCGCTCCTGCCCTGGATGTCGGTGCTGGAGAACGTTCTCCTGGCCGTGGAGGCCGTGGCGCCGCGCCTTTCCCGGGCGGAGCAAAAGGAGCGGGCCGAGCATTTCGTCCGCTTGGTGCGGCTGGAAAAGGCGCTGTGGAAACGGCCGCGCGAAGTGTCCGGCGGCATGCGCCAGCGCGTGGCGGTGGCCCGGGGCCTGGCCATGGACCCCAAAGTCCTTCTTCTCGACGAGCCTTTCAGCGCCCTGGACGCCCTCACCCGCGCCGGCCTGCAGGACGAGCTGGCCC
>JBQTIM010000035.1:0-7579 GCA_052388135.1 Elusimicrobiota bacterium
CCCGCGATCCGACCGGGGAATGCGGGTTAACCTGAACTTCTCAGTTGGCGCGTGGACCGAGACGGAAAAGCCCGTGAATTTTTGGACGCAAAATTGTGAGAGCATACTTGATGGTATGGTCGAACAATTTTGTTAAGAAAAATTCCGGGATTTTACGTCGAATCCCGCGATCCGACCGGGGAATTCGGTTTAATGGGCGCCGGCGGCGGCCATGGCGCGGCCGGCCAGCCAGCCGGTGGTCCAGGCGCTCTGGAAATTGAAACCTCCCGTCACGGCGTCGATGTCCAGGATTTCCCCCGCGAAATAAAGGCCCGGCCGAAGGCGGCTCTCCATGGTGCGAAAATCCACCTCGCTCAAACGCACTCCGCCGCAGGTCACGAACTCGTCCTTGTAGGCGCTCTTGCCCCTCACTTCATAGACGCCGGCCGACAGCTCCTCCTCCAACCTTTTCAAAACGGCGCCGGAGACATCGGCCCACCGCTCATCGGCGCGCGCGCCGGCGGCCGAGGCCAGGCGCTCCCAAAGGCGGCGCGGCAGGCCGAAGGGTCCGTGGCCGGCGACGGACTTGCGCGGATGAAGATTTTTGTGGGCGCGCAGTTCCTCCCGAATCTGTTCCGCGTCCCGGCCCGTCCAGTTGACCGTGAGCTTCGCGCGGTAGCCCAGGCCGTGCAGCGTCCGCGCGCCCCAGGCGGACAGCTTTAAAACGGCCGGCCCGCTGAGACCCCAATGCGTGATCAAGACGGGCCCCTCTTGCCGAAGCGCCGTGCCGGCCAGCCGCAAAGCGGCTCTTTCCACGCTGACGCCGGACAAGCCCTGCAACCGCCCGTCGGAAATGGTGAACGTGAAGAGAGAGGGAACCGGAGGCTCGACGGCGTGGCCCAGGGCGGCCGCCCAGGCCAAACCGGCCGGGCTTCCGCCGGTGGCCAGGAGAAGGCGGTCGCAGGCGAGCGTTCCGCCGCCCCGCAGAGCGACGGAAAATCCGCCGCCCGGCCGCGGGTGAACGGCCTCCACGCGGGCGCCGGTCCGGACTTCGACGCCGGCCTCCCGCGCCGCCCCGGCCAGCGCCTCGACGATGGTTTGCGACCGGTCCGTGGTGGGAAACACGCGGCCGTCCGGTTCGATTTTGAGCGCGGCGCCCCGCGCCTCGAACCACTCCATGGCGTCGCGCGGCTGGAAACGGTGGAAGGGGCCCAGCAAGGCGCGGCCGCCCCGGGGGTAATGGTCGGCCAGTTCCTTCGGCTCGAAGCAGGCGTGGGTGACGTTGCAGCGGCCGCCGCCGGAGATGCGCACCTTGGCCAGCACCTCGCGTCCCCTTTCGAGAACGGCCGCGCGGGCCCGGGGGTTGTCCTTCGCGCAGGCCGCGGCGGCGAAAAACCCCGCCGCCCCGCCGCCGATGATCAGATCCGTGAACGCTTCCGCCCTGGACGGACGGTCTTGACCCTCTTCCGCGCCTTCTTCGCCCTCTTCCGGCAGCACGCGCCCTCCCCCCGCGGAATGCCTTTGCGTCGGCGGAACCGGCGGGAAACGGGGTGATTATTTCAAGTCCTAGAGGCAGGAACCGCGGGGCGCCGACGGGCGCTTTTAATCCGCGGCGGCCGCCGAAGGTGGGGCTCTACGGGGAATGGCGGGGGACCGTCAAGGATTCCACGGCCTGCAAGAAGGTTTCAGGAGGCTCCGCGCCCTCCAGCGCCGTCTCGCCTCCGATGATGAAAAACGGTACGGCCCGCAGGCCGGCCCGCCGGACCTCTTCCTCCTCTAACCGGACCTCCGCGCGGCCTTCCTCGCCCGCCAAAAATGCCGCCGCGGCCGCCGGGTCCAGCCCGCACTCCCCGGCGATGCGGGCCAGGACGGAACGATCCCCCACGTCGCGGCCCTGTGAAAAATAGGAATGGAAAAGGCCTTCCACCACGGCGTCCTGACGGCCACGGCGGCCGGCCAGCCAAATCAGGCGGTGCGCGTCGAAGGTGTTGGGGGCGCGTTCGATGGCCTCCTGGCGGAAAGAGATGCCTTCCCCCTCGCCCACTTCCTTCATGCGGGCGTCCATGCGCTCCAGTTCCTCGAGACCGCCGAATTTTTTGGACAGGTATTCCCGGCGGGGAAGGCCGCCCGCGGGCATTCCGGGGTTCAGCTCGAAAGGATGCCAGGCCACTTCGAGCTCATGCCGCCCGGCCAGCTCCGCCGCGGCGCGCTCCATTCGCTTTTTGCCCACGTAGCACCACGGACAAACCACGTCGGAGAAAACGTCTATTCTCACCTTCATCTCAATCCTCCAAGCGGCCGAACTTGCCCGCGCGGTAGTCTTCCACGGCCTGATTGATCTCTTCGATGGTGTTCATGACGAAAGGCCCGTAATGGACCAGGGGCTCCTCCAAGGGCGCGCCGGACAGAAACAGCGCGGCCGCGTCCTCCGTGGCTTCGAGAAGGATTTCGTCGCCGTCGTTTTTGAACACCACCGAGTCCCGGGCCGCGGCGCGGGCGCCGCCGTTGAGCCGCAGCCCGCCCGAGAGGACGACCAGCGCCGCGTTGTGGTCCCGCGGCACGGGCAGGCGGAGCCGCTCCCCCGCTTTCAGCGCCAGGTCGAGCATCTGCACCGGCGAGAAGACGGAGGCCGGTCCGCGCGCGTCTTGGAAAGAGCCCGCGATCACCCGCGCGCGCCCCCCGCCGTCCAAGGAAACCGCGGGGATGCCCGCCGACGTCAGCTCCTGGTATTTGGGCGCGGTCCCCTTGTGCTTCCGGGGCAGGTTCACCCAAATCTGCATCATGTGCATGACGCCGCCCGCCGCGCCGAAACTTTTCTCGTGATATTCGTTGTGAAGCACGCCGGCCCCGGCCGTCATCCACTGCACGTCCCCGGGGCGGATCACGCCGCGGTTGCCGGCGCTGTCGTGGTGGGCCACGGCGCCTTCGTAGGCGATGGTGACGGTTTCAAAACCGCGGTGGGGATGCGCGCCCACGCCTCGGCGCGCCCGCGTGGGCGGGTAATAAAAGGGCGGATGATAATCCAAGAGGAAAAAAGGGCTCATCCTCTTGTTCAGGTCGGTGGCGGATGGGAAATGGTTGCTGACGCGGAAGCCGTCCCCCACCATGTGGAACGGGGCGCCCGGAAAGACGGTCTCGATGGAGCGAAGCATGTTTTCCTCGCGTGGCTTGAAGTCGTCCTGCTTCTTTTAGAACGCCGCCGGCCCGGCGCGGTTCCCGGACGGGAGCTTCGGCGGGAGCGAAGCCGTCCGGCGGCGCAAGCACGCTCCGCCGGACGGCCGACGCCCCGCCCTCGTCTAAAAGACGCTCAAACCGTCCACCTTCAGCCGGCTGACCACGTCCCAGGCGCCGCCTTCGTAGGCGTTGTCCACGGCGGCGCCGCGTTCGCCCCAGGAGTCCACCTCGCCCGTCAGCGTGGCCACGCCTTCCGACACGGCCACGTCCACCTGGTCGGCGTCCACGAAGGGGCTCCAGAAGAGCTGGCTCTCTATGTTCTTCCGGATGGCGGCGTCGTCGGGCCGCGCGAAGGTCTCCACCGCCAGGTTGTTGACCACCGCGACCACGCCCAGCCCGCGCGACGCCACGTCGGCGGCGTGAAGCTTCTCGTACAGCGCGTCCACCCGCCCCGACAAGGTGACCACGCCGCCGGCCGCGGCCACGTTGATCTCATGGCTGTCCGTGTAGGGATCCCTCAAGAGAGCGTCCCGGACGCCCCGCGCCACGGCCGTATCGGCGGGCGGCCGCGATGGGTTCACTTGAAGCCCGTTGATGACCCGCCGCACGCCGGCCGTGTTCATGGCGTCTTCGCCGGCGGCGTTCTTGGCCTTCAAGTTGTTCACCGTGCCGGTGAGGGTCACCACGCCGTCGTTGACGGCCACCCGCGGGTTGAAGGAGAGAACCCGCGGATCGCGCAGGAAGGCGTCTTGCACCGCGTCGCGGATCTGGGCGTCCGTGCGCGAAGCGGGCTCGCTCCGCGGCTCCCAGCGCACGTTCAACGCGGCCGCGTCCACCGACGCGGCGCCCAGGACCCAGGCGCTGTCGACGGCCATGGTTTTCTCCGCCGCGCTGTCCACGGAGCCGGACAACGTCACGCGGCCGTCCCGGACGCGGGCCGACAAAGGATCGTCGGCCAGCCAAATGTCGGCCCGCCAGCGCCCTTCCACGTCCGCCCGGATTTCCTCGTCGGCGCGCGGCGCCTTGTAGACGATGTTGATTTCGTCCCGCACGTCCCGCACCCCGCGCACTTGCCGGGCGGCGGTCATGGCCAGCTCCTGCTCCGCCCAGGACTGGACGGTGCCGCTCAGCGTGACCGCGCCGCTCCGGATGGAGACCCGCAGGTCGTCCGGATCCACCGCGGGGTCGTAACGCAAGGCCTCCCGCACGTCCTTCAAGATGTCCGCGTCGGGCCGCCGCGCCGTCCGCACCTCAATGGCGTTGACCACCGCGCGCACCCCCCGCACCGATTCCGCCAAATCCCGCGCCAAGGTGCGGTCCGGCAGGTTGCCCACCGCGCCCGAGAGCGTCACCACGCCGTCGTCGGTCTTCACGGACAGATCGCGGGGCAGGAACGCGCTGTGGGATTTCAGCTCCTCCTTCACGGCCCGCGTGATCTCCGCATCCGTGGGCGGCGGAGGGTCCGCCGCGCGGCCGCGGGCGCCCGCCCAGGCCAGGAAAGCCAGAAATGCGGCGGCCTTTGCCGCCGTCGCGCCGGTTCGTTTCATGATCGCCTCCTTCGGTTCGGTCATCGTTGGAAAATCCGCCCCGTCCCGTAATAATGGTCCTTGGCATCGGCGTGGGCCTGCCGAAGATCTTCCATGGCGCGGGCCATCTGCCGTTTCTCCGCGTCCCATTTTTTGCGCGTGCGGGCCTTTTTCAATTCCTCCAGGGCCTGGTCGGCGGTGACTTTTCTGGCCTGCAAGTCCCGCATGACTTCTCGCGTGTCCTCGGTCCGCCGGGCTTCCGGGCTGCGCGTGCTGTCGGCCAAAAGGTTGATGTCCCGCTTGATGCCCCCCAGCTCCGTCTCCAACGCCTGGATGAAGGCGCCTTTTTCTTGGTAGCCGTAGGCGTCCGGGTCCACCGTGGAACGGGCCTCGGCCCGCAATGACGCGCCCAAACCCGACGCCGCCAGGCCGGCCGCCAGTAGGGCTAGGGCCGTTGTTTTTTTTCCGTGGGTCATGAGATTCCTCCTTTTTTTCCGTCTCGGATCATGGAACGCGGCGCGCGAGGGAATCCGGGCGCGCCGCTGTGCGGGATGGGAGTACGGACCGATTTCACGGGGAGGAGAGCCGTTGTTGAGCGAACGGGAAACGGTCCTGCGTTTGATCTCCGGGGAGGGCCCGGACGGCGCGCGGGAGGAGGCGCGTCTCCTCTATATGCTGAGAAACCCAGCCGCCGCTGTCAAGAGAGAACCCCGCAAGAGCGGCGTCTCCGGCGGGCGTTCCCAGCGCCCCGGCGTTGCGGCGCCGCGAACGATGTGTTAACCTAATAAAAGAGCCTCACCCTCCTTCCGCCCGAAGTTCCGCCGGGCGCCCGGCTCTCGGTTTTTTCCGACGTTCGTCCAATCCGTTCTTCCAACCCCACGCGGGGCCGTTCCATTCCTTCAAGATCCGCCGGCGGCGCGCGGCCGAGGCGCACATCCTTTCGGGAGGCGCGCATGCGAATGACCGCGGCCGACGTTCTGATTGAAACCCTTCAAAGCTGGGGCGTGGGGGTCGTGTTCGGTCTCCCGGGGGACGGCATCAACGGGATCATGGAGGCCCTGCGCCGGCGCCGGGATGAAATCCGCTTCGTCCAGGTGCGGCACGAGGAGTCCGCCGCGTTCATGGCCTGCGCCTACGCGAAGTACACGGGCCGGCTGGGGGTTTGTTTGGCCACGTCGGGCCCGGGCGGTCTGCACCTCTTGAACGGCCTTTACGACGCCAAGCTCGACGGCCAGCCGGTCGTCGCCGTCACCGGGCACCATTACCACGACCTCATCGGCACCTTCGCCCAGCAGGACGTGGACCTGGACCGCGTTTTCCAGGACGTGGCCGTGTACAACGCCCGCGTGATGAGCGCGTCGCACGTGGAGAACGTGGCCGACCTGGCCTGCCGCGCCGCCCTGGGGCGGCGGGGCGTGGCCCACATCAATTTCCCGGTGGACCTGCAGAGCCAGACCTCCGCCCGGAGGACGAAACGCAACGTGCCGTCCCATTCGTCGGAGGTCTTCGCCCGGCGGTCGGGACTGCCCGATCCGGCGGACTTGGCCCGGGCGGCCAAGGTGCTGAACGCCGGCCGCCGGCCCGTCATCCTGGCCGGCCGCGGGGCCCTGGGGGCCGCCGACGAACTGGAACGCGCCGCCGACGTGTTGGGCGCGCCCGTCATCAAAGCCCTCCTCGGCAAGGCGTCCCTGCCCGACGACAGCCCCTTCACCACCGGCGGGCTGGGCCTTCTGGGAACCAAGCCCTCCCAGGAAGCGCTGGAGGAATGCGACACATTGCTCATGGCCGGCACGTCGTTCCCTTACATGGAGTTTTTGCCCAAGCCCGGGCAGGCCCGCGGCGTGCAGATCGACCGCGATCCTCTCCGCATCGGCCTGCGCTATCCCGTGGAGGCGGCCGTGGTGGGCGACGTGCGCCGCGTGTTGCGGGCTCTGCTTCCCCTGCTTCGCCGCAACGAGGACCGGCGTTTCCTGAAAAAGGCGCAGAAGGGCATGGCCGAGTGGAACGAGCTCCTCGAGGCGCGGGGGACGCGCGCGGAAAAGCCCATGCGGCCGCAAGTGGTGGCGCGGGAGCTGGGCCTGCGCCTGGCCGACAACGCCATCGTCTCGGCGGACTCGGGCACGGCCACCGTGTGGTGGGCGCGCCACATCCCGGCCAAGCGCGGGCAGATGTTCTCCTGCTCCGGCACGCTGGCCAGCATGGCCTGCGGCCTGCCTTACGCCATCGCGGCCCAGATCGCCTATCCCCGCCGCCAGTGCGTGGCCTTCATGGGCGACGGCGGCTTCTCCATGCTCATGGGGGAGTTCGCCACCGCCGTGAAATACAAATTGCCCGTCAAAGTGATCGTGGTGAAGAACAACACCTTGGGCATGATCAAATGGGAGCAGATGGTCTTCGAAGGCAACCCGGAATACGGCTGCGATCTGCAGCCCATCGACTTCGCCGCCTTCGCCCGGGCCTGCGGCGGGGCCGGCTTCACCCTAGAGGACCCGGCGGACTGCGGACGCGTTTTGGACGAGGCCCTGGCCGCGCCCGGACCCGCCGTGGTGGAGGCGGTGGTGGACCCGCACACGCCGCCCATGCCGCCCAAAGCCGCCTTCGACCAGGGGCGCAAGATGGCCGAGGCTTTGCTCAAGGGCCAGCCCGGACGGGGCCGCATCGCC
Source organism: Elusimicrobiota bacterium (assembly GCA_052388135.1). Lineage (GTDB taxonomy): Bacteria > Elusimicrobiota > Elusimicrobia > FEN-1173 > FEN-1173 > JBQTIM01. The sequence goes on from JBQTIM010000035.1 coordinate 7,343, forward strand.
GCCGCTTTAATGAAGGACAAGGTCCGCGAGCTTGTTTGACGGGCGGCCGCGCGGGGAACCCCGTGGCGCGAAGGACGCCGACTCTCCGCCGGGTTGGGAGCAAAACCCGTCCAGCTGGGCGCAACGCACCCCGTTGATTCTCTGGGCCATGGCCGGGTTTTTCATGTCGGGCTACCTGGCCCTGTATCAGTGGCGCGTTTTGGATTCGGTGTGGGAGCCGTTCTTCGGCGACGGCAG
>JBQTIM010000036.1:0-9566 GCA_052388135.1 Elusimicrobiota bacterium
CTTTTCAAAGGACCGGTGAGGAGGAGGGCCGTTTTCCGCAGGGGCGTGAACGTCTCGTCCTTGAGATGCCGGAGGACGCCCAGCTCCACGAGGCCTTTCGTTAATCCCGCGGCCACGGCCAGGGCGAAGAAAAGCGGGCGGCCGGCGCCGGCCAATCCCCAAAGAGGCGGACCCAGGGAACCCCTGGTGTGGAAAAATTTAAACGCCGTCGCCCGGGAGGCCCACCAGGCCCGGGGCGTGTCGCGGTATATCATGACCGAGCAGAAAACGCCGGCCCATCCCGCGAGAGCCGTGGACGACAAAACGCCGCGCAAGAAACCGGCCCCCTTAACCCACTCCGGCAGAACCAGCATCGCCGGCATGTGCGGTTCCCAAACGGGACGCCACGCCAGGGCCGCCGACAACAAAGCCAGCTTGGCGAAAAGTCCGAAAACCACCGCCTCTCGGCTCAGCCAGGAGTGCCGCAAACCCACCACCACCCTGAACGCGTAAAGCGGCCGGCCCAGGTGCAGCATGGCCACGGCCAAACCCGCCACGCCCACCGCCGCCGCCACGGCGCTTCCCCAACGAAGTCCCGCATTTCCCACGAAAGGCAAAAGTGAAAAAGCCCCCGCCGCGGCCTGGGTCAGCACCAACATAAAAACCAACGGATATTCCGGGTGTTGAGGTTTCACCGCGCCGTGGTCCGCCCCCAGCGCGTTGGCCGGTATTTTCTTGGACGACACGTAGCGAGTCGTGGGCTGGGTGTAGCGCGGGTCCGGCGAGGAGGGAATTTGAAAATGTTTCCCCGGCTGAATTTTGGCGTCCAGCACATCCACCAGCGTGATGCGGATGGCCTCGTTGGGGCAGGACTGCACGCAGGCCGGCGCCTCGCCCTCCTGCAGGCGGTCCGTGCACATGTCGCACTTCCGCACGATGCCGCGCTTCTTATTGTACTGCGGGACCAAATAGGGGCACTTGTAGGTGCAATACTGGCAGCCGATGCACTGGTCGTCCAAATGCTTCACGATGCCCGTGACGGGGTCTTTCTCGTAAGCGTCCACGGGACAGCCCGTCAGACAGGCCGGCTCCACGCAATGGTGGCAGGCCGCCGTGATGTTCTGCTGATAGAAAGAGGGCGACGAAAAAGCCAGCGAAGCCGAGTCCTCCACGGGATCGGCCCGGACCCGGCCCGACGGATGGGGATCGGATTCCGCCGCCGTCTTCCGCCCTTGGATCAGCCCCACCGCGCGCCAGGTTTCTCCCTCGTCCAGGCCGTTGCGGCTGTGGCAGCCCGTCACGCAGGCCTTGCAGCCGGAACAGCTGTCCAGGTTCACCTCGAAGGCGTACTGCTGGCCGGGGTTGGGGGGCCGCCCCGGGATCAGCTCCTTGTAAAATTTTTCCTGTCGCGGCGCGGCGCCCCGGTCGTGCAGGTCCGAAAAGCGGTCCACGGGCGTCAGGGTTCCCTGCTCCGCCAGGAACGCCTCCAGCCGGGTCTGTTTCTTCTCTTTGATTTCGATCCTCGGTCCCATGTGATCCTTTTCGGGCAATAAAAAAGGCCTCCCGCGAAAACCGGAAGGCCTCGTCATCGATTATGGGCACGACTGCGTGCCCGGTCAGTATAGCATTTTTATTCCCAACTTCAGCGCGATCACCGAGGGGCTCGCAACAGCCTGCGGCCGTTCATCGTTTAGCCCGCCCGATCTTCCCCCGCGCCGAAGCGCCGCGGCGGAAGCAGGAAACCGTGTGGTCGTTCACCATGCCCACGGCCTGCATGTGGGCGTAGACGACGGTGGGGCCGAGGAACTTAAAGCCGCGCGCCTTCAAGTCCTGGGCCCAGGCCAGAGCTTCGGGGATGTGCGGCGGATAATCCTTGAGCGCGCGGAAACGATGGACGATGGGCTCGCCCTTCACCCAGGACCACATGTATCGGGAAAACGTCCCGAACTCCTTCCGCACTTCCAGAAAAAGCTTGGCGTTCAGAACGGCGGCGCGGATTTTCGCGCGGTTGCGGACGATGCCGGCGTCGCGGCGCAGCCGCGCGGCGTCCCGGGGGCCGAAGCGGGCCACCTTGCGGAAATCGAAACCCGCGAAGGCGCGGCGAAAGTTTTCCCGTTTGTAGAGGATCGTCCGCCAGGACAGGCCGGCCTGGAACGCCTCCAGGATGAGGAACTCGAAGATTTTCCGGTCGTCCCGCACGGGCACGCCCCATTCCTCGTCGTGGTATTTCCTATATAAGGCGTCGCCGGGAATCAGCCAGGGGCAGCGGGGCTTATCGTCCTTCATAAAAAACCCTTCCTTTCCGAATGTATTTTCATCCCGCCCGGTCGATGGCCCGCACGGCCAGGGACAGGCTCACGACGGTGAAAACGGCGAAAGCGGCCAGTTGCAAGAGGAACGCCGACGGCGAGCCGGCGCCGAACAGCGTGAAACGCAGGATGTCGGCCTGCCAGGTCATGGGGTTCACGAAAGCCGCCGCGCGGAACCAGGCCGGCAGGCCGTCCAAGGGATAAAAAAGGCTGCTCAACAGCATCAGCACGATGTAGGCCGCGCTGGTGAAGGTGTTGAACGAATCCATGCGGCGCACGCGCACCGCCAGGACGCTGAAAAAGAAGAACCATCCGGCGGTGGTGAAAGCCACCAGCCCTAGGACGGCCGGCAGGCGGCTCCAGCGGACGGGCACGTCCAGCGCGCCGGCGCCCAGGCCGAGGAGGATGAGGGACCCCAGGCATCCCAGCAAAACGTTGAAGGCGATCTTGCCCAGCAGGAGCTGGCGTCGCGTGATGGGGTAGGTCAACAGCTCGTAAAAAATCCCCGAGTCCTTGTCCATGAAGAATCCCCAGGACGTGTTCATGGCGATGGTGAAGGTGGACATGGCCAGCACGCCGGGCAGGAAAAAGTCCGCGTAGCCGGTGGAAACGCCCCCTACGGCGAACCCGCCGCCCATGGCTTTCTCGAACCCCACGCCGAACAGGATCAAGTAAAGCGCCGGCACGAACAAGTCCCACACGGCGAAGGAGAGGTTGGTGAGCCGCTGAAGGAAGTCTCGATAGAAGACGGCGGCGACGCCGTTCACGGGCGGGCCTCCGCCGCGGCCGCCGCGTCGGCTCCCACCACCTCGACGAAAATGTCCTCAAGCCCGGCGCCGCGCACCTCGAAGTGCCGGAGGGGAACGTCCCGCGCCACCTCCGCCAGGCGGCCCAGGAGCGCGGCTTCCTCGCCCTTGAAAAGAAGTTCCGCGGTCTCGCCGTCCACCCGCAGTTCCGCCGGGTTCAAGGATTGCAGGCGCTCCCGCAGGCCGGCGTCCGGCCGGGCGAAGGCCAGGCTCACGCGGAACAGCCGGCTGGACAGCCGCCGCAGCTCGGGCAGCGTGCCGGCGGCCAACGTGCGGCCCTTGTGGATGATCATCACCGTGTCGCAAAGCTCCTCGGCTTCGCTTAAGACCTGGGTGGTGAGGAGGACGGCGCGGCCCGCCCGGGCCTCGCGGCGGATGCGGTCCAGCACGCGCCGCCGCATGAGCGGATCCATGCCCGTCGTGGCCTCGTCCAGGAAAATCACCGGCGCGTCCGTCATGAACACCTTGGCCACCTGCACCCGCCGCTTGGTGCCCAGGCTCAAGTCCTGGGCGGTTTCCCGCGCCTTGTCCCGCAGCTCGAACTCGTCCAGGACGGCGTCCAGGCGGCGGGCGGTTTCCGTGCGGCCCAGTCCGTGCAGGTAAGCGTAGACGCGCAGGTTGTCCGCCACGGTGAGCATGGTCTCCGCCGCCGTCTGCTGAAGCACGGCGGCCATGCGCCCCCTCGCCTTGAGGGGCTCCTTCACAACGTCGAAACCCTGCACCGCCGCCCGGCCCGCCGTGGGCCGCGTGATGGTGGTCAAAATTTTTATCAGCGTGCTTTTGCCGGCGCCGTTGGGCCCCAGCAGGCCGTAGATCTGCCCGGGCTTGACGGAAAACGAAACCCCGTCCAGCGCCCGAACCGGCTCGCCCGAACTTCCGCGATAGGTTTTTTGCAGGTCCTCCACGTCCACGGCGTTCATGTCCTATATTGTGCCAAATCACAGGCCGCCCACGCTTAAATTCCCCGCGTTGTCGCCCGCCGCCGGGTATTCTAGAATGGGAGTTCGCCGTCATGCCTCCCCCGGACCTTTCCGCCTGGACGGCCGTTTTCATCCGGTGGATACCGGCCGCTGCATCGTCGCCCATCGTCGGCCGCGACGTCGCCCGCCGGGGCCGGCTTGATCATCGCCGGCATGGCCGCGATTTGCGGGCCGCCGGCAAGGGCGCTCGGACTGGATGTTCGAGGAATCTAAGCGCGCCCGGCGCTCATGGAACGGGCTGAAGAAACGGGGCGATATTTCATCGGCACAATGAAACAACGCGAGAATACGAATCAAACGGATCAGCGGCTCATGCGCCTGGCCCTGCGCAAGGCACGTGAAGCGGGCGGGGCGGACGAGGTGCCTGTGGGCGCCGTTTTAACCCTCAACGGCAAAGTTCTGGCCGCCGACCGAAACCGCATTCGCGAGCTTCGCGACCCCACGGCCCACGCGGAGATTCTCGTCCTGCGCGCCGCCGCCCGGCGATTGAAAAACGAGCGCCTGTGTGATACAATCCTTTACACAACCATAGAGCCATGCCCCATGTGCGCCGGGGCCATCGTCCTGGCGCGGGTCGCCCGGGTCGTCTACGGAGCGGCCGATCCCAAGGCGGGCGCGGGCGGCACGCTTCTCGACCTTCTCCGCCACCCCGGCCTCAACCATCGCGCGGACGTTTCCGGGGGCGTTCTGAAGCGCGAAGCGGCGCGCCTCCTTCAAAATTTCTTCCGCCGGAAGAGGGCCCTATGCTCACCGACCAACGCTACCATCCGCGCGTCAGCGTCTTCTTCGGCGGCAGCCTCTACAAAAGCCCCCAAGGCGAAAAAATAGGCCGGGCCATCATCCGGGACATGAGCCAGTCCGGCATGCGCATCGAGTCCATCGATCCCCTGGAAAAAGACCAGACGGTCTACGTGGATTTCGAGGTGGCCGGAAGATTCGATTTTAAAAAAGTGCCGGCCCTGGTGACCCGCAGCTTCAAGCGCCAGTCCGGCTATTTGGTGGGCCTGACGTTCCTGGACGGCCACCACAAGCGCCGCGTGCGGCAGGCCCTCTCCTTCGTCCTGGACGACGGGGGATAAGGCAAACAATTTTCGCGCGCGTTCCGCCGGAGCGGGAACCGGCGCGGAATTTCGTCGTTGTACCTGTGGTCCATTCCCTTCGGGGGTGAACTGGGTTCGACGGGGATGCAGGAGGCTTCGGTCGCAGGTCGAAGTCGCCCGAGCTTCGTTAAAAAAAGGGCAAACACACAACTGCTAACGACGAGTTAGCACTCGCGGCCTAATAAGCCGTGACGTCCGTCCCTTGACGCCGGCTGGAGGGAACGGGCGTCGAAAGCCGGCTGGCTGACCGCCGCGCGTTTCGTCGGCGACAGCGAGACAACAACGGAGCTGGCGGAGAGGCGGTTCTGTCTGGAGACAACCTTTCCGCGAGACCAACTCCAGGCTAAACCTGTAGTGGCCTGGCCGACACATCCTCGGACGCGGGTTCGACTCCCGCCACCTCCACCAATACCCACGCGAGGAAAGCCCAACCGCCTATCGGTTGGGCTTTCCCATGAATGAGGAAAGAAAGGTCAGGGCCGGCATGAAAAAGGCGAAAACGCTTCCCATCGGCGCGGCCTGGACGGCGGCGGTTTTTTTGGCGGCCTTTTCGGCGTTCCTGCCCGCCCTGCGGGGCGGCTGGGTGTGGGACGACATGTTCCTCCTGACGGAAAACCCCGTTTTCTTCGGGCCCGACTGGCCCGACTGGGGCTGGATGCTCACGGCTTTCCACATGGGCCATTGGATGCCTCTCACCTGGGCGAGCTACGCTTGGGACCGCGCCTTGTGGGGGCTGAACCCGGCGGGCTATCATCTGGCCAACCTGTTGCTGCACACCGCCGGCGCGGCGGTCTTCCACCGGCTGGCCGTCGGTTTGCTGGCGCGCGCGAAGCCGGCCTTGTGGCGGGCGCGGCCCGCGGCCCTGGCCGCGGCGGCCGGCCTGGCGGCTCTCGTTTTCGCCCTTCATCCCTTGCGGGTGGAATCCGTGGCTTGGATCACGGAACGCCGCGACGTTCTCTCGGGGCTGTTCATCTTGCTGTCGTCCCTGGCTTATCTGCGGCACGCCGACGGAAACCGCCGGGCGGGGCCGTGGTATTGGGCCTGCCTGGGCCTTTTCGCCGCGTCGCTGACGGCCAAGGCCATCGGCATGGTGCTGCCGGTGATATTCCTCATCCTGGATTTTTATCCTCTGCGCAGGATTCAGACCGCGGGCGGGGCGGCGCGGCGGGTCTGGCTGGAGAAAATTCCCTTTTTCCTTTTGTCCCTGCCGGTCATGGCGGCCGCGGCGGCGGCTCAGAAAAGCGCCGGAGCCGTGGTCGCCTGGGAAGCGCACGGCGCCGCGGCGCGGCTCCTGCAGGCGTGCTTCGGCGCGGTCTTCTACCTGGGCAAGACGATATTTCCTTTCGGCCTGTCGCCGCTTTACGAGCTGGACCGGTTCGAGCTCTGGCGCTGGCCGTTCCTGGCCTCGGGCGTCTTCGTCCTGGGCGCGAGCTGGCTGGCGTTTCGGGAGCGCCGGCGCCGGCCCGCCTGGGCGGCGGCGTGGGCCGGCTACCTGGTTTTTTTGGCGCCGGTCTCGGGCGTTTTTCAAAGCGGCATCCAGTTCGCGGCCGACCGCTACACCTATTTGGCGTCGCTTCCCTGGGCGCTCCTGGCGGGCGCCGGGGCGGGCCTTTGGTGGACGGAGAGAAAGCCAGCCGCTCTCCGCCGAACCGCCCTTGCCGCGGCGTCGGCGGCGCGTGTCCTTCTGGCGGCCCTCGCGTGGCGGCAGAGCGCCGTTTGGCAAAGCTCGGAAACGCTGTGGCGGCGGGCCGTGTCGCTAGACCCCGGTTCCCGCAAGGGCCGGTTGAACTTGGGCCTCAGCTTGGCCGAGACGGCGCGCTGGGAGGAAGCCCGGGAACAGTTTCAGCGGGCCCTGGACATCGGCGGGGAGAGCGCGGAGATTTACGACAACATCGGCTACACGCTTTTGATGGAAGGGCGCGGCGGCGAGGCCGCGGCTCATTTCCGCAAGGCGCTGGCGCTGGCGCCCGAGTATTCCCGCGCCCACAACAACCTGGGGACGTGGCTCATGTCCCAAGGGAAGCCGGAGGAAGCCGCTCTTCATTTCCGCCGGGCTTTGTAAGGCGAACCGGATTTCGTCGAAGCCCGCGCGAACCTCGGGAGCGCCTTGGCGCGATCCGGCCGCCTGGAGGAAGCCTTGGACCACCTGCGGGGAGCCGCCGCCCTGCGGCCGGGACTGGCCGAGGCGCATTACAACATGGGCCTCGTTTTGAACCTGCTGGGAAAACGGGAAGAAGCCCGGGCCGCCTTCGTTCGGGCAGCGGCTTTGAACCCGAATCTGCCGGCGCCGGCCGAATTCCGGCAAAAGGAGGATCGCCCGTGAGGATACAATCCGGCTCCGCCCGGGGACGCAAGCTGAAAAGCCGTCCGAAAGGCTACGAGGTGCGCCCCATCCTGGCGCGGATCCGCAAATCGCTCTTCGACATACTCCGGCCCAGGATCGGCGGAACCGCGTTCCTGGACCTTTACGCCGGCATCGGCACCGTGGGCCTGGAGGCGCTGTCCAACGGAGCGAGCCGCGCGGTCTTCGTGGACATCGACAAGACCTCCCTCCAGCGCATCCAGCGCAACACCGAGGACATGCGCTTTCTCGACCGGGCCGAAATCCGCCGGGGAGACGCCACCCAAAACCTGCTCTGGCTGGGCGGGCGGACCTTCGACCTCATCTTCCTGGGCCCGCCCTACAAGGACGAGAGCAAAAACCCTCTGGCCCTCACGGTTCCCACGCTGTCACGGATCCTCGAGGCCGGCCTGGCGGGCCCGGACACTTGGATCATCGCCCAGCACCACAAGAAAGAGTCCCTGGACGCCGCCCCGCCCGCGCTGGAGCTTTTCCGCCGCAACGTTTACGGGGACAGCGTCCTGTCCTTCTTCCGGCTCAAGCCCGCCGCGGCGTGACCTCGCCGGCGCATTTTGTATATTAACGGCCTATGGCCGGCGAATGGGTGGTCAAATTCGGAGGCAGCCTCCTGTCCGACGCGAAGGCGCGGCGGGAGTTCCTGCGCCAAGCCGCGGCGCTGTCGCGGCGGAAACCGCTGGTGCTGGTGCACGGCGGCGGGCCGGAGATCAACGCGGCCTTGGCCGGCCGGAACGTCAAGCCCGTTTTCGTGCGCGGCCGGCGCGTGACGGACGAAGCCGCCATGGCCGTCGTGGAGCAGGTGCTGTCCGGCCAGGTGAACAAGGGCCTGGCGGCGGATTTGACATCCTTCGGAGCGCGGGCCGTGGGCCTGTCGGGCCGCGACGCCCGGCTCCTGCTGGCCCGGCCGGTGCGCGGGTTGGGCCGCGTGGGCGAACCGGCGCGCGTGTTCCCCGCCGTTCTCAAAACGCTGCTCAAGGCCGGATTCCTTCCCGTGGTCTCGCCCGTGGCCTCCGACGCGCGCCTTCGCCCCCTGAACGTCAACGCCGACGAGGCCGCCGCCGCCTTGGCCGTGTCGCTCAAAGCCGCCCGGCTGGTCTTCATGACGGACACGCCGGGCGTCCTGGACGCCGACGGAAAAACCATTCCCCTTTTGCGGCGGCGGGACGCGGCGGCGCTCATCCGTCGCAAGACCATCAGCGGCGGCATGATCCCCAAAGTCCTGTCCTGCGCCGCGGCCCTGGGCCGGGGCGTGGGCGAGGTGGACATCCTGGACGGCCGGGCGGGTTTGGCCGCCATGAAGGGAACGCGCCTCCTGCCGTGAAAGACCCCAAACCGCAATACCCCGAATCGCCTTATTTGTTCCACACCTACCGGCGCCAGCCGGTGACCTTCGTGCGCGGCAAAGGCTCCTGGCTCTGGGACGACAACGGCCGGCGCTATTTGGATTTCTTTTCGGGCCTGGCCGTCTGCGGGCTCGGGCACGCGGACGCGCGCGTGGCCCGGGCCGTGTCGGACCAAATCAGGCGGCTGGTGCACACCTCCAACATTTACTTCACCGAACCCCAGCTCAAGCTGGGCCGCGAACTTTCCAAGCGGACCTTCGGCGGGAAGATTTTTTTCTGCAACTCCGGGGCGGAAGCCAACGAATGCGCCATCAAGCTGGCGCGGCGCTTCGGCGAAAGAAACCCCGGCCCGGCGGGGCCCCGCCACGAGATCATCGTGTTCCGAAATTCCTTTCACGGCCGCACCCTGGCCACCCTGGCCGCCACGGCGCAGGAAAAAATGCACAAGGGCTTCGGCCCCCTGCCCGAGGGTTTTCCGGCGGCGGACTTCGGCGACCTGGCCTCGGCGGAACGCGCTCTCACCGACAAAACCTGCGCCGTCCTGGTGGAACCCGTCCAAGGCGAGGGCGGCGTGCGCACGGCCGAAGCGGCCTTCTTCCGCGGCCTCCGCGCCCTCTGCCGGCGGCACGACCTCCTCCTGATGTTCGACGAGATCCAGACCGGCACGGGCCGGACGGGAAAACTTTTCGC
>JBQTIM010000037.1:0-6554 GCA_052388135.1 Elusimicrobiota bacterium
CCTGAAAAAGCGCCGGCGCCTTTAAATGATATCAAAATTAGGGAGCCCTTTCCGGCCGCAGCGCGTGGAGGGAACCGTTGAAGGAGCAAAAATAAATCTCGCCGTCCGCGTCCTCGCCGAAACTGGAGATCAGCTCGCCCCGGGCGATGAGGCGGGGCGCCGACCCTTCGCGCAGGGCCCAGATGTTGCCGGTCATGAAATCGCCGTAGACGTAGCGGCCCGCCAGCCAAGGAATTTTTTCCCCCCGGTAAACGTAGCCGCCTGTGACGGACTGGGCTTCTTCGCGGCCGTGCTCGGCCGCGGGCTCGGCGAAATCGCCGTCAGCGCAGGGCCGGAACGGGTGCCTTCCCTCCCGGCAGTTCCAGCCGTAATTGCCGCCCCTGAGGATCACGTCGACCTCTTCCCACTTGTCCTGCCCCACGTCGCCGGCCCAAAGGTTTCCGGTCTCGCGGTCGAAGGAGAAACGCCACGGGTTGCGCAAACCCAGGGCCCAGATTTCCCCCCGCGCACCGGGTTCGCCCGCGAAGGGGTTGTCCGGCGGAACGGCGTAGGCCCGACCGGGGTCGCGGCGGTCCGCGTCCAGGCGGAGGATTTTTCCCAGAAGGGAATTTTTGTTTTGCCCGTGGCCGTGCGGGTCGCCCGCCGCGCCGCCGTCTCCCAGGGCGACGTACAAATAACCGTCGGAGCCGAAGGCGATCATGCCGCCGTTGTGGTTGCCGTAGGGCTGCTCCACCTCCAGGACGATCTCCTCCGACGCGGGGTCCGCCGTTTCGCGGCGGCGGTCCAAGAGGAAAAAGGAAAGCACGTTGCGGCGGGGGGTCCCGGCGGAATAGTGGATGTACATCCGCCCGTTCTCCTTGAACTTGGGATGGAAAGCCAACCCCAGCAATCCCTCTTCGTTGTGGACGCGCCGCACCTTCTTCGAAATGTCCAGCACGAGGCTTTTTTCGGCCGCGTCCGGCCGGTTGTCGAACCGCCACACGCGGCCGTCCTGCTCGGCCACGAAAAGCCGGTCCGTTCCGTCGGGCGGCGCCGCCAGGAACAAGGGAAGCTCGAAGCGCAGGGCCGGAAACGCATTCTCCACGCGGACGCCCGCGCCTTCCGCCGCCGCCGCGGGCGGGGACAGCTTATAGAGCATCAGGTAAATGACCACGCCGGTGATGGAGACGTACATCCACAGGGGCCAGGTCCAGCGGGCGAGACGGACGTGGCGCTCCCACTGCGCCCGCCAGGCGCGATAGAAAGTCGCCAGGATCAGCGGCAGGATGGCCGTGGCCAAAATCGTGTGGGAGACGAGGATGGTGAAATAGACGGGGCGGATCCAGCCCGTGCCGGAAAAGCGGGTGGCGCCGACGTGGGCGTGGTAATAAAGGTAGGAGGCGAGGAACACGGCGGAGACGGCCAGGGCCGCTCCCATGCAGATCTTATGCGCCAAAATGGAGCGGCGCTTGATGAACATGTAGCCCGCCGCCAGGAAAAGAGCGCTGGCGCCGTTGAGGGCGGCGTTGATGGCGGGAAGCCGGCTGAGCTCCATCACAGCAGAGCGCGCAGGTCGCGGCGCAGGCGTTCCCGCTCGGCCGGGTCGGCGCTGCCGTAGTAGCCGCGGATGCGGCCCTCGGGACCCACCAGAGCGAAATGGAGGCTGTGGGTCACCTCGTCTCCCGGCCGGGCGCCCTCGTTCTCTTGCAGGGCCAGCCGGAAACCCTCCCGCACCAGCTCGTGCACCGCCTCCGTTTTCCCCGTCAGAAAATGCCAGCCGTCGCTCGCGCCGTGGCGCGCGGCGTAAGCGGCCAAGACGGCGGGCGTGTCGTGAGCGGGATCGACGGAGAAAGAGACGAAGCGCGGGCGCGGCTCGCCGCGGAACTCCTTGTCCAGCTCCGCCATGCGGGCCGTGATCAAGGGGCAGGGGCCCTGGCAGCGCGTGAAAATGAAGCTCGCCACCCAGGGACGGCCGCGCAGATCGTCGAGGCCCACGGCCTCTCCCTTTTGGTTCGTGAGCGAAAACTCAGGCACCGTTCCGTACGCGCGGGGAGCGGCGCGGCCGCCGCGCCATTTTTCAAAGGCCACCCGGCCGGCGACGAACGCCAAAAAGACCGCCGCCAGAAGAAGACCCAGGCGCCGGTGGACGCGCTGGGCCGCCGGCAGGCTAGGCTCGGGCGGCACGCCGCCCTCCGGCCGTCCGCACGGACAAGAAAAACATCGCCGCCGCGAAGGCGGCGATCACCGCCAGGCAGACAGCGGCGCCCGGTCCGGCGGAGGCGGCCCCTTCGCCGAGCAATCCTTTCTGCAGGGCGGAGACGCCGTAGCTCAGCGGGTTCGCCGCCATGACGGCCCGCATCCAGGGCGGCGCGCCCGCCGCCGGGAAGAGCGCTCCCGACAGGAACCACATGGGGAACAGGAAAAGGTTCATGATGGACTGGAATCCCTGCACGGAGTCGGACCGCCAGGCCAGAAGGAAACCGAGGCCCGTGAGGCCGAAGGCCATGAGGAGAAGCGCCGCCGCCGCGTAAAGCAGTCCTCCGGGCGCGGGGCTCAATCCCGCCAGGGGCGCCAGCAGGAGAAAAAGCGCGGCCTGGCCCGCCGCCAAGGCGGCTCCGCCCGCCAGTTTGCCGAGGACCAGCGCCCAGCGCGGCGCCGGCGACACCAGCACCGCCTGGAGAAAGCCCTCGCGCCGGTCTTCGATGATGGAGATCGTGGAGAAGATCGCCGTGAACAGGACGATCATGGCCAGAGCGCCCGGGAAGAAATACTGCATGTAGCTCATCCCCGTCCCGTCGGAGCCCTGGAAAGACCGCCCCACGCCCGAACCGATGAGGAACCAGAACACCAGAGGCGTCGCCAAGGCGCCGACCACGCGCGAAGGCTGCCGGAGGAACCGGACGACCTCCCGCCGGAAAAGAGTCGCCGACGCCAGCCAGCCGCGCGCCATGTTATTTCTCCCCGCCTTCGGCGAATCCCCGGCCCGTGAGGCGGATGAAGACGTCCTCCAAGGTGGGCTTGCCCAGCGTCACGGAATCCACGCGGCCCGGGAAAGCCTCCACCAATTTCGGGATGAAAGCGTGGCCCTCCGGCCTTTCCAGGCGCAAGACGCCGTCCGTCGAATGGACGGGGCCGCCGAAGGCGGCGGCGATTTTCTCGCGCAGGTCCTCCGGATCGCGCGCCCGCACGATGATCACGTCTCCGCCGATGCTCTTCTTCAAATCCTCGGGCGTCCCCTCGGCCACCAGGCGGCCCCGGTCCAAGAGGGCCAAGCGGTCGCAGGCTTCCGCCTCTTCCATCAGATGCGTCGTCAAAAGCACTGTGACCCCGCCGGCTTTCAAAGCCCGCAGGCCCTTCCACAAATCGCGCCGGGCCGCCGGGTCCAGGCCGGCGCTGGGCTCGTCCAACAGGAGGAGCGCCGGCTTGTGCAGAAGCCCCTTGGCCGCCTCCACGCGGCGCTGCAGGCCCCCCGACAGAACCTCCACTTTGTCGCCGGCCCGGTCGGCCACGCCGAAAGCGGACAGAAGCTCCTCGCTTCGCCGGCGAAGCTCCTCCCCCCGCAGTCCGTAAAGGTGGCCTTGGTGCATGAGGTTCTCGCGGACCGTCAGTTTCTTGTCCAGGCTGGGATGCTGGAAGACCACGCCGATCTTTTCCCGCACGCGGGCCGGTTCCTCGGCGGCGTCGGCGCCGAACACGCGCGCCAGGCCGCCCGAAGGCCGCAAAGCCGTGGACAGGATGCGGAACAGCGTGGTCTTGCCGCCGCCGTTGGGACCGAGAAGGCCGAAGATTTCCCCGGGACGAACGCGGAAGCTCAAGCCCGCCAGGGCCCGCCGCGAAGGCGGATAGACATGTTCCAAATTTTCGATCTCGACGGCGAAGTCGGCCATCAAAACCGCGGGCCGCCGTCGAAGACCAGGAAGGCGATGAGCAGGGGGATGTAGAGGATGGACGCGAAAAAGAGCCGCCGCGCGCGGAGGAGAGAGGGATCGCGGAAGAACAGCCAGCCGGCGGCCAGGAGCCCGGCGCCCAGAACCAGGGCCGCCGCCGAATAAACGTCGCCGGCCAGGCCCAACAGCGCCGGCACCAGGCTGGCGGACAACAGGGCCAGGCTGTTGAGAAGAATTTTGGCCCCCGTCCTCTGCCCGTCGGCCGCCGGCAGCATGGACAGCCCCGCCCGGGCGTAATCGTCCTTGTACATCCAGGCCAGGGCGAAGAAGTGCGGGAACTGCCAGAAAAACAAAATGGCGAACAAGGCCCAAGCGCCGGCTCCCGGCGAGCCCGCCGCGGCGGTCCAACCCAGAACGGGAGGCAGAGCCCCCGCCACGGCGCCCACCAGCGTGCACAAGGCGGAAATTTTCTTGAGCGGGGTGTAGAGATACAGGTAGAGGCTCAGCGTCACGCCCGCCAGGAACGCCGTCAGCAGGTTCACCCAGCCCGCCAGGTAAACCAAGCCGCCCGCCGCCAGCAGGGAGCCGAACAAGAGGGCCTCCCCCGGCTTCAGACGCCCGGCCGGCAAGGGCCTCCCCTCCGTCCGCCGCATGCGCGCGTCCACGTCTATTTCCAAAAGCATGTTGAGGGCGCAGGCGCCCGCGGAGACCAAAAACGTTCCCGTCACCGTGTGGAAGAGCCGCGTGAAATCCAGCTCGCCCCGGGACCCCAGCACGAAACCCGCCAAAGCCGTGACGCCCGTCATGAAGCTGATGCCGGGCTTCGTCAGGGTGAAGTAATCCCGCCATTTCGCCGACGGCCGCGGGGCGCGCGCGCCGGGCGGCGTCAGTTTCCAAGCCCACAAGGCCGTCAGGGCCGAGAGGCCCAGGAACAAAGCTCCCACGCCCACGTGGGCCGTGGCCGCCGCCGCGGTCAGGGCGGCCGAGGCGGCGCTTCGAGACAACAGGACGTAGGCCGTCAGACCGAGGCTTGCCTGAACGACGAGAGCCGCCATCAGCGCTCCCGCCAGAAAACGCAAAACCCCGGGCGCCCGGGGCGCCAGCCAAACGCGGCCGAAGATCCCAAAAACGAACGCCGCCGCGGCGAACGCTCCCGCCACGTGCAGGGGCAGGCCCCAACCGGTGTGGCGCAAAACCGCTCCCAAAACCAATTGAACGTAGGCCGCCGCGAACAGGCCCGCGCTCATGCCGCGCAAGGACGCGAGGCCCTCCCCCCCGGGCTCCATGGGGGCCACCCGCTTCCAAAGGGGAGACGTCCACGCCGCCAAAGCCAGCGTCAAGCAAAAGAACGTCTGGGCAAGGCATCCGTGGGCGATGGAGACGGGCTTGGGCAGGCGGAAAAGGACCGTGATGCCGCCGAGGACTCCCTGCAGAACCACCAGCGCCAGGGCCGCCCACGCCGCGCGCCGAACCCAGGGCCGGGGCTCCTTCCATTGGAAGATCACGGCGACAACGATGGTCAGGAAACCCACGAACGCGGCCGCCAGGCGGTGGCCGTGCTCGAAGAGGATGCCGCCCACCATGGGCGGCATGAGGCGTCCGTAGGAGAGCGGCCAATCGGGCACGGCCAAGCCGGAATGGGTGCTCGTGACCAGGCCGCCCAGGAGGATCAATCCCCAGGACGCCGCGGCCAGGCCGGCGGCGAGACGGCGCGGGGCGGATTCCATCACGCGCCCTCCGCCATCCGCCCGCGGTTCTTACGGCTGTGGTAAACCACCAAGCCCGCCAGCACCCCGAACAAAGTGAAGGGCAAGGCCAGCAAGAACACGACCCCCCAATAAAAACCCCGGGCCAGGCCCGAAGAAGGATCTTCCCCGAAGCAGACCGTGCAGGCTTGCGCCGCGGCGGGCAGGAGCGCCAGCGCCGGGAACAGCGCGACGGCGGCGCGCATCTTGAAACGCGTGAGAGAGGACATAAAATTCATCGGCGGCCCGCCGGCAAGCGGCGGCCGGTCGCGGCGTTCTAATTCGTGAACGCGATGTCGGGCAGGAGGTAAACGCCCAGGAACAAAGCCAGGAAAAGCGCCGTGAAGAAAACGGCGTGGATGGCCTTGGGCTCGGACCGCATGTGCATGAAAAAAGCCATGATGAGCGCGCATTTCAGGAGCGCGATGAGGAACGCCAGCCCGATGCCTATCTTCAACGGCAAATGCGCGTAGGACAAGCCCACCGTGCAGGCCGTCAGCAGCAGGAGGCCGCCGAAAACCATCAAATACGTTTTGACCGTCGTGTGGCCGCCGCGGGTCGTCATACCAAATAGAACAACGGAAAGAGGATCACCCACACCAGGTCCACGAAGTGCCAATACAGGCCCGCGTATTCCACGCGCTCATGGCTCCTCGAATCGTAGGCGCCTCTCCGTCCCATGATAAGGATGTAGGCGTTGAAAATCAAGCCGCCGATGACGTGCAGGGCGTGGAGGCCCGTCATGGTGAAATAGAACGAGCCGAACAGGCTGGAGGAGATGGTGAGCCCCGCGTGGATCTTGTGGTGGTATTCGAAAGCCTTGATTCCAAGGAAGAGAAGACCCAGGCCCAGGGTGACGAGCATGTATTTGGAAAACTTCCGCCGGTCGGCGGCCTGGCTGGCGGCGAGGGCCAGCACCATGCTGACGCTGGAGGTGATCAGG
>JBQTIM010000038.1:0-2757 GCA_052388135.1 Elusimicrobiota bacterium
GACACGCCGGCCCCGCCCGCCCCGTACATTGCCCCCCGCCGTCCGCGCGCGCAGCCATCCCGCCGCCCGCCGCCTGAAAGAGATACGAGACGGCGCCGACAAATCCCTGATCTTTCTGGAGGGCCCCCGCCTAGCGGAGGAAATCTTCCGGTCTCCTCTAAAACCAAAAGAAATTTTTTATACCGGCGCCTTCGCCGCGGGTCTTCACGCCGGCCTGCTGGATCGTTTGAAGGCGGCCGGCGCGGCGCCGACGGCGCTGGACGACCAGGTGATGTCTTTCGTGTCGGATCTGAGGACGCCGCCGGGCATCGTCGTCCTGGCGGAGCGGCCGGTTTGGGATTTCCCTTCGGTGCTTCAACGGTCGTCGCCGCCCCTGTTCGTCCTGCTGGACCGCCTGCAGCTTCCCCAAAACGCCGGCGCCGTTTTGCGCGCGGCCGAGGCTTGCGGCGCCCACGCGGTTTTCGCCCTTTCCGGGGGCGCCGACCTGCTGGGGCCGAAGACCCTGCGCGCTTCCGCCGGAAGCGCCTTGCGGTTGCCCGCCCTGTCCGTTCCTTCTTTTGAGGACGTTTTTTCCGCCTTCGACGCGGCGGGGGTGATCTGCGCGGCGGCGGATCCACGGGGTAAAACCGATTACAAGGATTGGGATTGGACGCGGCCTTCCTGCCTCGTGCTGGGCTCCGAGGGCGGCGGACTGGAGGGAGGTCCGGCGGCCCTGGATACCGTGCGGATCCCCATGCGGGAACCGGTGGAGTCCCTCAACGTGGCCGTGGCGGCCGGGATTTTCCTGCAGGAAGCGTTCCGGCAGAGGCAGGGCAAGTGAGCCGGAAAAAGAAAGGCGTGAATGGTGAATCGTGAATAGTGAATCGGAAAAGCCCGGCCCACGCCCGCGGGATTTTGAAGTCCCTATTCACCATTCACGATTCACGTCGTTGGCTTACGCGGGGTGAGAAAAACGTGAATAGTGAATCGGAAAAGCCCGGCCCACGCCTCGAAGTTTTGACGTCCCTATTCACCATTCACCATTCACGATTCACGCCGTTGACTTATGACAATGCGCGTTAAGCCAGGTCTGGATGTTTTCCTGGAATGGCGAAAGTGGCGCGGGAAGAGGCTGGGGCTCATCGTCCACCAAGCTTCGGTGACGCGGGATTTGGAGCCGGCGGTTCCCGCGCTGGAGAGGAAGGGATTCAAAATCGCGGCCCTTTTCGCGCCGGAGCATGGCCTGGCCGGAACTTTGCAGGATCAAGTCCACGTGGGGACGGAGAAAAAACCCGGAACGCCGGTTCACAGTCTGTACGGGGAAAAGCGGGCGCCGTCGCCGGAGGCGCTGAAGAATTTGGACGCGTTGGTCTTCGACCTTCAAGACATCGGCGTCCGTTATTACACTTTCATTTGGACCATGGCCCTGGCCATGGAAGCCGCCGCGAGGGCCAAAGTTCCCTTCGTGGTCCTGGACCGGCCCAACCCCCTGGGCGGCGAAGCGGTGGAAGGAAACATTCCGGACCCGGCTTTCGCCTCTTTCGTGGGGCTTCACCCCATCCCCGTGCGGCACGGAATGACCTGCGGCGAGTTGGCGCTTTACCTCAACGCCCTTTGCGGCTGGAACTGCGACCTCACGGTGGTCCCCGCGCGCGGTTGGCGGCGCCGGCAATGGATCGACGAAACCGGCCTGCCCTGGGTTCTGCCTTCCCCCAACATGCCCACTCTGGACACGGCGGCCGTTTACGCCGGCATGTGCCTGCTGGAGGCCACGAACTTGTCCGAGGGCCGGGGCACCACGCGGCCCTTCGAGATCGCCGGCGCGCCTTTCATCCGGCCCGACGTTCTGGCCGCGGAGCTGACGGCCCAAAAGCTTCCCGGCGTCCGCTTTCGGCCCTGCTCTTTCCTGCCCACGTTCATCAAGTGGGCGGGCCGAACTTGCCACGGCGTCCAGCTCCACGTGACGGACCGTCGGGCGTTCCGGCCTTATCTAACCGGGTTGTCTTTCTTGCAGACCGTCCGCCGCCTCCACCCGCGGGATTTTCAGTGGAAGCCGCCGCCCTACGAGTTCGAGACGGTGAAGCTCCCCATGGACATTCTCTGCGGGGGAGAGTCGTGCCGGCGGGCCGTGGAGACGGGCGCCGACCTCGCGGCGCTGGCGCGGTCCTGGGAAAAACCGCTGAGGGACTTCCGCCGGCGGGCCCGGCCTTTCCTGCTTTACCCGAATTCCCCGGTCGGATCGCGGGCTGCGACGTAAAATCCGGGGCTTTTTCCTTCACAAAAAAGTTCGGCCGTAGATCGGGCTGCGCTCTCGCTTTTTTGCTTCCTAATCATCTCATAAATACCAGCCGTTCGTGCTGAGCTGATCGAAGCATGAACGGCGACCGTCGAAGCGGGGGTTGTCCGCCCTTCGACAGGCTCAGGGCGAACGGATTTATGAGATGAGTCTCGTAAAATTTCCGGCTTTTCCGTCTCGGTCCTCGCGCCCGACCGGGGAATCCGGGTTTATTGATGCCTGCATAAATTATGACCTATTTGGCCGGGGTGATTTTGGAGCGCCGGCAAGGAGCCGAGGAGCGCGCATAGCTGTAGCTATTTACGCGACGAGCGACGCAGCCGCCGCCCAAAAGCGCCCCGGCCCTTCGGGGAGGCCCATCTTCGGGCGATTTCTTCGTTGCTCGTCGGTTACAGAGCGACAGCTCTGCGCCCTCCTCGCGCCTCGAAATCGCCTCAAATCTGGGCCTCCCAAATAGGACATAATTTATGCAGGCATCAATA
>JBQTIM010000039.1:0-5378 GCA_052388135.1 Elusimicrobiota bacterium
TCGAGAACCGGAGGTTCTGCGGGTCCGCGGCCTGGGTCACGGTGGACCCCAGGACGAGGTAGCCGCTGTCGTTGGCCGGTCCCGAATGGGCCTTGGCGCGGATGCGGGCGTAATACGTGGTGTTGGCCAAAAGCCCCTCGAAAGCGAACACCTTGGGATTGCCCGCCGAAGGCGGCGTCACCGTGGAGGCGGTGACGGCGGCGAAAGTCGGATCGTCCGCCGCCAGGTGGATCTCGTAGCGCGTGGCCGCCGTCGGATTGTCGGGAGCGATCAAGCCTTCGGCCCAGCGAATCTCAAGAGTGGTGCGGCCGACGTTCTGAAAAACGGCCGCGTCCGGCGCCACGGGATCGGTGGCCAGCGGTCCCAGGACGTCGGGGGCCGAGGGAACGTCGAGGCCGTTGAGGGCCGAGACCCGGAAATAGTAAGTCGTGTTGGGCGTCAAGGCCGTGAACGTGGAGGCGTGCGTCGCGCCCGGCACGACGCCCGAATCCACGAACAGCCGTTCCGCCAGGGGTGCGGAGAACGCCGCCGTGGTGGAAGCGTCGGCCCGATAACGAATGGGCAGGTTGTTGAAATTTTGAGGGTCGGGCCAAACCAGGGCGGCGCTGGAGGCGTGGATCTCGGCGGAAGCGATGTCGATGGGATACACCGCGGTCATGGTGGAGCCCAAGGGCGTCCACAGGGACGGCACGCCGCCCACGACGGTCCGAACCTGGAAATAATAGGTGGTGTTGTGGTCCAGGGAACCCGTGCCGTTGTAGCCGCCGTCTTGAGTGACCATGGCGGAGGTCCCCGGAACGCCGAGCATCTCGGCCAAGACGGGCTCGAAATCCCCGTTGTCGTCCACGTGCAAGTGGTACGTGGAGCGGGCGGGGTCGTCGTTGGCCGTCCAGTTGGCCGTCACGCGGTCCACGCCGACGCCGGTGAAGGCCAGGGCGGTGGGCGGAACGACCCGAGTCTGCGTGGAAGGGATGACGGCCCAACCCGACGGCACGTTCAGTCGGTTAAAAGAGCGCACCTGCATGTAATAGTTGATCCCCGTCGTTAAGCCCGTGAAGACCGTGCCCGTGGCCTGCGTGACCGAGGAAAAGAAAGTGTGCGTGGTCGGGTTGACGGTGAAATCCGGCGTTTCGGCGATCACGGCCTGATATTTCACAGGCAAACCGGCGTAGGGGTTGCCCGTGTCCCAGCGGATCTCCACCAGCCCGGACCTCACGTCCGCCACGAAAACGTTGTAAGGCACCGGCGTCAGGGTCACGGCGGGCGTTACGGAGGCTCCCAAGGACAGGAACCCGCGGTTGCCGCCGGAGTCTTCGGCCTCCACCGCCGCGTAGTAGCTGGTGTTGGCGAGCAGGCCGGAGAGGATTTGGGTCTGAGGGGAGCCGGGCGCGGCGGGCGCCGGCGCCGGAGAAAACGTCGAGGCCGCCTCGAACTGGGCCTGGGTCGTCATGGGCCGCGTCGAATACTTGATGACGTAGGCCGCGGCCGGCCGGGAAAGGAGGACTTCCGCGCCCGGCGCCGTCCACGTCAAATCCAGGCGGGCGGTGTTCGGACCCGGATCAATGTTCCCGAGAGGGCTTGCCGCGACGTCCAGGATGGTTTGGGGGTAGTAAAAAATATTCATCAAGCCGGTCTGCACGCCGAAGGCGCCGGCCAGGGGAACCGTGTCCAAGGCGCCGAGAGACCCGTTCAACAGGAATCCGCCGCCTGAAAGCCTATCCCCGCCCTGGTTCACGTCGTCGCGGGTCACGCGATGGGTCGCGCCCGTCATGTCGAAGGCCAATCCGGATCCCGCGCAGACAAAAGCCGAGAGGGACGCGGCCAACAAGCCGCGCATCAGGCGCTTCAGGAGCGGATGACTTCGCAGGGACGGCATATCTTTGAGTTCAGCTCCTCTCCTCGGCTCGTTCCAACCGGCCGGCGGCAATCCAGCCGTTACGCAACCCGCTCCGCCTCGTCCTCACCGGCAAAGCATTTGGCGGTTGAAGACGTTCGGGCAACCTTGGAAATCGACCGGGTTGCCGCCGTTGTCCGTGCATGAGTTCGACCCGGGAGACGCGAAACCGCATCCGAACGGGATCGTGACGAAATCCGCGCTGGCGCCGCAGGCGGGGACCGCGCCCACATACCCGGCCCTGCCGGTGATGCAGCTGGGATCGCCCGTATCGCACCCTCCATCCCACAAAGTCACGCAATTGTCGCCCGGATATTTATCCGAGGGATCCCCATTGGCGTCGTCGTCGGCGCAGTTGTAGTCGAACGATCCGTCTCCGCGATGGGTCCAAAAATAGCCGGTCTGCCCGGGCTTGGCGTCGGCCGATCGGGGGAAGGCGTCGGGGTCCGCGTCGTAACAGTCCGTGTTGTCCGCGATGTAAGAAATGCCTGTGTTCGGGTCGGTTCCGCAGGATCCGCAGAACTGGAGCGACGCCGTGGCGCTTCCGTAGCCGTCGCCGTCTTCGTCCTTGTAGCAGGTCACGGCCGGAATGGTTTCGCATCCGCCGGCGCCGTCGCAATCCCCCGTCCGGCAGCTGGGCGGCCCGGAGGGCGCGCAATCGTTCCAAGCGTCTTCGGCGGAAGTCTGGTTGACGCAGCCGGTCCCATCGCACTTGCGGCAGGTGCCGCAGCAGCCCTGGCACATGGCGGTGATGCCGTCCACGGCCTGCCGCACCTCCGTGATGTGCAGGCCCCGCACCAGCGTGGCCCCCGCCGTGATGGCGGGATCGGTGAACGAAAAGGGTCCCGGCATCCCGCCGCAATTGTCGCTGTAGTTAGAGCGTACTTGATTGATGGCGGACCGCAGCTCGTCCATGTGGGCCTTGCGGATGCGCGTCGAGCCGGCGGAAACGGCGTCCGTCCACGGATAGGCTCCCAGCCCGAAGTTGACGCGCCGCTCGTCAATGGCCGTCCTCAACTCGTTGATATGGACCGCACGGATGGGAGTCGCCCCCCCGGAAATGGCATCGGTCCATGTGATGGCCGGCCAGGCCCACACCCTCAGCTCGGCCGACACGCTGGTGGCGGAGCCCAGGCTGTTGGAAACCACGACGCTGTAGAGCTCTCCGCTGTTGGCGAGGGTGACCGCCGCCGTGGTGTAAGAGGCGCCCGTGGCGCCGGAAATGTTGCCGCCGTTCTTCCTCCATTGATAGCTCAAAGGGAGGGTCCCCGTCGCCGAAACGGTAAAGGTTGCGGTTTGTCCTACGCTGACGTTCTGGGTTTTCGGCTGAACGGTGATGGCGGGCGCCGAGTGAGCCACGTAAAGGACCGTGCAGCCGGTTTCGCCGGTGCTCGCCTGCACGATGATGGTGTAGGTGCCGTTGGAAAAAGGGACGGTGTTCCAACTGTAATCGTAGGGCGCCGGGACCTGAGAAAAGCCGGGGAGCTGGGTCGCCCCGGAGAGGGAGCAGGATCCGTTCCTGTAATATTTTACCCACGGCGGAGAACCGCCCGAGGCCGTGGTGCGGAGCGTGACGGTGTTGTCCACGGTGGACCCGTTGGGAGGGTCCGTGATGGTTAGAGTAAGGGCCCGCGCGGCCGCGGCCGAAAAGCACAACAGCGCCAAGGCGGGGACCCAGGACCTTCGCAAAATATTGGGACGGCGGGTGAACCCGCCGTATCCGGAATATGCCCGGTCATTCAATGGCATTCATGGCTCCGATCTTGCCGCTCAAATTTTGCCGTCCAACAAGGCGCGCCAGCCGGCTTCCTGCCAGCCGAAGGGCCCGTATTGGTTTTCCCAGAGGACGTGGCCGCCCTCGGAGATATTGAGTTCCCGGGACAGGCGCGCGGTCTTTAGCAAAAGGTCTTCTCCCATTCCGCTTTCAACGCATGCCTGCACCGGGCCTTCCGGCGCCAGGCAAGCCTTCGCCCGGGCGGGATCTCCCGCGTTCGCCTGCCGGCAATCCAGATAATTGAAGTAAGCCGCGATGGGGGCTTCTTGAAAAAGGCAGGCTTGCCGGACGCTTTCCTGAAACTGCGGCGTCCGCCGGATGCGCTTGGAAAAACCGGCCCCGTCAACGGGAGCGTCCTTGACCAAGAAATGAAGGCTGAACGTAAGGTTTTCCGCCTGCGAGCGGGTTAAAAGGGACACGAGCTCCGCGGCCGTATCGGGAGTGGAAGAGGCGGCCGCCTCCAGAAAAACGTCCAACCGGCCGGGGGACCGGACACGTTCCGTCCTGGCCTGGAAACGCGGAGACGGATGGGGAACGGCCAAATATTCGTCGTGCGAGGGAATGTACCGGGCCGCCTCCAGAAGCGGTTTGAAATTGCCCTCTTTCTCGACGCCCCGGGCCAGAACATAAAGAGGGGCCTCGGCGGCGTGCCTTTTCAGCAGGGTTTTTCCCTCCCGCGAACCGGCTTTCAAAATTTTGATTTCGGCGCCCGGATGGCGGCTTTTCAGCGTTTTGACCATGGACGTCTCGCAGTCCGGGCAACGGTCGTCCTTCACCACGCGCACCTCGAAAACGTTGGGCGGGCCGGCGGGCGAAAAAATCGGCCCCTGCCGAAACGCGGCGGAGGGAGCCGAACCCGGCTGGGAGGGACAGTCCGGCGCCGGCGCGGCGGCGTGCGGCGCGGGATCCTCGGGCAAGGACCGCGCTTCGCCGCAGGCGGCCGGCTCTCGGCCGCCGCCTTCCGCAATGGCAGCGCAAACGGCCAGCGCCACGGAGCGGCGTGTCCGGGGCCCCTTGTAAGGCCGGCCCGCTATGTCGATGGTGGGCGAAGAAAACGCCTTCCTATCCACGTGCGCTTTTAAATTTTCCGACAATAGGGCCCGCCCCTCATCCCCCTGCACGCATGCCTCCACGGTCCGAGGGTCGGCGCCGGATTTCAGAACCGCGTCTTTCCAGGCGCCGGGGTTCCTGTAAAGCTTGTTCCGCTCCAAAATGTAATCGAAGGCCTTGTCCGGGAAATGCTTTCCCACGCAAAGCTGGCGCGTGTTCTCCTCCACTTCCGGTTGGCCGTGGAGGGCTTTGAAGCCTCCCGATGCCTCGCTGACAATGAAGTTGAGCCGCAGTTCCGCATGATCCGCCAGGGACTTCATCGCCGGCAGGACGGCGTTCTCCGCCTGCACGCCGAAGGGGCAGAGGCTCATCACGTAGAGGTCCACGGGAATTTTTTCCGCGGCGGGATAAGCCGGCCCCGCGGCCAGGACCATCGAAGTCGCGATGAGGAAGAAGGGGTTAGGGCGCATAGGTCACGTAATAGCCGGGGGCGCCGGCGTCCGAAGAATAGCCCACTTTCAATTCGCCCGTGCCGCCGTTGGTCATTCCCATCGTTCCGTTCACGTGGGCTTTAAACGCGGGATTCGGCGCCGCCGTGCCGACGCCGAGCGCACCGGAATCCCTGGCCAAGGTCACGGCTCCCGTCGCCGTCAGGGAACT
>JBQTIM010000040.1:0-5008 GCA_052388135.1 Elusimicrobiota bacterium
GGAGGGCCGGGGTAAAATCGATTGGACCGGAAACGGCCCGGGCCCTTCCGTCCCGCCTCATCGCGGCTCTTCCAAAAACCGGTAACCCACGTTCTTTACGGTGAGGACGCGCTTTTTCTCCGGACCCAGCTTCTCCCGCAGGCGCGCCACGTGCTGGTCCACGGTGCGGGTGTCTATGTCGGCGGCGCGGTCCACGCCCCAGACTTTCTCCAAGAGGTCGTCGCGGGTGAGAGCGCGTCCGCGGGCGGTCCAAAGGGTTTTGAGAAGTTCGAATTCCTTGGTGGTGAGGCTCACCGCCTTGCGCGCCAGGCGCACCTCGTATTTCTCCGTGTCCATCTCCAGGGAGCCGGCGGCCAGCGAATCGGCGGGCTCCTCCTCGCGCCAGGCCCGGCGGAGGAGCGTTTTCACGCGGGCCATCACCTCGCGGACGGAGAAGGGCTTGGTGACGTAATCGTCGGCGCCCATCTCCAGGCCCACGATCTTGTCCACCTCGGTGTTCTTGGCGGTGAGGAGGAGCACGGGGGTCTTCTTGTCGTCGGCGCGGATCAGGCGGCAGACCTCCAGGCCGTCGGCCTTGGGAAGCATGATGTCCAGCAGGACGAGGCGCGGCTTCTCCCGCCGGAACAGCGCCACCGCCTCGTTCCCGTCGGAGGCGGTGAGGACGGCGTAACCTTCTTTTTCCAGGTTGTATTTGAGGATTTTGAGGATGTCGCGGTCGTCTTCAACGGCGAGGATTTTCGTTTTGGCCATGGCGGTCCGGCGTGTTCGCCGGCGGAGGTCAGCGCCCCTTGAATTTCCCTATGAGCGTGCGGAAGCCCGTCTCCGAAAAGGCGAACTTGAAGCGGTCCACGAACTCCACGAGCCGGCGTTTGCGGAGCTTGTGCACCTCGCCGCCGTCGAGCCAGAGGCCGTGGCCGTCCCCGCAGGAGTCCACCCAAAGCCCCCGGCGGAAGGACGACTGATCCATGAGGCGGCCGCAGCGCGGGCATTTGCCCCGTTTGTGGTTCAGGTCCAGCTCGTCGCCGATCTCCTTGGCGTCGAAGGCCTCGTTGTCCAGGGCCCAGGTTTTGAAGTTGACGGCGTCCTTGCGGATGATTTCGTTGAGTTCCTTATGGTCGAACCACAGGCCCTCGCAA
This sequence comes from Elusimicrobiota bacterium, assembly GCA_052388135.1. GTDB lineage: Bacteria > Elusimicrobiota > Elusimicrobia > FEN-1173 > FEN-1173 > JBQTIM01. The sequence continues at coordinate 1,137 of JBQTIM010000040.1, forward strand.
AGGAAGCAAACGTCGAGGGTTTCGCCCTCGAGCTTGGTTTCCTGGAGCTTGCCCGCGCACTTGGGGCAGTCCACGGCGCTATTCGTCCCGCCGCCGCAGGAGGGACCGGATGCGCGCCGTCAGTTCCCGCGCTCCCACCGGTTTGGACAGGTAGGCGTCGGCGCCGGCCTCCAGGCCGACCACGGTGTTGACGCGCACGCTGTCGGCGGTGATGATGAGGAGGAGCACGCCCGGGTCGCGGGCGCGGATCTCACGGCAGGCGGTGAGGCCGTCCTTGATGGGCATGGAGACGTCCAGAAGCATGAGGTCCGGTTTTTCGGAGGCGTGGACGGCCAGGGCGGCCTGGCCGTCGTGGGCGGTGACCACCGCGTAACCTTCCAGCTCCAGCAAGGCCTTCAGCGCGTCGGCGATGAACCGATCGTCGTCCACCACCGCGATTTTTTTCTGCGCGACCGGCCGGGGTTCCCTCGTGAGCGTGGTGGACATGGGTTCCTCCTAGTTTAACGGCGACGACATGCTGCGAAGCCGGCGGAGCCGGGTTTGAATGTCCTTCGGAGAAACGGTCTTGAGACGGTCCAGCGAAAAGTTTTCCACGGTGAAGCTCGCCATGACGGTGCCCAGGAACAGGCCCCGGTGCAGGAAGGCGTCTTTCAGCTTGTTGCCCGACTTGTTCAAATAACCGATGAAGCCGCCGGCGAAGGTGTCGCCGGCGCCGGTGGGGTCGAAGACCTCCTCCAGGGGGTAGGCGGGGGCCATGAAGATGTCGCGGCCCGAGAAGAGGAGGGAGCCGTGCTCGCCTTTCTTGATGACCACGAACTTGGGCCCCCAGGAACGAATGCGCCGCCCCGCTTTCACCAGGCTGGCCTGGCCCGTGAGCTGGCGCGCCTCGCCGTCGTTGAGGACCAGGATGTCGATGCGCTTGCACAGCTCCAGAAGGCTGGAGCGCTTGGCGGAAATCCAGAGGTTCATGGTGTCGGCCGCCACCAGCTTGGGCCGCCGCACCTGGCGCAGGACGTCGAGCTGAAGGTCCGGGTCTATGTTGGCCAGGAACACGCAATCCGCGTCGCGGTGGCTCTCGGGCAGGGCGGGCCGGAACTTTTCGAAAACGTTCAGCCGCGTTTCCAGGGTCTTGGCCTGGTTCATGTCGTGCTCGTAAAAGCCGGACCAGCGGAAGGTGTCCCCGTCCACCGTTTGGAGCCCCGACAGATCGATCTTCCTTTTTTTGAGAAGGTCCAGATGTTTTTTGGGGAAGTCCCGGCCCACCACGCCCACCAGGCGCACGTCGGTGAAAAAGCTCGCCGCGTAGGAAAAGTAGACGGCCGACCCGCCCAGGGCCTCGCGGCGCTCGCCGAAGGGCGTCTTCACAGAGTCCAGCGCGATGGAGCCGACGACGACGACGCTCATAGCGGCGAAGGGCGTGAATGGTGAATCGTGAATCGTGAACAGGGGCCCTGCACAACCGGACGAATCACGGCCGAAAAATTATCAGCCTTGGAATTTTCGGGCTTTTCCCATTCACGATTCACTGTTCACGCCTTTCGAGCCTTTCGAGGCCTTCCTCCAGAGAAAAATCGGGATCGTTGACGGTCACCAGAGTTTTGATGTCGGGGCAATAAACGGCGAAGGGCTGGCTGAGGAGGTCCAAGGGGGTTTCGTCGGGCATCTGGTTCAGGCGGCGCAGGATTTCCACGTCACGCAGGCCGGCGAAGGCGTAAACGGTGTAGGCCGCCGCGCCGGAGGCCGCCGGCAAGGCCGGAGCCTCCGCGTCGCCCGCCCAGTCCACCGCGCCGCGGGCCGCCGCCAGCTTGGCCCGCCGCACGCCGGGCCGCTTCAAAAGCATGTCCACGGCCATGGCGGGGCCGTCCCACCACTGCGTCTCGTCCGCATAAAGCGCGCGGCTCACGGCCGCTTCCCCCGCCGGCGGATTCAGGCCCAGGTCAGGGCGTCCTTCGCCTCCACCCGGATTTTCTTGGTCGGGTAAAGGTCCGCCACGATCTCGTGGGGCTGGAACCAAAGCTTGATCTCGCGCTCCGAATCCTCGGCGTTGGCCGAGGCGTGCACCACGTTCTCGAAGACGCCCTTGGTGGTGATGCGCCCGTAGGCGCCGCGGATGGACACCGGGTCGGCCTCCTCCGGGTTGGTGGCGCCGGCCATCTGGCGCACCTTCTGGATGGCGTCGGGCCCTTGGTACACCAGGGCCATGACGCGCTCGTACTCCGGGCCGTAGGGTTTGCCCTGGATGTAGTCGATCAGCTCGCCGAAAAAGGGCTTGTCCTTCAGGTGCTGGTAATGCTCCTGGGCCAGCTCGCGGGACACCTGGGTGACCCGGGCCGCGATGATCATGAGGCGCGTTTCCGACAGCTTGGAAAGGATGTTCCCCGTGAGGGATTTCTTCAACCCGTCCGGCTTGATGAGGACGAGGGTTTGCTCCACGTTGGACTTTTTCATTCTGGTCGGGACTCCCGTCGAAGCGGCGCGCCGCCCCGGTATTTGTTAAGAGACTATATAAATAGGTGACCGGCCCTGTCAATTCGCGGCGGAACCGGCGCGCGACGGGCGCGGCTTGACAAACGCGCGAATTATGGTCGTAATATAGGCATGGAAAATCGCCGGAAGACGGCCTGATCCCCCCGGGACGCCTCGCCGTTTCACCTCATGTCGCTTCCCTTGCTTTGAACCGCCCATGAAAACCATCGCCGTTCCCTTGACGGGCGGGCGGGGCTACGAGATCCATGTGGGCGCGCGTTTGGAGGGCCTGGGCCGGGCCCTGCGCGGCCGGGTGGCGGGCCGGCGGGCGCTGGTGGTGAGCTCGGCGCCCATGGCGCGGCTTTACGGCCCCCGTTTGCTTCGCGGTTTGCGGGCCGCGGGGTTCGCGCCGGCCTTGGCGTCGGTGCCCGCCGGCGAAGCGCGCAAAAATTTGGAGATGGTGCGGAAAATCTACGCGGCCTGCCTGGCGGCCCGGCTGGACCGCCGCTGTCCGGTCATCGCCCTGGGCGGCGGCGTGGTGGGAGACGCCGCCGGGTTCGCGGCGGCCACCTACATGCGCGGCCTGCCCCTGGTGCAATGCCCCACCACGCTTCTGGCCGCGGTGGATTCTTCCATCGGCGGCAAGACCGGCGTGGATCTGCCGGAGGGAAAAAACCTGGTGGGCGCCTTCCACCAGCCGCGCCTGGTCTGGGCGGATCTGTCGGTTTTGAAAACCCTGCCCGAGAAGGAATGGCGCACGGGCATGGCGGAAGTGGTCAAATACGGTTTGATCGCCGACGCGGACCTGGCGAACCGTCTGGAAGCGCTGACTCTGGCCGACCTGCGCGGCAAGCCGGCCCTGCTGGAGGACATCGTCGCCCGCTGCGCCGCCATCAAGGCCGACGTGGTGGCCCGGGACGAGCGGGAAACCCGCGGCCTGCGGGAAATTTTGAACCTCGGCCACACTTTCGGCCACGCCGTGGAGGCCGTCACGGGCTACAAGGCCTACACCCACGGCGAGGCCATCTCCATCGGCATGGCGGCGGCGGCGCGGCTGGCGGCCCGGCTGGGGCTGGCGCCCGCGCCCCTGGCGGCCCGCACCGAGAGACTGCTGGCGCGCTGGGGCCTGCCCGTGCGCGCGCGCCGCGCGCCGCCCAGGAAAAAACTTCTGGCCGCCATGTCCCGGGACAAAAAAAACCGGGCGGGGAAATTCCGCTTCGTGGTCCCCACGGCTTGGGGCCGCGTTCGGTCCGGGGTCGAGGCGACGCCGGATGTTTTGGACAAAGTCTTGACGGAGGTCGGACTGTGAAAAACAACGTGGAGCGGGAATCCCCCTTCCTGCCTTCTTCGCCCATTGCGCCGGAGGTTTTCCGCCGGCGGCGGGAAAAATTCGCCGCGCTCCTGAA
>JBQTIM010000041.1:0-3986 GCA_052388135.1 Elusimicrobiota bacterium
GGCGCGTGGACCGAGACGGAAAAGCCCGTGAATTTTTCGACGCAAAATTGTGAGAGCATACTTGATGGTATGGTCGAACAATTTTGTTAAGAAAAATTCCGGGATTTTACGTCGAATCCCGCGTTCCGACTGAGAAATTCAGGTTAACGCGGCGGGTGTTTTTGATACAATGGAGGTTCGATTTTCGCCGGGGTAGCTCAGCCGGTAGAGCAGCCGCTTCGTAAGCGGCAGGTCGTCGGTTCGATCCCGATCCCCGGCTTATTTTCTCAATGAACGAAACGGAATTCTTCCTGAAAAACGCAGAATGACGATCCGCCGGTCCGCCCGCCTCCTCGGAGGGCTTGCGCTCCTCTCCCTGGCCGCCGAGGCCGGGGCCAAGTCGCCGGGAAAGGCGGGTTTCGCTTTCCTGAACGTGTCGCCCTTCGCCCGGTCGGCGGGAATGGCGGACGCCGCGTCGGCCTACGTGGGCGACGCCATGGCGGTCCACACGAACCCGGCGGGGTTGGGCCATCTGCAGGCGGTCCAGGCGGCGGCGCATCACGCCTCTCATTTGGGCGAGGCGGCCTACAACAGCGTGAGCGCGGCGTTCCCTCTCAAGCAAGGCGCCGTGGCTTTCCATGTGGGCCTCCTGGGTTTTCAGGATATTCCCCGCACGCGGGCGGTGGACCCGTCCGTTTCCTCGGACCGGTTCGTCGAGGACGGAGAGGTGAAGGCGGAATCGGGCGTCCTGGCGGCGGCCTGGGGGCGGCGGTGCACCAAAAATTTGGCCCTGGGGTTCGGCCTCAAGGCGGTGCGGGAGACGCTGGACGCGGAATCGGCCTCCACCGCCCTGGCGGACGCCGGGGCGATTTACCGTTTCCCGATGCACCGCAACTGGCGCGCGGCGGCCGTCCTGCAAAACGTGGGGCCTCCGGCGAAGTTCATCGCCCGCGACGTTCCCGCCCCCGCGCGGTTCCGCGGCGGCGTTTTCTGGGCGCCGCGGGCCTGGTCCCGCCTGTCGCTGGAGGGCGTGCACAATTTCGAGGGGGAACTGGAGACGCGCCTGGGCGCGGAGCTTTCCTGGCGCGAGGCCGCTTTTTTGAGGTTCGGCTATCGTTACGACGCGGGCCGGCCGGACCTGGGCGGAGCGGCGGGGTTCGCCATGGGCGTGGGCGTGCAATCGAGCGCCTTCGCCGCCGACTACGCTTTCCAGTTCCTGGGCGACTTGGGCGGTTCCCACCGGCTGTCCGTGGGCTGGAAGTTCGGCCGCAAGCCGGGCCCGAAGCGCGCGTGAGCGCCGCGCCGCGGCGCCGCCCGTCCGGCCGTTTCCTTTGAGCGTGAACTCCTCCTCCGAAAGAATCTCCTCTCCTTTGGCGCAGGCCTTTTCCCGCCTGGTGGCCTACGGCCTGCCGGTGGCCTATTTCCTCATCACGGTCTCGTTTTACCTCCGCACCTACGATTCCGCCCAAATCAAGATCACGCTGACCCAGATCGGCTGCTCCTTCGTCATTTTTTGCTGGCTCGCCCAGCTGGTGCTGGAGCGGCGCTGGCCTTTCCCGAAAAAGCATTTGCCGGTGCTGGCGCCTTTCCTGGCGCTCCTGGCTTCCGGCGTCGTTTCTTTCCTTCAGTCCTCCTTCCAGGCCGGCAGCGTGGACGAGTTCACGCGCCGGGTGCTCTACGTGTTCATGGCGCTCATCGTCATGGCGGAGTTCCGCGGCTGGGACCGCCACCGCCGCCTCCTGCGCTGGCTGCTGGCGGCCTTCGGCGTGGTGGTGTTCTACGGGTTCGTGCAGTTCTTCGACACGCGGCTTTTTCCGCCGGGGCAAGGCCTGGGGCTGGACCCGTTCATCTGGCGGCAGGCCTTCGGCCATCGGGTCTTCTCCTCTTTCGGCAACCCCAACTTTTACGGGAATTTCCTGGTGCTCATCACGCCCATCGTGCTGGCGATCTATTTGCGCAGCGGCGGGCAAATCTTCCGTCCTTACCTGCTGATCGTCCCGCTGGCCGTCCTGGTCTATTTGATGGACCGGTATTTCCTGGGCTCCTTCGGCGGCGCCGACGCGGCGGCTCGCCTCTGGCTGGGGCCGGCCCTTCTGGGGTGCCTGGCCTTTGTTCTGGGCCTCGTGTGGTGGAAGACGCCCACGGCGGCGGCGTCGGGCATGCTGCTTTTTTGGGCGGCCTTGTTCATCAACCTTTACGCGACGGAGACCAAGGGCGCCTGGCTCGGGTTCGTGGGCGCCCTGGCGGCGGCCACCGTGTTGGTGGGTTTTTTCTTCGCGGGGCAGGAGCCGCGCAAGGCCATGGGGAGGCTGTCCTGGCTGGTGCTTCTGGCGGTGATTTTCGGCGTGACGGTGGTGGGCTATTACGCGCGGCGGCGCATTCAGTCCGTGAACTTCCGGGTGTTCACCTGGATCGCCACGTGGGAGATGATACGGGCCCAGCCTCTTCTGGGCGCGGGCATCGGAACTTTCAAGTGGGCTTACCCCGCGCACCGCAGGCCGGAGATCATTCAAATCGAGGCCAAGTCCAACACGGAAACGGACCACGCCGAGGACGAATATTTGGAAGTGTGGCAGGACGAGGGACTGCTGGGCTTCGGCATTTTCCTGTGGCTCATCTTGACGGTGAGCGTGCTGGGTGTGCGGGCTCTGAGCACGCTGACGCGGCAGTCGGCGCAGGGTCCGCCGGGAGAAAGGGCCTACGCCCTTCTGGGGTATTTGGGCGCCTATTGGGGCGGGCTCATCCATTGGTTCGTGGACGTGTCCATCCGGTTCGTGTCCTCGGGAATTTATTCGCTCCTGCTTCCCGGCGCCGTGGCCGGCTTGGTTCTGCACGGAGACATGCCCGCGCGCCAGGATCCGCCCCTGGCCATGGATCGCCGGTTGCGTCTGGGGCTGGCGGTTTTTTACACGGCGACGCTCTTTTCCCTCCGGCGCTTTTACGAACACCACGATGTGCTGGTGTTCGCGGCGCCCACTCTCCTCATCGGGCTCCTTCTGTGGCTTGCGGGGGAACTGATCGAAACGCGCTTGGCGGCCGGGCCGGGGTCGTTCTGGCGGCCGATTTTTTACGTCACGGCCCTTGAGCTGGCGGCCTTGGAAGGCCTGAAGGTGGTGGTCCTGCATTTCGATGCGCTGGGGGAATTTTTGGCGCCCGGCGGCGCCGAATCCTTGGTGCGCGCCCTGTTCGTGGCGCAGGTTTTGGCCGCGTTTCTACTGTGGCTGAGCGGCCGCCGCCGCGCTCGTTCGTCCGCCGCGCCCATGGCGATCGAGCCTGCGCCTGCGTCCGCGTCCCGCCGGCCCGGCGCCTTGCAATTGTCGGCGGTGGTCTTTTTGGCCGGCCTGTGTGCCTGGGGGTTCGTCGTGTTCCGCGACGTTTTCATGGCCGACGTGAACCACAACGTGGCCATCTTCTTCTCCAAACAGGGCGTCTGGGCCAAGGACCCGCGGTTCGACGCCGCCGTGGAGCGGTTCCCGCCGGAGATGCGGGAGGAATACCGCAAGATCGGCGGCGCCATCGAGCATTACGAGGAGGTGGTGCGGCTCAACCCGCATTTCCCCATGGCGCGCTACTTCATCGGTAACGTCTACAACGACTGGGGCTCCAATTTCCACGCCGAGGCTCTGGACGCCCGTGGGCGGGGCGAGGTGGCCCGCGCGCGGGAGCTGAAAGAGCGGGCCGAGGCCATGTGGGAAAAATCCCTGGCGGCCTACGACGCGGTGAAAGCCTTCGCCCCCAATTACGTCCAAACCCATCACCAGGTGGGATTGGTCTATTTGAAAATGGGGGAAATGGAGCGGAGCTGGGGCCACGAAGCCAAAGGGAACGAATATTGGGACAAGGCCCTGGAGAATTTCCGCCTGTATCGCCAATTGGATCCCGTTTTCCCGCCCAACTATTACCGCACGGCCCATGTTCATTTCGTCCGCGGGGATTACGACAAGGCCGAGGACGCTTACCTGGGCGCGCTGAAATACAATCTGGGCCGGTTCGCGGACCGCAACGCC
>JBQTIM010000042.1:0-8350 GCA_052388135.1 Elusimicrobiota bacterium
AACCCGAATTCCCCGGTTGGATCGCGGGATTCGACGTAAAATCCGGGGCTTTTTCCTTCACAAAAAAGTTCGACCGTAGTCCGGGCTACGCTCTCACTTTTTTGTTTCCTAAAAAATCGTCTTTTCCGTCTCGGTCCTCGGGCTAAGGGATTTTTTGGAAGCGGAGGGGCTTGGGGGAGCGGGGGATGAGCCGGATGTGGAAGGGTTGGGTCAAGGCTTCGGTGACGGCGGCGTCGGGCGGAGAAGCCGTTTCTCGATAGAGGACGAGAAGGTCCGGTCCCAGGTCGCGGACATCCACGATGTCCACGGCGAATCCCCCGGTGGGTTTTTCGCCGGAGAAGACGGCCGCGGCCATGACTTTTTGGAAATCCACGGCCGGGGCCGGCGCGGCGGGCAGAGACGTATCGTGCCGGCGCCAAAAATTTTCCCAGGCCTTGCGGTCCCGGAACACAAGAGTTTCGGGCCTTTTTATTCCGCTGTGAAAGCCGCGCCATTCGGCGGCGGAATCGTCCTCGGCGCGGTGGCCGGCGGTCGGCGAGACGCGGTCCCGCCGGTCCGAAAGCGGAGCGGCCTGGGCCGGCGCTTTCCCCGTGAATCCGAATTCCTTTGAGCCCTGCCCCGCCGAAACCGTAGGCCCGTCGGGCGCGAGGTGTTGCGCGTAGTCTTGGTCCTGGTCGTAGGACTGAAAAAGCGTTGGGGGAAAGTCCGAGCGATCCATCGGCCCGGCGGCGTTTTCGCGTTTAAACGCGGAAGGGGCGGAAGCCCTCCCTTTTGAAAGGGAATCCGGTTCCGGCGCGAAATGGCTTCGCGCCCGCGAGGCCGGGCCGCGGGCCGGGGCCGCTTTCTCTTCTTCCGGCGCTGAGCGTTCCAATCGCTTTTCTTGCAACTTGCCGCCCAGGAAGACCGCCTCGGAAGACGCCTTCGGCAAGGCCTCCCGCTGCCCGGCCGGGGCGCGCATTTTTCCGCGCCAGGCGTCCCAGGAGGCGAGCCCCACCACCACCGACACGCAGGCCGCGGCCAGAACCCGGAAGGCGCCGGACTTCCAGACGCTCCGCGGCGCGCGCTCCGGCGTTTCCGCCGCCTTCCGCAGGACTTGCTCGTAAAAACTTTCCGGCGGCGCCAGGGGCGGCGTCTCTTTCATCCAGGACGCCACGGCTTTCAGCGCGTCGGCCTCCCGGCGGCAAAGCGGGCAGGACGCCAGGTGATCCTCGGCCCGCTGTTTTTCAGGCGGCGGGAGGAGATCGTCCACGTATTCGGACAGCTGAATGTCGGAAAGATGCTCTTTCATGGCGACGCGAGCCCCTTGGTTTTCAAAATGTCCCGGAGCCGTACGCGGCCGCGGGCCAGACGGGATTTGACCGTGCCCAGCGGGACGCCCAAAAGCGCGGCGATTTCTTCATAAGGCTTGTCTTCCATGTCGCGCAAAACGAGGATCGTCCGGTCTTGGGGGTCGAGGCGGTCCAGAGCGTCGCGCACGGCGGCGCGGCGTTCCTCGCCTTCCAAAACCGCGCCCGGGGCCGGATCGTCGCCGGGAATTTCCAGGGGGGCGGGATCGTCCTCGTCGCCCCGGCTCCAGAGAGAAATGTGCTTCCAAAAGGCGCGGCGCTTCTCGTAACGCACGCGGTTCTTCCACAAATTCACGCAGATGCGGTAAACCCAGGTGCCGAAGGCCGCCTCGCCCCGAAACTTATGAAAATTCTTGTGGGCCTGGAGGAAGGCCTCCTGGGCCAAGTCCTGCCCGTCGGCGATGTTGCCGGACAGGCGCACGGCCAGGGTGTAAATCCGGGGGCCGTGCTCCCGCATGAGGGCCTCGAAGCCGGAACCCTGCTCCCTGTTGGACTCCGCCGCGGCCGGAAAGTTCCCCGGTTCCGGTGTCATGGGAGGATTTTACAAAATGGCGGGAGCGTTTCAGCGGGTGCGCGGGACGGCGCGGGTCCGCCGGGATTGGCGGTGGAGCCGGCCCTGGGACGGGGAGACGCTATTGGGCTTCTTCGGCCTGGGCGGCTTGCCGGGCGGCCTGTCCGGCGGCGATGGCGGCGTTGGCCCTGGCCGCGGCGTCGTGGGCGTTGCCGAGGTTCTGGTTGAGGGATTCCGTGTAGCGCGTGGCCACATTGTCCACTTTTTCGGGTTCCTTTTTCTTCTCGGCGCAGCCCAAAATCAGCGCCAAGGCGGCTAAGAGGACGGCGGACGGCATGGCGGTTCTCCTTATTGACGGGCGGGGGAAAAACGGCTAAAATCCCCGGATATTTGGAGCTCATCTCATCCACCCCCCGGCCGCCGAGGCGGTCCGAAAAGTGTCTTCGAGAGAGATTCCTAACAGTTTATCCGTGAAACCCGGCTTGTCCAGGGTTTCCCAAATGGAGGAGTCATATGGCGGTTCGCGTGGCGATCAATGGTTTCGGCCGCATCGGCCGGTTGGTTTTTCGGGCCTTGGCGGAGCAGGGGCTCATCGGCAAGGAGATCGAAGTGGTGGCGGTGGGGGACATCGTCCCGGCCGACAACCTGGCCTATTTGCTGAAATACGATTCCACCCAGGGCCGCTTCAAGGGCTCGGTGTCCTCCAAGAAATCCTCCGGCGACAAGGTGGAGGACGACGTTCTGGTGGTGGACGGCCGCGACATCAAGGTCGTCAGCGCCAAGGACCCTTCCGGGCTCCCCTGGAAAGAGCTGGGCGTGGAGCTGGTCATCGAGTCCACGGGCCTTTTCACCGACGCCGAGAAGGCCAAGGGCCACCTGGCCGCCGGCGCCAAGAAGGTCATCATCAGCGCGCCCGCCAAAAACGAGGACATCACCGTGGTCATGGGCGTCAACCATCAGAAATACGACCCGGCCAAGCACAACATCATTTCCAACGCCTCCTGCACCACCAATTGCCTGGCGCCGCTGGTGCACGTCCTGTTGAAGGAGGGCTTCGGCATCGAGGAAGGCCTTATGACCACGGTGCATTCCTACACCGCCACCCAGAAAACCGTGGACGGGCCCAGCAAGAAGGACTGGAAAGGCGGGCGCTCCGCCGCCGTCAACATCATCCCGTCCACCACCGGCGCCGCCAAGGCCGTGGCCCTGGTCTGCCCCGAAGTGAAGGGGAAGCTCACCGGCATGGCCTTCCGCGTGCCCACGCCCACCGTTTCCTGCGTGGACCTCACCGTGCGCACTGTGAAGGACACCAGCTACGCGGAAATCTCCGCCGCCATGAAGAAGGCCAGCGAGACTTACCTCAAGGGCATCCTGGAAGTGACCAAGGACGAGGTGGTGAGCAGCGATTTCATCCACAGCGCCTCCTCCTCCATCTACGACGAAGGCTCGGGCATCGAGCTGAACAAGCGCTTCTTCAAGCTGGTCAGCTGGTACGACAACGAGTGGGGCTACTCTTGCCGCGTGGCGGATTTGACCCGCTACGTGGTGGGGAAGATGGCCGCCGCCGCCGTCTGACCGGGTTCCGCCGTTCCCGGTCCGCCGCGGGCGCCGCTTCCGCCACGCCGAACGCGCCCAAAAGACGGCTTGAAAACGGCATCCCCGTCCCCTATACTTAATCCCATGCTGGAGCGCGGCGCCCGTCCGCTTCTTGGAGCGACATCATGCTGAAGGTGAAATTTTGGGGGACCCGCGGCTCCATCGCCACCCCGGGCCTCGAAACCGTTAAATACGGCGGCAACACTTCCTGCGTGGAAGTTTCCAACGATAAAACCCTCGTCGTCTTCGACGCGGGAACGGGCATCCGCCCGCTGGGGCTGGACCTCCTCAAGCGCTACGAATCCAAACCCATCCAGGGCCACATCTTCGTCACGCATTTCCATCTCGACCACATCCAGGGTTTCCCGTTCTTCGTGCCCGTCTATTCCTCCAAGAATTCCTTTTCCATCTACGGCTGCGAGGGCGCGGGCAAGAAGCTGGAGAACATTTTTGTGGGGCAGATGAGCCCGGAGTATTTTCCCATCACGCTGAAGGAGATGCCGGCTCAGCTCAAGTTCGTCCAGCTGGCCACGCGGCCCGTTAAAGTGGACGATTGGATCGTTTACCCCACCTACGTGAACCACCCCGGCCTCGCGCTGGGCTACCGCCTGGAAGCCGGCGCGCGGAAAGTCGCCTACGTGACCGACAACGAGCCTTTCCGCTATCTGCTCCGCCATCAGGGCGGCCAGGAGCCTCTCTACGACGACCTGGACCGCGGCGAAGTGGTGTTGGAGCGGGAGGACAAGACCCTCATGGAGTTCGTCAGCGGCGCGGACCTGCTGATCCACGACGCCCAGTACACCATCGAGGAATACAAAACCAAGTTGAGCTGGGGGCACAGTTTTTACGAGTTTGCCGTGGAGCTCGCCATTCAGGGCAAGGTGAAGCGCCTGGTGTTCTTCCACCACGATCCCGTGCGCACGGACGGGGAGCTGGACAAGATGCTGGAGCTGGCCCGGGAGCAGGTCCAGGCGCGTGGGAGCTCCCTCATCGTGGACGCCGCCTTTGAAGGTCTGGAGATCCATCTTTAAGAACGGCCCGGGGCTCGGGCTCGCCGGGCCCGTTGTTTTTCGCCCGGCGCTTTGAGCATCGAAGCCCCGCCTTCCCTTCCCTCATGAAACCACGCCTGGTCATCGCCACCCACAACGCCGATAAAGTTCGCGAGATCCGCCGCATCCTGGGCCGGCTGCCTTTCGCGCCGACGGGCCTGGAGAAATTTCCCGCCTACACCGTGCGCGAAACGGGCCGGACCCTGGAGGACAACGCCCTCTTGAAAGCCCGGGCCGCGGCGCGGCGCACCGGCTTGCCCTCCATCTCGGACGATTCGGGGCTGGAAGTGGATTTCCTGGACGGGGCGCCGGGCGTGTATTCGGCGAGGTTCGCGGGATACGGCTGCACCTATTTGGACAACTGCCGGAAGCTCTTGAGGAAAATGGAGGGCGTTCCGCGGGCCCGGCGGAAGGCCGTTTTCCGCTGCGTGGCGGCGGTGGTTTTCCCCGACGGCCGGCAGAGGGTGTTCGAAGGGCGCTGCCCCGGGCGCATCACGGAATCCCTGCGCGGCGGCGGCGGGTTCGGCTACGACCCCGTGTTCCAGCCGTCGGGCTCGAAGAAAACGTTCGCCGAAATGACTCTCCGCAGCAAAAACCTTATCAGCCACCGCCGGAAGGCCTTCGCCAAGGCCGCGGCGTTCCTCCGCAAAGTCCGAGCCCGAGCCCGCCCCTAAGCCGCGGGCGTCAGACGCCCTCGCCCTCCAAAGGCAGCGTCACGGTGAAGGCGGTCCCTTCCCCTTCCCGGCTGGCGCACTCCACCTTCCCTCCCATTTCGGCCGCGATCTCCTTGACCAGCCAAAGGCCCAGGCCGTTTCCCTTGGCGCCTTTGGTGGTGAAGAAAGGCTGGAAGATGCGCTTCTGCACGGCCGCCGGCATGCCGGGACCGGTGTCCGAGACCCGGATGCGGGCCGCGGGCGCCTTGCCGGCCTGGCGGGAAGTGGCGACGGCGAGCTTGCCGCCCTGCGGCATGGCCTCGACGGCGTTGAGGCACAGGTTGATGACGACCTGCTGGACCATGTCGGGCCGCCCCATGAGCTCCAACGGCTCCGCGGCCAGGTCCACGGCGATGGAAACGGACTTGTCGATGGCCATGGGCTTGACCAGCGACAGCGCGGCCCGGACGGCGTCGTTCACGTCGAAAGCGGCGTCCGCGCCCTTCTCCTTGCGGGAAAAATCCAAAAGGTTGTTGGCCAGGCCCGTGCATCGCGTGACTTGCTGCTTGATGGTTTCCAGGTGGTCTTTCAAATCTTTGAGAGGCGCCTTGCCCGCCTCCAGCTGTTCCAGCAGGACCTCCACGAAACCCAGGATGACGGTCATGGGCGTCTTGAGTTCATGGGCCACGCCGGCGGCCATCTGGCCCATGGCGGCCAGCCGCTCGGAATGGAGGACGGCCTTTTCCATTTTTTTCTGGGCCGTGATGTCGCGGATGATCATGGCCGCGCCCGTGACCGAGCCGTCCTTGCCGGCGATGGGAGACACCGAAAGCGACACGTGGACGGCGGCGCCGTCCTTGCGGGTGTGGACGGTTTCGAACGTCTCCACGCTCTCGCCGCGCCGGACGCGGTCCAGGATGTGGGGCTTGTCCTCGGGCCGGTCGGGCATCAGCAGGGAGACGGCGCGCTTGCCGCGCACCTCGTCGAAGGAATAGCCGTACATTTTTTCGGCGGCGCTGTTCCAGCTGAGGATGGATCCGTCCAGCGTCTGGGCGACGACGGCGTCGGAGGAGGACTCGACGATGGCCGCCAGCCGCGCGCGGTCCTCCTCGTTGCGCCGCCGGTCGGTGACGTCGCGGCCGGCGCACACGATCAGGTTCTTGGCCGGGATGGACGTCGCGTTCCAGGAGGTCCAGCGGTAGGATCCGTCCGCGCGCTTGAGGCGCACCTCGTAGGCCGCCATGTCGCCGCCGTCCGCCAGGTTTTTAAGCTGCTCTTGGGTCTTGGGCCGGTCGTCGGGGTGGACGAGCTCCATGTAGGGCGTGGACAGCAGCTCGTCGCGGGACCAGCCGAGGGTCTTTTCCCAAGCGGGGTTGACGTCCTTCAGCAGGCCGTCGAGACCGGCGACGCCGAGCAAGTCCCGGGAAAGGTTGAAAAGCAACTCTCGTTCCTCTCCCGCGTGGCCGTTCTGCGCCGCCGCGCCCGGCTTCGCCCGGGCCGCCGGCGATTTTTTGGCGCCTTCCCGGACGCCGCCTTCCAGTTCCCGGCGGGCCGCTTTCAATTCCCGCTCCAGTCGCTTGACGGGAGAGAGGTCTCGGGTAAAAAACCGCGCGTGAACGATGCGGCCGTCTTCCCAGAGGGCGTTGGCGGAGATGAGCGCGGGAAGCTCGGAACCGTCCTTGCGCAAAAGGCGGGTTTCCAAATTTTGGACGCTCTCGTTGTTTTGGAGGCGGCGAAAGATTTCCTTGGGAACTTCGGCGTCGGCGTGGAAGTGGAACAGGGGCCGGCCCAGGTATTCGTGCTGAGCGTAGCCCAGCATGTCCAACTCGGCGCGATTGGCGCGGAGGATGGTGCCGTCCGGTCCGCACAGGCGCAGGCCGATGGCCCCGTTGTCGAAAAAGTCGGCCATTTCGCGCTCACTGCGCCGCAGGGCTTCCTCGGCCCGCCGGCGAGCCCGCCGGGCGGCGGCTTCGCCCACCTCCCGCCGCACCGCCGGCGCCAGGCGCTGCAAATTGTCTTTGAGGATGTAGTCGTGGGCGCCGGCTTTCATGACGTCCACGGCCACTTGCTCGCCGATGTTGCCGGAGACGATGATGAAGGGGATGTCGAGGTTTTTCTTCTGGACCAGCTCCAGGGCGTCGTGGCCGGTGAGCCGGGGCATGACGTAATCGGAAAGAATCAGGTCCCATTCTTGCCGGTCGAGGGCTTCCTCGAGGGCGTTCAAGGCGTCCACCCGGTCGTAAGCGATGTCGTAGGTTCCCTGAAGAGCCCGCAGGATGAGCAGGGCGTCGTTCTCGGAGTCTTCGACCATCAGCACGCGCAGTTTTTCGGACACCGGTTCCTCCCCGACCGCGTTCGTTCGCGCCCATTATATCAGATCGCCGGGCCGGGCCGGGAAGAGGGCGGGAAGATGTGATAAAATGCCCTGCACGCCGCGCGTTTACCGAGGAAGGTCCGAAAGACGCGCCGGGCGGCAAGATTTCCGGGGCGTAGCTCAGTTGGCTAGAGCGCCTGCTTTGGGAGCAGGAGGCCGGAGGTTCAAGTCCTCTCGCCCCGATTTTTAATAATGGTCCGGCCTCCTGCGAGCAAAGCAGGCTTGCCTGCGTGGGGCGCCGCGTGCCTGAGGCACGCGATTGGCGCGCCCCGAAAGGGGCGGGCCCCGAAGGGGAGGAGGCCGGAGGTTCAAGTCCTCTCGCCCCGATTTTTATTAATGGTCCGGCCTCCTGCGAGCAAAGCAGGCTTGCCTGCGTGGGGCGCCGCGGACCGTTTGTTCCTTCAGGCCTGCCGGGGGTCGGACGTTTCGGTGGGTGCCGCGGCGGCTTCGGCCGCGCCCGCCGGCGGGGAGGCCGTCTCCAGCGGCAGCGTGACGGTGAAGGTCGTTCCGCGGCCTTTGCGGCTGGCGCCCTCCCGGCGCCCCCGGTGGCCGGAGACGAACTCGTGGCTCATCCAAAGGCCCAGGCCGGTCCCCTTCCCCTGCTCTTACGTCGAGAATAACGGCTCGAAAATTCTGTCCTGCACCTCCGGCTCCATCCCCTGGCCCGTATCGGAAACCACAATTTGAGCGTAAGAGCCGCCGTCGGTCCGGCGCGTCAAGACCGCCAGCGCGCCTCCTTCCGGCATGGCGTCGAGGGCGTTGGAGCAGAGGTTGATGATCACTTGCTGAAGGGCCTCCGCCCTTCCGTGAATGGACAGGGG
>JBQTIM010000043.1:0-5817 GCA_052388135.1 Elusimicrobiota bacterium
CCAAGTTGCCGAGCCAGGCCGAGCCAATGATGATCCCTAGCCAGGGAACAAGGCCGGCACAAAAGGCGGTGGCGAGGCTGAGGGCGGAGGGCCGGCCGGCGTGGGGACGGAACTGAGGAAGAGGATTAATGGATTGAATCCGCGCAAGAACGGATGTGGCGAGGGCAGCCAGGGTTGATCTGAAACTCGAGACGGGTCTTAAATAGGTAATGGAATTGCCGCTGGGCAGGTTTTCCGTGGAGAGGGTAGTGAAGCCGTTGCGGCCCGCCCATCCCAGCGCCTTCTCCCGGCCGGTGGCGTCGGCGGTTGGGCCTACGACGGCGTGGAAAGATCGCCGGCCGGCTGGAATTTTGACCAAAGTCGTTGGACCGAACCGATGGACAGTTTCACCTGGGCCGACATCGGCCCCCAATCTTTGAAGGGCTTTTTTGACGGCGTCCGAGGCCGGATCGGTTTCTGCGGCCGTCAGCGCCGCGGCCGTGGCCGCTGTTCCGGTGGCAAGAGCCGCCGCGGAATCGCCTGGGACCAGTGGCGCGGCCGCGCCGCCGTTGACGGAGGACTTGAAGGTGATCTTTTCGCCCGAGAAAAGTTTTTCAAGCGGGGTTTTGTCCCGCAGGAAGTCCAGGTAATGGAAATCGGCGTTGATTTCTTTGATTAGGGGCGTGACCACCACATAGGAGGCCTTGCGTTTTTCCAGCAGGGCGGTCATGCCATCGGTGTGGAATCCCCCCGCCACGAGCACGGCCGTCCGGACGCCGGCTTTTTCCATTTTGGCCAGCAGGTTGTCCACCAAAGCTTGGTCGCGCTTGAGAGCGTTGTCGCAAAAGGCCTCGAAGGGCGAAAGGACGGCGGCGAAACTTTCTTGGTTGGCGGAGCCTTGGCCGGAGGTGTTGAAAGAAAGGCCGGCATGGCGGGAGAAGGCTTCCAGGCGTTCCGGCAGGGACAGAACGGCGGCCCGCTCCGCCTGATAAGCGGCCCAGTCCGGCGAGGTCATGTTGAAGTTCGCCATCTTTTCCGTCAGCAAAAGGTCCCGGGAAAGGGCGTGGAGGGTTTTTTGACCTTCGGTTTTCAGCAGAGGTTCGACGGCGAAATTTTCCAGGGCGGAGATTTCGGCGAAGAGGGCTTCTTTGTTGATTTGTTCCGAAAGGAGAACGTATTCAATGTAACGTTCCATGGCCGGGTAGCGGTTTAGGGCGATGCCGCCGTCGCGGCAGAGGCGGCGCAAATAGGAATAGTAGCCGCCGTAGGTCAGGCGGCCCATGCGGTAAAGCAAACTTTGTTGGGTGAGGGCGGCCAGGTCCGCCTCGGAAAGGTTCGCGGCCAGTTTTTCAATAAGTCCGGCGCGTTCCTTTTCCACCGTCGAAAAATGGAGTCCTTCCTCCATGGCGAGGGCCCGCCGGAGGAGATCGGCGTTGGGGAAGCGTCCCTTGCCGGGCGCGGCGGCGTCGTAGAGGAAGCCCAGATAGGGCGCCAGGCCCAGCCGGCCCTGGTGGTAGGCGGCGCGTTTTTGGTCCCAGGCCGCCAGCGGCGCGGAGTAAATTTTTTCTTTGAGGCCGGCCAGGTGATCGTCTTAGGATTTCAGGCGGGCGCGAAGGCCATCCTGCCGGGGCAGGGCGGCTTTGAAAGCTTGATAATTCGCCAGGTAGAGATCGGGAGTTTCCACGCCCCAGAGGAGCGGTTCTTTTTCGGCGGTCCAACCCGCGTGCTCCACGCCGCCGATGAGGTGCTGCTGAAGGAGAAAATCGGCCACGTCCCGCATGACGCCGGGAACCGGGAACTGGCGGTAGGGATTTAAGTCGAAAGCTCCGGCGGCCCCTTCCAGTCCGACAACGGCGATTTGCCCGCTTTTGCCCAGCTCGTTGATGATGGCGGAGATGTTTCGCTGCGCATCTGTATAGTTATGGGCGTCTTGGATATGGACCACCAAAGGCCTTTGGTCCGCGTTGGGAGCCAGGTGGACCTTGCGGATGTCGCCATATATTGTGGGCAGCGAGGTCAGCCAGGAAGGGAGTTTCCCCAACTCCGCCCGGCGGGGCGAGCCGTTTGAAAAATCTTTAGCGGGGATTTGGCCCACTTGGGAAAGATTGAAAGCGCCGGCGGCGGAGACGTTGGGAAGCGTGTCTCCAAAGGCGGCCAGGCGTTGCGGCAATTGGGCGAACTGTTGGGACGTCCGGGAATTTTTTTGACCTTCCACCGCTTTCCGGCGTTCGCTCCAGAAATTGGCTTCGGCCAGGGGCGCGGCGAAAGTGGAATAGGCGAAAACCAGCGCCGTGGAAAGGGCGATGGCGCCTTTGGTTGTCATTCGGCCGGCGGCCGTCGGTGGATTCATCAAAACGTCCTCCTGTTGATTTTGGACCACTGGAAACCGTCGGATGTTTGCGTCAACGACCATTGAGAGCGGGGGTATCTTTCCGCAGCTGAGGAGCCGGGAGTTTCATACTTGCGGCCCTCGGCGAGGCGCTGTGAATCGGGCGCTCTTTTGAATGGTTTGCGGTCCCTCATGGCAAGAGTATAGGACGCGCGCCTTAAGGCAGGGTTAAGAATTTGTAACGGGTTTGTAAATTTTTGTCGGGGTCAAAACGATATGGACGGGACGGTCGAAGGAGGCCGACGGCAGGCGGGGAGTGATTTGTTCGTCGTAGGCGAGGGCGATGCGGGGGGCGCGGGGGCGGCGCTGGAAGAGGCGGTCGTAGTGGCCGCCGCCGGCTCCGAGGCGGCCGCCGCGGGGCGTGAAGGCGCGGCCGGGGACGATGTAGAGGTCTAGGGAGGCCGGCGGCAGGGCGTCGCCGGACGCTGGTTCCGGGACGCCGTAGACGTTTTTTCGCAGGTGTCGGCGGTCCAGACGGGAAAAGACGATGCGGTTGCGGCGGAGATCGAGCACCGGCGCGGCGACGGTTTTTCCCAGGCTTCGGCAAAGGGCCAGCAGGGGCCGCGTGTCCACCTCGAAGGGCAGGGAAATGTAGAGGGCCACCGTGCGGGCGCGGCGGAAGACGGGCAGGCGCGCCAGTCGGCTGGCGATGCGGAGGCTGTCTTTCCGCCGGCGGGCGGCGGGAATTTGGAGGACGGCCCGCTTGAAATAATTGCGGAGGAAAAATTTGCGGCGGGCCAGGGCCGCGGCTTCGATGAGCGGAGATTTCCTCAGCATGCGAAGCCGGACGGGGGGCGGCGGGCCGCGGCGCGGGCCGGAGAAAAGGCGGGATTTTTCAAAAGATACGTAGCCGGTTCGCCGGGGAAGGCCGGCCGCCGGTGGGAAACCGGCCGCTCGGCGCGGGATGCGCTTCCGCTGGTGTGGCGTCTCCAACACTTCTTTATTTTTGTCATTGCGAGGAGCGCTCTTTGCGACGAAGCAATCCCAGACTTCGAGTGACTTAAATCCTGGTTTCGCCACACCGGCTGATGGGATTGCTTCGCCTTCGACTCGCAATGACATCTTAATAAGTCAAGGAACTCATGAGGCACTACACTAATTGCCACGATTCTCCCCCGTCCTCTCTTGCCCGCGCCGCTCGGGCCAAAGGGCTTCCAGCCGCTCTTTGATTTTTTTCTCAAAACCCAGGTCCGTGGGCGCGTAGAATTTTTTCCAGGCGGGCATGTATTCCTGGCGAACGAAATGGCCGGGGAAGTCGTGGGCGTATTGATAGCCGGCGCCGTGGCCCAGGGTTTTGCGGTCCAGGTTGGCGTCTTTTAAATGGTTCGGGACTTCCCGGCGGGGGCCGCGCTCCACTTCGCGGGCGGCGGCGTCGCCGGCCAGATAGGCGGCGTTGGACTTGGGCGCGCAGGCGACGTAGACGGCGGCCTGGGCCAGGGGAATGCGCCCCTCGGGCAGGCCGAGCTTTTCCACGGCGTCGAAGGCGGCGGCGGCGACGAGAAGCGCTTGTGGGTCCGCGTTGCCGACATCTTCGGAGGCGGCGATGAGCAGGCGGCGCGCCACGAAGCGCGGGTCCTCTCCGGCGGCCAGCATTTTGGCCATCCAATAAAGCGCGGCGTCGGGATCGGAGCCGCGCAGGGATTTGATGAAGGCGGAAATGGTGTCGTAATGGTCGTCGCTGGCTTTGTCGTAGCGCACGGCGCGCCTCTGCGTGGAGCCTTCGGCGGCGGCCAGGGTGACGCGGATTTCGCCTCGAGCCTCGGGCGTGGTGAGGACGGCCAGCTCCAGCGCGTTGAGGAGGCGCCGCGCGTCGCCGCCGGAGGCGCGCAGGAGGTGCTCTTCGGCGTCGGCGTCCAGGCGAACTTTTTTTCCGCCGAAGCCGTTCTCCGGGTCGGCGAGGGCCAGGGCGAGAATGTTCTTAAGATCCCCGTCGGTCAGCGGCTTGAACTCGAAAACCGTGGAGCGGGAGATGAGAGCCGCGTTGACGTAAAAATAAGGGTTTTCCGTCGTGAGGCCGATGAGGTGCACCACGCCCTTTTCCACGTCCGGCAGGAGGGCGTCCTGCTGGCTGCGGTTGAAGTGGTGGATTTCGTCCAGGATGAGGAGCGTTCCCTTGGCCTGGGCTTGCCGGCGTTCGCGGGCGGCCTGAAGGAGCTTGCGGATTTCCGGCACGCCGGTGGTGACGGCGTTGGTTTCCTCCACGTGGGAGCGGGTCTTGTGGGCGGCCAGGCGGGCGAGGGCGGTTTTTCCCGTGCCCGGGGGGCCGAAAAAAATGGCCGAGCCCAGCCGGTCGGCCTCGATGAGGCGCCGCAGGAGGCCGCCCTCCCCCACCAGGGCCGGCTGGCCGGCGTATTGGTTCCAGTCGCGCGGAGCCATGCGGGCCGCCAGGGGGCGGTCTTTTAAAGGAACGTCCCGGGGGGCCTGGGGGGCGAAAAGGTCCACGGAATCAGGGGATGAAGCGGGAGAGCGCGCCCGCCGGGCCGGCCGCGGGCCTCATTTCAGAGCTTTGTCCAAGGCGGCCATCATATCATGGATGCGCCTTTCTTCAGCGGGGCCCAGGGCGTTTTCCTTGTGCTGTTGGCCCAGCTCGAAGGCGATGTTGAGGGCGGCCAGGACGGCGATTTTTTGGGTGTCCACCAGGCGCAGTTTGTCGGCGATTTCCTTCATTTTTTGGTCCACCAAAGAGGCCAGTTGACTGGCCTCCAGAGGGGTGAGACCGCCGGGGTCGATCTCGTATTCCTTGCCGAATATGTTGACGCGGACCTTCTCGGATACAAGTGGGTTCATATCTCTAAACCTTTAATTGATGGAGCTTTTTAGATAACACTTCAAGTTTTGCCTTAATTCTATCGCGCTCAGAGCATAGCTCGGCGTGCTCCCGCAAAATCTTGCGGGCGCGGCGGTTCTCTTCGCGAATGAGGGCCAGCTCGGCGGCCAGCGTGTCCCGCTCTTTCTTGACGGCCACAAGCTGGGCGGCGGCGAGCTGGATTTTGTCTTGGAGAGGAGCCAGAAGCGAGGACGGCATAGCCTGAAATTAGCACAAAAACCCCCCGCTGGCAACCGGCCTGAAACTTAAAGTTGTTTGTGAGGTTTCTAGTGGTCTGTCAGTTTTAAAATGAGGAGTGCATCACGGAAGTTCAAAGCTCAAAATCCAAAGTTGAAATCAAACTTCAAGCCCAAAACTCAAATTTGAACTTGTTGTTTGGGGCTTGGTTTAAACTTTTGGCTTTGGATTTCGGGTTTTAAGAAACGACTTATCCCTCCAATTAAAACTGTCGGAACACTAGCCCGAATTCCCCGGTTGGATCGTGGGATTCGACGTAAAATCCGGGGCTTTTTCCTTCACAAAAAAGTTCGACCGTAGTCCGGGCTACGCTCTCACTTTTTTGTTTCGTAAAAATCCCCGTCTTTTCCGTCTCGGTCCTCGCGCCCAACCGGGGAATCCGGGC
>JBQTIM010000044.1:0-6822 GCA_052388135.1 Elusimicrobiota bacterium
CCCTCTCGGCGGTGCGCGGGTCCGGGCGGGGATCCGGCGGCCTTCCGGGAATCCTCCGGGGCGGGGCCGACGCCGGGCTCACGGGAGGCTTGGGTTTGCGCGCCGGTCGCTACCGTTTCGATTACGCTTTCACGCCTCTGGGCGAACTCGGGAGCGTTCAGCGCGCGACGGTAGGGGCGACCTTCTGACCGCCAAATAGGCAGGGCCTGCGTCCGCCCGTATGCCCTGGGCGGCCCTACAGCGACACCACCAAAGTTGACACGAAAAACGTGAGACCGGCTCGACCTGTCTCACGTTTTTTATTTCAGAAAAACCCGCGCCCGTCCGGAAATGTCGGCGCCCCGGAGTCTCCTATGGAAACGGCAGGCACAATCGCGAGAATCAGGACCCGGACACGTCGCGTCGCGGCGCTGGCCGCGGTGCTTGCTGTCGGAAACCCGGCGGCGGGCGAACTCTTCTCGGACGTGTCCTATTTCCAGCCCTCCGCCTACGGCGATGTCGGCGGCCTCCGGATCCGGCCTTCCCTGGAGACGATTGTGCGGTTCGACGACAACGCGGCACTTCGTCCGGACGGGCGATCGGCGGACAGGATAGGAATCCTCCGGCCCGGTGTGCGGGCGTCGCTGCGGGGTCCGGGCGGTTCCGCCGCGTCGGCGACCTACCGCATGAGCATCGAGCGATTCCGCGAGCACGAGCGTTTCAACGGCCGCGGGCATGAACTTCATGCCGCCGCCCGCGCGGTCGCCGGACCCCTGGCCCTGGAGGTTCGTGAAAGCCGCTCCGTGTCGGAGGGGCAGGCGTCTCCGGTTCTCGCCATGCGGGTGGGCCGCCGCGACGACGCTCGCGGCGCGGGCGTCGGCTGGGACGCGGGCCGCGCTTTTTCGGCCGGCCTGGAGGTCCGCAGCCTGGAGCGCCGGTACGCCCTGCCGCAGGGAAGCCTGACGCATCGCAGCATCGAGGCCGGTCCCTCCCTGGCGTATCGCTGGGCCGAAGAGAGACGGCTTTTAGCGGATTGGACATGGCTTGGCCTTGCTTACCCGCGGCGTCCCGGCGGCGACGGATCCGGATCTCACGGGCGGATCGGCGCGGATTACACGCCCTCGCCCAGGATGGAGGCGCGTATCATGGCCGGCTGGCAAACCCGGCGATACGACGATCCCCACGCGGAGGGCCACGCCGGCCCGACCGGCCTCTGGCGGCTTCGCTACGCGGCCGGGCCGAGAACGACCCTTTCCTTGAGATGGGTTTACGACGTCCAAGACGCGCCTGAGGATCCGGCCGGCCGATATTATCTACAGCGATTGAGCGCATCCTCGTTACGTTACCGAGTGAGCACGCGGCTGACGTTGGACGCTGAAGGATCGGTGGCGCGTCGGACCTACGCATCCGGATGGAGGGACCGGGCGTACTCTTCGTCCCTGGAAGGCGGGTCCCAGATTTTTCCGGGAACGACCGCCGCGGCTGGCGTGTCCTGGACCCGGCAAATCTCCAGCGTTCCGTCCCAATCCTACGGCAGCCGGCTTATATCCCTGATTTGCCGCATCGAAATATGATCATCCGCAGCGGAGGAGAAACCATGATAAAGAAATTGACGGCGGCGGCCTGTCTGGCGTCCATCTTGGCCGGCGTGGCCGAGGCGTCCGGCGAGTACAAAGTCCAAACGGGCGACGTTCTGAACATTCGGGTCATGCGGCACGAGGACCTCAGCGGTCCCCACGCGGTGGCCCCGGATGGAACCATATCTTTCCCGTTCCTGGGCCGGGTGGCGGTCACGGGGCTGACGCTGCCCGAGGTGGCCGGTCGCGTCGAGCGGGGCTTGAGCGGGAAATACGTGCGCTATCCCTCGGTCACCGCATCTTTGGAGAAAAGCTCGGGAAAGAAGTTCTACATTTACGGCGAAGTCGGCGCGCCGGGACAATATCTGCTTCCGGACGAGCCGCTGACGGTGCTGCGGGCGTTGGCTTTGGCTGGCGGCCTGAGCAAGGGCGGGTCGGAATCGAAAGTGAAGATTCTCCGCGCGAAGGACGGCGGGCAGGCGTATGAGGACATCCGCGTTCATGTGGGCAAAATCATTTCGGGCGAGGAGCCCGACCGCGTTATCCAGGCGGGAGACGTCGTCACCGTCCGACAGGGCTGGTTCTAGCGTGGGCTTCTCGGATTCGTCTGTGCCCGCTCCGCTCATGGACTTGCGCGCCGCCGTCCGGGCCGTCTTTAAAAGGTTCTGGGTCCTGCCCACCGTCATGGCCCTCTCCCTGGCGGCGGGACTGTTCCTTATGTCCTTCTTCACACCGGTTTACGAGGCCGAGGTGCAGTTGTTGGTGTCGGGGACGCCGCGGGTGGAATCGCCCTTTTACAACGATTTGTCCACGACGCGCCAAGTGGATGTCGCAAGGACCCACGGCGAACTGTTGAAAAGCCGGGATTTCCTCCAAAGCGTCGTGCTGGCGTTGGGGAAGGATTTGACGCAGCGCGATGAGCGGACGTTCTTTTCTCCCACGAAGAGGCGATTTTTACAAGGCTGGGAGCGGCTGCAGGGCTGGGCGGGGATCGATCCTGTTGAGGACGCCGAAGCAGGCGATCCGACTCAGAAACTCTTGGAGTCGCTTGAAAAACGGATCACCGTTGAAGCCACCGATCGGACGGACGTCGTGAACGTGGCCGTCTGGGATTACGACCGCCGCATGGCCGAGCGGATCGGGAACGCCCTCGCTTACGTGTATGTGATTTTCAACCTGAAGCGGCAGGCGGAGGAGGTTTCGGCAAAATACGGAGACTTGCATCCGCTGAGCATGCAGTTGAGCGACAGCATTGTGGCCTTGTATGAGCGGCTGCTGGAGTTCGACCGTCGCGGAAAAAAAGACGTCATGGCGGGGCATGTGAAGATCACCCAGCACGCCAGCGCGCCGCTGACACCCAAGAGCCCCCGTCGATCCGTCGCGCTGGCCGCCTGCCTTGCGGGGGGATTTCTAGGCGGCTTGTTCCTTATTTTCTTCCTGGACTACGCGGACCCAACCTACAAGAGCGCGGACGACCTGCGCAACGACGTGGACCTGCCCTTCCTGGGCGCCGTTCCCCAGAGGCTCTGGCGCCGGCGATGGTTGTTTCTGCGTCCGGCGAACCCGGAGCCGGAGGCTTTGCTTTCTTTGGCCCATCAAATACAGCGCCTGAGGGCGGCCCGCGGCGCATCCACCGTGAACTTCGTGGCGGCCGATTATCATCGCAGCAATCCCAGGCTGATTCAACTCCTGGCCCGGTCGCTGGCCCAGATCAACGCGGCGAGAGAGTCCGAGAAGCCCGGAAACGCCCTTCTGGTGGAATCCGGACTGAACGGCGACTCGTTTTCATCGGTTTCAAAGGCCGCCGGAGGAAAACGCTCCGGCCGCGCCATGAGCGGCAGCGAAAATCAAATACGGTCAGTGGACAAGACGCTGTCGGTCGTGGACTGGACGAGCGGAGGAGAACCAAGAGCCCGCGCTTTCGAGGGCAAAGACTGCCGCTCTTTTCTCGACTTCGTTAAATCCAGCTACGATTTGGTCCTGCTGCACGGTCCTGCCGCGGGCCGAATGGGCGGTTCCATCCTGCCCAATTTGCTGGCCGATGCCACGGTGCTGATCGTGAACGAACAGCACACCCGCAAGAAGGCGCTCCGTCAGGTCCTGAGGACGCTGGAGGTGAATCAAGTCAAAGTCTTGGGAGTGATCTTGAACAATCAGCGGCACTATATACCCGGTTTCTTTTACAAACTGGTCTAGGCGCATGCAGGGAGCGATTCTCACGAGGGCGTGGCCGTCTTGGGTGCGCGAGGGACCCATTGTGGTGCTGTTTTCTCTCGGATTGGGCGCGTTCGCCGCTTCTGTGTCTTTCCTTCCGATTCGCTTCGGTGTCGCGGCTCTGCTCGGCGCGGGAGGGGTGGCGGCGGCTTGCCTCGCGACCGACAAAAGGCGGTTTTTCCTCGGCCTTCTGAGCTTCAGCGTCATCCTTCAATCGAGCAAGCGGTTGTGGGTCGTTCCGGGAAGCTTCTTGGGCCAGACGGATGCGCTGGCTTTAACACTGACGGACGCCGCCCTCTTTGCCGGCTACGCGGCCTGGTTCTTTTACGCGCGGCCCGCGGTCTCCTCGGCGGAAACACGCGGCGGCCTGGCGGTTTTTATACTGGTTCTTATTTTTGCGGTCCTCCCATCCTTCGTCAAGACCGGCGATTTGCGCTGGAGTTTTTTGGAGTGGACGCGCATGTGGAAGGCCCTGCTTCTGTATTGGTTCGTTTCCCGGAACGCGCGCTCCCTCGACGATGTCCGGAGGATGACGATGTTTTTGGCGGCGGGTCTGTTCCTTCAGGCCGGCGTCGCCGCGCTGCAGAGGTACGGCGGCGGAGGTCCGGCCGGACTCCTCTACTTCGGCGGTTCCGAGACGACGGTTCAATCTTTTGTGGGGGCGTCGCAAATATTGCGGGCGGGCGGAACCTGGGGACATCCGAATTACTTCGCCTATTATTTGGACCTCCTGGTGCCTCTTATGCTGAGCCTGTCGCTTTCGCCCTGGGTGCCGGCCGCCCGCCGCCGAGTGTATTTGGCGGCGTTCGGGGCGGGGGTCTTTTGCCTGTATCTGTCTCAGTCCCGGGCGGGATGGCTGGCGGCGGGCGGAAGCTCGGGCTTGTGCTTTTTGTTTGTCGCGGCCCGTAATATTCGACAGGGCCGCCTGCGGGCTCCGATCCTGGTGATGGCCTTGCTGGCCGTGGGCGCGGGAATCGCGGTTCATGAGAGCGTCTACCGGCGTTTCGCCATGAAGGACCAAGGCGCGGCCATGGCGCGGGTTCATCAGTGGCGCGTGGCGAAACGCGTCGCCATGGAGAATCCGGTCTTAGGCGTCGGCCTCAACAATTACACGGCGGCCGCCCCGCGCTACGACGACACGCCCGTCCGGATCTCGACGTCTTTCCCGGCGCCCGTGCACAACGTTTATTTGCTTGCTCTGGGGGAAACGGGTTTGTTGGGTCTGGCTGCGCTTCTCGCTTTGATCGCGGCCGCTTTTCGTGCGTCTTGGTTTCCCCGCTGGCCCGAAGGCGAGCGGAGAGACGCGCTTCGCGGGCTGTTTTTCGGCTTGCTGGCCTATTTTCTGCATGCCAATGTGGACATGAATCCCGTGGGGAGCTACGGATTTTTGTTTTTCATCCTGGGTTTGGTGACGGCCGCGGGCAAGGCAGGCGCCCGAGGGGCGGAGGCTTCGTGAGCAAGTTGATCTCCAACACCAGAATCCTCGCCTTCGCGGAGGCCGTCAACGTCCTTGCGGGCATGGCGACCGTGGTTTCGGTGGCAAGGATTTTGGACGCCCGGGCCTTGGGCTTGTACTCCTTTTCCTTCGCCCTGGGGTCCGTCGTGGCCGTCGCCTGCCTTTACGGAGCCAACGACATGATCGTCCGGGAAATAGCGCGTTCCCCGTCGAGACTGCGCGAACTGTTCGGAAACGCGCTCGCGGCCCGGGCGCTGCCCGCCGCGGCGTTGATGGCGCTCTTGGTCGCCGGTCTTGCCGCCGGCGGCTATGGAGGGGAGAAACTCCTCACCGTTCTGCTGTTGGCGACGTCGCGCCTGGCCGACTCTTTCCTCCAGACCATCTGCGCCTTCTTTCGCGGGCTTCAGGATATGAAGCGCGAGGCCGTGGTGCGCGCCGGATTAAACGCCGCGAACTTGGCGGCGGGCCTGGCTGTTTTGATCGCGACGCGTTCTTTGTTTTGGTTCGCGGCCGCCTACGCCATGGCCTCGGTCATCGTGTTGGCGGCGGCCTGCCGCTTTGTGATGCGGCGCTACGGCGCAAGCATGCAATACATTTCGGCTCCAGCGGTGCGCGCGGCTTTCCTGCAGGGACTGAATTTCACGCTCTTTGGAGTTCTTCTCGTGGTCTACGTTCAGACCAATACTATTTTGCTGGGGCTGATGAAGGGTGAACTGGCGGCGGGGTTTTACGCGGCCGGATTTCGTTTTGTGAGCGCCCTCGGCTTGCTGGCGACGGCCGCCACCGGCGCGGTCTTTCCCGTGATGGCGAAGCTGAACCTCATCAATGATGCCGAAGAGCTCAAATCCACTTATCTTCGGTGCGCCAAGGGGCTTATGGCCTTGGGCGCTTTCTTCGGCGCTGGCCTTTTCGTGTTCTCGCCGCGGTTGATTTCCTTGTTCTATGGAGACGCCTTCGGGCCCGCCGTGCCGGCCCTGCGTGTGATGTCGTTTTCCATACTTTTCGCTTATGCCAACGCCTGCACGACGACGCTTCTGTTCGCCGTCAACCGAGAGGGGGCCGTGCTGCGGATTCTCTCGGCTTCCGTAGCCTTTGTTTTTCTCATCAACTTCCTTCTCCTTCCCGCATTCGGGCATATGGGGGCGGCTTGGACGACTCTCTTGCCCGAGCTGTTCTTCTTCGGGATTCAATACGCGGCTGTCCGAAAATATTTACCGGGGTTCGGCTTGGGCGCTCTCGCGCTGAAGACAGCGGGGCTGATGGCCGGGCTTTCCATCGTCTTGGTCGTCAGCGCCATTCCTCCGGCGGCGCAGGCCGCCGCGCTCATCCTGCTGTTCCTTGCCGGACTGCGGGCGCTTCGCGTCGTCGAGCCGCGGGAATGGCTGGCCCTGGCCCGCCGGCCCGCCGCGGGAGCCGTCGCATGAGGGGAAGATTGAGGGATGTCGCGTCGCTTATTCGAAGCGACTACGGCGCCATACTGCGTTTTTACGGCAAGAGTCATTCCCCATCCTCTCTGGGCGGATTCCTTCTTTATCCCGGATTCATCGCGGTCGCGCTTCACAGGTTCGCGCACTATTTCCACGGCCGGAATTGGAA
>JBQTIM010000045.1:0-19137 GCA_052388135.1 Elusimicrobiota bacterium
GGTTCCGGGAGGACATACGCGCGAAAATTCTCGGCGCCCAGCCGCACATACTGATCCTCGGGGCGGGCGGCGATTTGGAGGAGGGCGATTGGTCGTCCCTCTTCCAGGGGGTTCCGGACATCGCCGCCTGGTCGCCGTTCGTCATGGGCCAGGCCCTCGTGAAGCACGGATCAGCCACGCAGGGCGTGGTGGCAAAAGGCGTCGACCCGCTCGGAGAGCCCGCCGTGACGGGTTTGCAGGCGAAGCTGGCGGAAGGCCGCTGGGAGAACCTGTCCGCCGCGCCCGACGGCCGGCCCTCCATTTTCCTCGGCCGCGAGCTGGCCAAGATCCTGCGGGCCGGCGTGGGCGACGACGTTTTCGTGTCGGCGCCCGGTCAGGACTTCAACCCGCTCAATCCCCTTTTGTCCCTGCCGGCCCTGCACGGGTTCACCGTGGCGGGCATCCTTCAAACGGGCCTCTATGATTACGATTCCACGCTCGCGATCATGAGCCTGGAATCCGCCCAAAAAGTTTTCGGGCTCGGCGGCCGCTACACCGGGCTGGGCGTCAGGACCAAAGACGCCGACGATTCGCCGGCCCTGGCCGCGAAGATACAGAAAAACGCCGGAACAAAGGCCACGGCCCGGTCCTGGCTGAGCCTCAACCAAAACCTTTTCGCGGCCCTGCGCTTGGAGAAGATCGTCATGTTCATCATCCTCGCGCTCATCACGCTTGTGGCGGCGTTCAACATCGTCTCCAACCTCCTGCTGGTCACCGCGCAAAAAATCCGCGAGATCGGCATCTTGAAGGCCATGGGCGCGCCGCGCCGGTCCGTCGAGAAAATTTTCCTGGTCAAGGGCATGATGATGGGCGGCATGGGCACGGCCATCGGCGCCGGCCTGGGCGTCGCCATCTCGTTCGCTCTGAAAAAATATCAGTTCGTCCAGCTGCCGGCGGATGTCTATTACGTGGACACCCTGCCGGTGCGCCTCGTCCCCGGCGACGTCGCCTTGGTGGCCTTTGCGGCGCTCCTCATCGTCCTGCTGGCCACGCTTTACCCCGCGCGCCTCGCCGCCAAGCTCGACGCCCTGGACGCCATCCGCCGGTAATGGAACTTTCCGTGGGAAATGATAGAATCCAACAGCCGGCCGCGCGGGCCCGGGGCCTGCGCAAAAGCTTCGGCGCGGTGGAGGTTTTGAAGGACGCGAGTTTCGACGTGGCGCCGGGAGAGATCGTCTGCGTGTGGGGGCCCTCGGGGGCCGGCAAGTCCACGCTGCTGCACGTCCTCGGCCTCATGACGCCGCCCAGCGGCGGAACTCTGGAAATTTTCGGGCAGGACGCGGCCGGGCGGACCGAAGACGAGCAGGCCCGCACCCGCAACGAGCGCATCGGCTTCCTGTTCCAGTTCCACCATTTGCTGCCGGATTTGTCGCTGCTGGAGAACGTGATGATGCCCCTGCTCATCCGCCGCGAGCCGCCGGAGCAAGCGCGGGAGAAATCGAAAGCCCTTCTGGAGAAATTGGGGCTCGGCGCGCGGCTGGGCCACAGGCCCTCGGAGGCGTCGGGCGGGGAGCAGCAGCGGGCGGCGCTGGCCCGGGCCCTGGCCGGCTCCCCCGGCCTCCTGCTGGCCGACGAACCGACGGGAAATTTGGACCGCGCCGCCGGCCGCGAAGTCGAAGTTTTGCTGAAGTCGGAGGCCAAATCCCGCGGCGCCGCCGTGGTTCTGGTGACGCACAACGAGGAGCTGGCCGCCCAAGCCGACCGCCGCCTGACGCTGGTGGACGGCGTTCTGAAAAGCGCCTGACCCGACGCTCGAATTCGTTTTTCCCTAAGGAGGTTTTATGGACTGTCCCGCCTGCGGCAAGGGCCTGAAAGAGACCGGCGTTTCCGATTTGAAGGTGGACGTGTGCGAGCAGGGCTGCGGCGGCCTTTGGTTCGATTGGTTCGAACTTAAAAAGGTGGACGAAGCCCACGAATCCGCCGGCGAAAGCCTGCTGGGCGTTTCGGGCCGCGCCGCGCCGCCCGCACGGGACAAGCGCCGCTGCCCCCGCTGCGCAGACGCCGTCATGACCCGCAAATATTTCACCGTCCGGAAGGAAGTGGAAGTGGACGAATGCCCCGCCTGCGGCGGCGTTTGGCTGGACGCGGGCGAGTTGTCGGCCGTCCGTGCGGAGTTCAAGACGGAGCAGGAGCGGAGCGCCGCCGCCGATGAACATTTCTCCCGGCTCTTCAACGCCCAGTTGGCGGCCGCCGCCGGCGAAAGCGCGGCCGAGGCCGAGCGCCGGCAGAAATTCGCCCGGGCGTTCAGATTCGTCCTCCCCAGTTACTGGATCCCGGGCAAGCAAAAAGGGGGAGCGTTTTAATGCCGTCTCAAACGGCTTCCACGGGCGCCGGGCCGTCCCCTTCCGCCCCCGCCGGCGGCCCGCGGAAAATCTACCTGAACGGCCGCCTCGTGCCGAAAGAAGAGGCGGTGATCTCCGTCTTCGACCACGGCCTCCTTTACGGCGACGGCGTGTTCGAAGGCATCCGGGCCTACAACGGGCGCGTGTTCCGCCTGAAGGAACATTTGGACCGCCTGCTCCGCTCCGCCCAGGCCATCACCCTCGACGTGAAGATGACCGTGGCGGACCTGGAAAAAGCCGTGCTGGAAACCCTGCGCGCGAACAACCTGAAGGACGCCTACGTGCGCCTGGTGGTGACCCGCGGCCAGGGCGACCTGGGCCTGGACCCGCGCAAATGCCCCCAACCCACGGTGATCATCATCGCCGACAAGATCCTGCTCTATCCCGAAGAGTGCTACACCAACGGCCTGGAGGTGGCCATCGTCTCCACGCGCCGCAACAGCGCCCAGGCGGTGAACCCCGCCATCAAGTCGCTCAACTATTTGAACAACGTGCTGGCCAAGATCGAGGCCAACCTCGTCAACGTGCGGGAAGCCATCATGCTGAACCTGGAAGGCTACGTGGCCGAATGCACGGGCGACAACGTGTTCTTCATCAAAGGCGACCGGCTTTGCACGCCGCCCACGTCCGCCGGTGCGTTGGAAGGCATCACGCGCAACTGCGTCATGGAGCTGGCGCCCGCGCTGGGCCTGAAGCCCGAGGAGAAACTTTTCACGGCCTTCGACCTCCACACCGCCGACGAGGTTTTCCTCACAGGCACCGCGGCCGAGATCATCCCGGTGATCCGCATAGACTCCCGCACCATCGGTTCCGGCAAGCCCGGCCCCCTCACGCAAAAGCTCATCCGGTCTTTCCGCGACCTCACCGCCCGGGAGGGGACTCCTATATAAGGCCGCCGGGGAGGAACTTCCGGCTTCGTTCGTTGTTCTTTAAAGCAACAATCGGTTGACAACGGTGGATAAAGGGTCTAGAATAATTTTATCCGCTTGCCGGCATTATAGAGGTATATAAAACATGTCCAATCGCTTCACCGAACGCGCCCAGCGCGTCATCTTGATCGCCCAAGAAGAGGCCAAGCGCCTCAACCACGATTACGTGGGGACCGAACACCTTCTCCTGGGCCTGATCGCCTTGGGCGAAGGCGTGGCCGCTCAGGTGCTGGCCAACCTGGGCGTGGACCTGCGCCGCGTGCGCAGCGAAGTGGAGAAGATCGTCGGCACCGGCGACAACGTCATGCTCCTGGGCGAAATTCCTTTCACGCCGCGCGCAAAGAAAGTTTTGGAGTTGGCCGTGGAAGAGGCTCAGAACATGGGCCACAACTACGTCGGCACGGAGCACCTGCTTTTGGGCCTGATCCGCGAGGAGGAAGGCGTTGCGGCCCGCGTGCTCGAGAACCTGGGCGTGCGCCTGGACGTCGTGCGCGAGGAAGTCATCTCCCTTTTGGGCGAAGCCCACGCGGGTCCCGCGCCCACCGCCTCGCACCACGCGCCGGCCCCCCGGACCAAATCCAAGACCCCGACCCTGGACGAGTTCGGCCGCGACCTCACGCAAATGGCCAAAGAGGGAAAACTGGACCCCGTCATCGGCCGCGAGGACGAGATCGAGCGCCTCACCCAAATCCTTTTGCGGCGCACCAAGAACAACCCCGTCCTCATCGGCGACCCCGGCGTCGGCAAGACCGCCATCGTCGAGGGACTGGCCCAGAAAATTTCCAGCGAGGACTCGCCCGAGCTCCTGCAGGGCAAGCGCGTGGTCACCCTGGATCTGGCCGCCGTGGTGGCGGGCACCAAGTACCGCGGCGAGTTCGAGCAGCGGCTCAAGAACATCATGGAAGAAATCCGCCGCGCCAAGAACCAGCTCATCCTTTTCATCGACGAGCTCCACACCGTCATCGGAGCCGGCGCGGCCGAGGGCGCCATCGACGCCTCCAACATGCTCAAGCCCGCCTTGGCGCGCGGGGACCTGCAGTGCATCGGCGCCACCACGCTGGACGAGTACCGCAAATACATCGAGCACGACGCCGCCTTGGAGCGCCGCTTTCAGCCCATCATGGTGGACCCGCCCTCCGTGGAGGAAACGGTTCAAATTTTGAAGGGGCTTAAAGACCGCTACGAAGCGCACCACAAGGTGAAGTTCGACGACGAATCCTTGTCCGCGGCGGCTGAACTCGCCGAGCGCTACATCACCGACCGCTTCCTTCCCGACAAAGCCATCGACCTTATCGACGAGGCCGGCAGCTTCGCGCGCCTGCAGACCACCCAGCGGCCGCCGGACCTGAAGGACCGCGAGGCCGAAATCGAACAGGTCACCAAGGAAAAGGAATCCGCCATCCAATCCCAGGAGTACGAGCGCGCGGCCACGATGCGCGACAAGGAGAAGGAGCTCCGCAAGGCTTTGGAGGAGGCCCGCAAGGCCTGGCGCGAGAAGCGCGACGCCACCGTGCCCGTCATCTCCACCGAGAACATCGCCAGCGTGGTGTCGAAGTGGACGGGCATCCCCACCAACAAGCTCACCGAGAAGGAGCAGGAAAAGCTCCTCCACATGGAAAAGGAACTGCACAACCGCATCGTGGGCCAGAACGAGGCCGTGGTGGCGCTGTCCCAGGCCATCCGCCGAAGCCGCACGGGCCTGAAGGACCCGCGCAAGCCCATCGGCAGCTTCATCTTTTTGGGGCCCACCGGCGTGGGAAAAACCGAGCTCGCCCGCGCCCTAGCCGAATTCCTTTTCGGAAACGAGGAGTCCCTCGTCCGCATCGACATGTCGGAATACATGGAGAAATTTTCCGTGTCGCGCCTCATCGGCGCGCCTCCGGGCTACGTGGGCTACGAGGAGGGCGGCCAGCTCACCGAGGCGGTGCGCCGCAAGCCCTACTGCGTGGTCCTGTTGGACGAGATCGAGAAGGCCCACCCGGACACCTTCAACATCCTCCTCCAGATCATGGACGACGGCGTGCTGACGGACAATTTGGGCCACAAGGTGAATTTCAAGAACACGGTCATCATCATGACCTCCAACGTGGGCGCGCGGCTCATCTCCAAGGGCAAGTCGCTGGGCTTCCTGGTGCAGGACGACAGCGTTCAGAAGGACTACGCCGCCATGAAGGAGACCGTCATGGAGGAGGTGAAGAAGGCCTTCAACCCCGAGTTCCTGAACCGTCTGGACGAGCTCATCGTCTTCCACCCGCTCACCCGCGAAGACAGCCGCAAGATTCTGGACCTGCTCCTGGAGCGCGCCACCAAGAAGCTCTCGGGCCAGGGCTTCACGCTGGAGCTGACGGAGGAGGCGAAGAACTTCCTCGTGGAGAAAGGCTTCGATCCCAACTACGGAGCGCGGCCCCTGCAGCGGTCCATCCAGAGGCTGATGGAGGACCCGCTGGCGGAGGACATTTTGTCCCGCAAGATCGGCCCCGGATCCAAGATTTACGTGGACCTGGACGGCGACGCCCAAAAGCTGGTCTTCTCTCCCACGCCCATCCAGAAACCGGTCAAAGCGGGGTAAACCGAAAAACGGAAAACCTCGGCGGTCCGGCTTTTTCCAGGCGCCTGCCGCCCCGCCCTTCCTTCCTTTAAATGCACAAGCGACATTGGGCCGCTCTCCTGTTGTTATCGGCGGGCGGCCTGTTCTATTTCTGGCTGTACTGGGGGCTCCCCGTCCTGGAAACGCAGGTCCGCGCCCGGGCCGAATCCGCGCTGGCCCGCGCCTCCGGCCGGCCGGCCCGCGTGGCGGACGCGCAAATTCATCCGCTGCTCCTGCGCGTGGTCTTCTCGAAAATCCGCGTGGCGGGACGGAAAGAGGAATCCCCTCCGCTTTTCGTCTGCGACCGCGCCGTCCTCGACCTGACGCCCCACCGCCTCCGCCGCACCCGTCCCTGGTTCGCCTTCGCCCTGGGCCAAATCGTCCTGGAGCAGCCGGTCTTCCGGCCCGAGGAGGGAACAGGCCGCGGAACGGCTCCCTCCGCGCCGGTGGCTTTCCGCTGGCCCCTGCTTCAGGTGGAATGGCGGAACGGCCGGCTCCATGCGCCCGCCGGCGCCGGCCGCCCCGGCGTGGTCTTGAATGACCTCGACGGGAAAATATTGCTCACGCCCAAAGGCGCTTCTTTGGAGACCGCCGGAGATTTGGCGGGACGGTTTCATCTCACGGGCCACGTCATCCGCTGGCGCACGTGGCGCGCGGCCCTTTCGGCCGACAAGATATCCTTGAAGGAATTCCTTGAGCTCGCCGCCGTGCGTCCTCCGGGGCGGTGGGGCGGCGAAGCTTCTTTCCAGGGCCGGGCGGCCGGCGTTTGGCCTCCGCGCTGGGACGAAGGCGGAGACGCCGGCGTCTCATCCTTTTCCTGGCAGGCCGCGGCCCGCGTGCGGCGCGGCCTGTGGACGCCCGCGGGCGGCGCCGCGGCTGTTCCCTTTCAGGGCGTCCTGGAAGCGTCCCCCGGCTTTCTCAAACTGAAAGAGCTGACCGCGCCGGGAGGAGTGTCGGCTTCCGGCCACGCGCGCGGGCCTTTGAACGGCGACGCGCTCCTGGACTTCCGCGTCACCGCCCGGGAAGTGGAGCTGGAGGCCCTCCGGCGCCATTTTCCGGAATCGCTCTTTTTCGCCCGCGTCCCTTGGCGCGGCCGGGCGGCGGGTGAGGCGCTTTTGACGGGAACGCCGGCGTCTCCGCGGCTGGAGGCTTCCTTGTCGCTCATCGAGCCCCGCGCCGGCGTGGGCGTGCCGTCGGCGGAAATCTCATTTTCCGGGGAACGGAGCGGTTTCCAAGCGGAGGCTTCCCTCCTGAAAGGCCGCGTGCGCCTTTCCGGGCGGCAGGAGGGGGAAGCCATTGCCTGGGACGTGGACGTCCGCGGCCTGGACCTGAAAGAGCTTTCCCAGGCCAACGACTGGGGAAACATCGGCGGCCTTCTGGACGGCCGGTTCCAACTGACGGGTTCGCGCGGGCGGCCGCAAGCCGAGGGCCGCCTGGAGGCCCGCGATTTTGAGTGGGGCGCCCACCGCGAGGAAACGCCGGTTTCTCTGCATTTCCTGCACCGCGACGGACGCGTCCGCGCGCGCGATGACGAAGGGCTGTTTTATTTGGACGCGGAGAAAACCAGCGACGGCTGGTCCCTGTCCCGCTTGGCCTTCGCCTTGTCGGACGGGCTGACGCTCAAGGCCGGCGGCGAGATCCAGGGCCCCGAGAACCGGCTCTCCCTGGCGGTGACGCTCCGGAACGCGCCCTTGCGGGAAATTCCCGCGCTGCTCAAAAAATATCCCGCCGTGGGCGGGGAGTTTGATTTCGACGGAACCCTCGGCGGCACGCGCCGGGCGCCTGTCTTCGACGGCGACCTCGCCGTGCGCGGCCTGCGCCTGCAGCCCGGCTCCGCCCCCAGCCAAGCCCGCGCCTCTCTGGCTTGGAAAGACCGCCGCCTGATCGTTTCCGCCTTCGACCTGGACGGAAAGTTGAAAGGCCGGGCGGAATGGTCCCGCGGAGCCTGGCAATTGTCGGCCGAAGCCGAGGGATTGGACGCCCGCCTGGCGGGGGATATTTTCAAATCCACCCGGCCTCTGCCGGGCTCCTTGAGCGGCAAGTTGA
Organism: Elusimicrobiota bacterium; assembly: GCA_052388135.1. Classification (GTDB taxonomy): domain Bacteria; phylum Elusimicrobiota; class Elusimicrobia; order FEN-1173; family FEN-1173; genus JBQTIM01. The sequence goes on from JBQTIM010000045.1 coordinate 7,944, forward strand.
GCCTCGAAGCCCCGCCCGCCGGGCCGGCCGAAGGCGAAGGGCGCCTGGCTTGGACTGGCGGCGCCTGGAACGGCCGGCCTTTCGAGCGGGCCGCCGCCCAATTCCGTCTGGCCGGCGGCTCGCTTGCCCTGGAGCGGGCCGAACTGCACCATTCGGGAGGCTCCTGGCAAGGAACCGGCGTTTTTCCCTTGGCCCCGGGCGGAGGACCGTTCTCGCTGTCGTCGCAATTCAAACGGTTTTCCTTGGGCCCGTTGATCTTGGATGGGGAACTGAGCCTCAAGGGCCGCGGCACGCGGAGTCCGTGGAAGGTGGAGGCGGACATGGATTCGCCCAGCCTCTGGCTGAACGGCGTGGAGGCGGGTCCCCTGCGCGGACGCCTGACGGCGGACTTCGGCGGAATCGCGGTCGAGAAGTTCCAGGCCGGGGGCGCGCTGTCCGGCCGGGGCCGCGCGGATTTCAAAACCAAAACCCTGGAGAGCTCCTGGACGGTGTCCGGCATGGACATGGCGCGATGGGGCCCGCGTTTTTCCTTGACGCATCCGGCCTTGTTGAGCGGCGTCGTGGAAGGTTCCCTGCGTCTGGACGGCCCCTGGGACGCGCCCCGCTCGCGCTTCAGCCTCCGCTGGCGCGACGCCGAGTGGAACGGAACGGACTTCGGCGCGTCTCTGGAAGGCGAGGGCGACGGCGGCTTATTGCGCGTGAAAACTGTGCGCGGCGAGTTGGGCGGCGGCCGGTTGTCCGGCCGGGCGGATTTCAACCTGCGCGGCTCGTCCTCCACCGTCGACGCCGCTCTGGAAGCCGACGCCGTGCCCCTGACGGACACGCTCCGCCTTCTTAAGCTCAAGCTTCCCCTGCAGGGCGTTTGGGGCGGGCGCCTGACCTGGACGGGGCCGCTGAAGGCGGCGGTGCTGGCCGGATCCCTTTCCGGCGGCGAAACCCGGGTCGGCAAAGGCCTCGTCACCCGGTGGGAAGGCCGGTTCACCGCCCGCAACCGCGAGGCCGCCATCGAGGACTTTCAAGCCAAGACGCCGGAAGGCGTTTGGCGCCTGAAGGAAGGCAGCGGCCTTTTTTTCACCGGCCCGGGCGAGGGCCGCCTGCGCTTGGTGAACGAGCTGCGCAACATCCACCTCGGGCCCGTCACGTTTTTCGGCGGCCTGGAGCTGGCCGGCGGCTGGCGAATGGACCCCGAGCCCGTTTTCGAGGCCGAGCTGCGGGGCCGGCCCCTGTGGGCCAACAAGCAGGTTCTCGACGGAGGCATCGCCAGCCTCTTGTGGAGCGGCCGCAAGATCGTCTTCCAGCCGCTTCCTTTCTCCCGCCAAAAGCTCTCGGGCGTCGTGCTCCTTGAAAAATGGCCCCAAGTCCGCTTCGAGCATCTCGCCCTGGCGGAGGGGGACAAAAGGCGCTTTTGGATGCACGGCGAAGCCGGTCCCGGCCTCTGGAATTTCGACATGGAAGCCTGGGACCTGGAGGCCGAAAGCCTGATGGCTCTCGCCGATTTGGACCTGCCGGTTTCCGGCCTGTTCAGCGCCCGCCTGACGGGGCGCGGCTCGGCCGCCGCCCCGCGCGTGCAGGGCGAAGTGCGCGGACGCGACGGAAGCGTGGCCTTCCTGCCCTACGACCGCATCGAATGCGAAGCGTCCTGGAACGGATCCGTCCTCAAAGTCGGGCGGCTGGAGGCGTCGCGCCGCAAGGGTTACACGGCCCGCGGCGAGGGCCGCTTCCCCGTGGGACCCGGCTCGTCCGAGAACGACCTGTCCTTCCACCTGCGCCTGGCCGACGGCGACCTGGCCGTGCTCAAGGACGTCTGGCCGCACTGCCGCTCCGCTTCCGGCGGGTTCCAGGGCGAGCTCAAGATCGTTCCTTCTCCCGACGGGCCGCGGACCACGGGGTTCCTCGTGCTGAGGGACGGCCTCGTGCGCTCCGACCGGTATTTCCGGGAAGCCTCGGACCTCAACGCCCGCCTCGTCCTGGACAAGGACCGCATCCTCGTGGAGAACTTGTCCGGCCGCGTCGGCGCCGGCCGCGTGGCGGTGCGCGGCTCCGCCGGAATCCGCGGCCTGGACGTGACGGACTACGACCTCTCCCTCGAGACCATCGGCCGCCAAGGCGTCGAGATCGAAGCCCCCCAGCTGGCCGTACCGCCCGGCCCCCTGCTCAAGCGCTTCTCACTTTTTCGGGAAGCCCTCGCGGACGTCTCGCGCGGCGAGCCGCGCGTCTACCTCAAGCTCACCGGGCCCGACGGGGAACAGAGGGTGGAAGGCACCGTGTTCCTCGATCAGACGCAGTTCACCTATCCGCCCGCCCGGCGCGAGGGCGGCCGCCGCGACACCCGCTTCAAAAATTTCCTGCGGGACACTTTTTGGGACGTCCATTTCCGGGCGGGCGAAAGCACCTGGTACCGCAACGAATACGTCAACGTCCAATTGGACGGCGCCTTCCATCTTTATGGGAAAAGCGGGGCCTTCCTGCCCGAGGCCCGCGCCGAAGCCAAGCGCGGCGTCATCAGCTACCTGGGCCAGACGTACCAAGTGAAGAGGGGGGTCTTCGAGGTCGTCGTCGACACCCGCACGGCGGTGGCCGACCGCCGGGTGGTCCCCTACCTGTCGGGCGAGGCCGAAAGAACGGCCGTCGTGCCCGATCCCCGCGGCATTCCCACGCCCGACACCATCCTCATGATCGTGGACCGCGCGCCTTTGGGCGAAATCCAGCCCCGCTTCGTGTCCCGCAACAACCCCGAGCTGGCGTCCGACCGCGTGGCCCAGCGCGCCCTGGGATTCTCCGGCGAGCAGCTCACCCCGCAGGAGCGGGACCAGCTCCTGCGGGGCGGGCTGGTACAGCTCCTGGGCTCCTCGGCGTCGCCCCTGATCGGCAGCCTTGCCAACCGCTCCGGAATTGATATCATTAGGTTCATTTACGAACCCGACCGGGACGACCTGGATTCCGAAGAATCCATCCAACGACAGAGGCGGCTGGCGGATCGTCTGAGGGGCACCGGACTGTCCCTCGGGATGCAATTGGGCGACCGCATCTTCGGCGCCTACAAGTTCAAAGTGGACGAATCCCAAAGCCATCTCTTCTATTTCCGGGACGAGTTGGAACTCACTTATCACTTGACCGGAAACCTTCACCTTCGGGCCAGCTCCGAGCTGGACACCGAGCGCATTTTGGGCCAGCCTCCCGACCGGAGGGCCGTTCTGGAAAACCAATGGCGGTTCGCCCCGCCGAAGCCTCGGAACGGCAAAACGAAGGATCCTGGGAAGGCTGTTCCCTGACATGAAAACTCAAAGCTCAACGCTCGAACCTCAAATCAAACCTCAAACCCGAAGACCCGGACCGCGGCGCCATCGCCGCGGCGGCCTTTTTTTGGACTTGAGGCTGTGGACGTCGAGCCTCGTCCTGGCGGTCTTGCTTCCGGCCATGGCCGCGAAGCCCGCGGCCGCGGCGGACGCCGGCCGAGTCATCGGCGAGATCGCCGTGCGGGGCAACGAGGCGGTGAAGAAGAAAACCGTCCTTTCCAAGATCAAGGCCCGCAAGGGCGACCTCATCGTCAACCCCACCTTCCAGCCCGACGTGGACCGCCTTCTGGAGACCGGCCTGTTCGAGGAGGTCGAGGTGGCCCTGGAGGACATGCCGGGCGAGACCACCGCCGGCGGAGAACCCAAGGTCCGCGTCATCTTCCAAGTGTCGGAGCGGCCCCTGCTCAAGCGCGTGGATTTCAAGGGCAACCTGCTCCTCCCCGACTCCAAGTTCCGCGACGAGATGGCCTCCAAATCCGGCGAGCCTCTGGACCGCTACAAGGCCGCCGAGGACGAGCGGAAGATCCTTTCCATCTACCACGAGGAAGGCTACGCCGACGCCAAGGTGGAGCATTACACCTCCACCGACCCCAAATCGAAAAAAGTCATCCTCACCTTCTTCATCACGGAGGGGCGCCGCGTGCTCGTCGCCTCCGTGGACGTGGACGGCAACCGCGCGTTTTCCGACCGCAAAATCCGCCGTGTCATGAAGAAGACCCGCCGCAAAAAGGTTTTCAAGGAGGACGTCCTCCGCGCCGACTTGGATCTGGTGGAGAAGTTCTACAAGAACAAAGGCTACTTCGAGGCGGACGTCTCCTCCGTCACGAAAACGCTCAACGAAGACCGCACCTCCATCGCCCTCGCCCTCCACGTGGACGAGGGCAGGCGCTACACCGTCGGAGACTTCTCATTCTCCGGCGCCACCCTTTTCAGCGACAAGGAGCTCCGCAACGCCGTGGTCCTGCGGCGCGGCAAGCTGTTCAACCAGGACAAGCTGGACGAGTCGATGGCCAACCTGCAGGGCCTCTACGCCGACAAGGGTTACCTTCGCGCCGAGATAGACCCCCGGGACGCCACCGAGGCGCTGGACGACAGCCGCGGCCGCGTGGATTTCCATTTCGCCATCGAGGAAAGCTCCGTGGTTTACGTGGACCGCGTCTACGTGGACGGAAACACCTACACCAAGGAGCACGTCATCCGCCGGGAGATTCTCCTGAACGAGGGCGACGTCTTCGCCGCCAGCCGCGTGCGGCGCTCCGTGGAAAAAATCTACAACCTGGGTTTCCTGGACGACGTCCAGGTGGACGTCCAGCAGCCCCGCTCCCCCGGCCTCGCCGACCTGGTGTTCACCGTGGAGGAGGGGAAGCCCGGCATCCTCTCGGCCGGCGCCGGCTTCTCCAGCGTGGACGGCCTGCTGGGCACCCTTCAAGTGCAGCACATCAATTTGTTCGGCCGCGCCCAGCGCGTCAATCTGATGTGGGAATTCGGCGAACGGAAGCAGAACTACGAGATCGGCTGGACGGATCCCTGGTTCCTCAACAAGCGCATGAGCTTCGGGGTCGACGTCTTCGACACCGTGCGCCAGCGCCCCTTCGGCACCGACCGCTTCGGCTACCGCGAGGGCCGCCGCGGCTCCAGCCTCCGCCTGGGCCCGCGGCTCACCGAGCGCCTTTCCCTCATCCACACCTACAGCTACGAGGAGGTGCGCGTTTTCGACATCGACCCGACCCACGCCGGCAACGCCGACCCGTCCCGCAACGTTCTCCAGCCGGGGCAAAGGTCCACCAACATCACCTCCAGCCTCACCAACGGCATCGTGCACGACACCCGCGACAACATTTTCGACGCCAGCCGGGGATGGCGCAACAGCGCCACCGTCCAGGTGGCCGGCGGCAAGAGCCTGCTGGGCGGCAACGTGGACTTTTACAAGCCCGAGGCCTACAGCGCCGTCTACGTTCCGACCTTTTGGAAATTCGTCCTCAGCCTGTCGGCCCGGGGCGGGTACGTGCGCGAGTTCGGCCGCACGGAAACCGTGCCCCTGTCCGAGCGCTTCATCATGGGCGGGGTGGACACCGTGCGCGGCTACGATTTCGGCGAGATCGGCCCGCGGGATTTCGGCCTCTTCATGTCCGTCTTCAACGCGGAATACAAATTTCCCATCGTTCAGGAGCGCAGCCGCACCATCCTCCAGGGCGCGTTCTTCGCCGACGCCGGCGGCTCCTGGAGCCGGAAGCGCGACATCACCCTGGAGATCGGCAGCCAGCCGGATCAGATGCGCGCCGGCGTGGGGTTCGGCATCCGCTTCAAGACCCCCGTCTTTCCCATCCGGCTGGATTACGGATACGGCCTGAACCACAGGCCGGGCGAGCAGATCAGCCAGTTCTATTTCACCATCGGCAACATATTTTGACGCCGGAAGCGGGCAACGCCAAGCCGTGAAGGCGCCCGCCGAAAACCGGCCGGCCCGGCGCCGGGAGAGGGGCAACGCATGAAGGAGACGACCTCGCTTTTCCGTCTGAAAATGATAAAATGGGCCTGCGCGGCCGGCGTTTTGCTCGCCGTCTCCGCCCGCGCCTTGGAAATCCCTTTGAAAAAGGCCGGCGGCGACGGCGGAACCACCGTCGGCTACGTGGACATGGAAGCCGTTTTCCAGGAATATCCCGAAACGGCCAAAGCCCGGAAGGTTTATTACGCCGAGCTGGCCAAGCGCCGCGAGGCCTTGGCGGAGCGGGAGCGCGAGCTGTCCGCATTGCGGGAAGATCTGCGGCGCCTGCGGGAGGGCCGCCAAGCCTCCGATGGAGCGCCGTCCTCCGCCGGAGCGGCCGCTTCGGCGGAAACCTCCACCGATACGGTTTCGGCGTCGCCGGCCGCCTCCCCGGGGGAGGACATTCCCAAGCGCGAAAAGGACCTGGCGGAGAAGGAAGCGGCCCTCGAACGATCCCGCGCCGACGCCGCCAAGTCGCTGAAGGAGCTGGAGGAAACGCGCAGCCTTCAGATCATGGGGAAACTCTACAACGCGCTGGTGCAGCTGGCCGAGGAGAACGGCATCGGCCTGGTGGTGGACAAATCCAGCATTCTTTACGGCCGGCCGGCCATCGATTTAACGGGCAAACTCAACCGCCGCATCCGCGGTTTGCCGGAAGTGGAACCCGAATAACGCAGCGGCGTGAATGGTGAATCGTGAATAGCGAATCGGAAACGACAACGACAACTTTATCGGCTGGAACGGCGGGCTCGCTTCTTCCATTCCTTTGTCGCTGTTCACGCTTCCTTCTTTCCTCTTTATGCGCCTGACGTTGTCGCAAATCGCCGATCTTGTGGGCGGGGCCGTCCACGGCGACGGGGCCCTGGTCGTGGAAGGTGCGGCCGGCCTGGCGGAAGCCACGGAAAAGGACATCACGTTCCTGGGCAACGCCAAGTACACGTCCCTGCTCAAGACCACCCGGGCCGCGGCCGTCCTGGCGCCGCCCGACGTTGACCTGGCCGGACGGCCGGCCGTGGTCTTGAAGAACCCGCCCTACGGCTGGGCGAAAATTCTCGAGATCATCGCCGGCGAAAAAACGAAGCGCCCCGCCGGCGTCCATCCCACGGCCGTGGTGGCGCCCGGGGCCAAGGTGGCGCCCGGAGCCTCGCTGGGGGCCCACGTGGTGGTGGAGGAGGGCGCCTCCATCGGGGAAGGCACCGTGGTCTACGCCCACGGCTACATCGGCCGCGGCAGCCGCGTCGGCGCCGGCTGCCTGCTTCATCCCCGCGTCACGATTCTGGACGGCGTGTCCGTCGGCGACCGCTGCATCCTTCACTCCGGCGTCGTCATCGGCTCCGACGGTTTCGGCTTCACGTTCCATCAAGGGCGGCATTACAAAATTCCGCAGGTGGGCGGCGTGGAGATCGGCGACGACGTGGAGATTCAGGCCAACAGCACCGTGGACCGCGCCGCCGCCGGCGTCACGCGCATCGGCCGCGGCACCAAGATCGACAACTTGGTCCAGGTGGCCCACAACGTCGAGATCGGCGAGCATTGCCTCATCGTGGCCTTGACGGGCATCGCCGGCTCCGTGAAGATCGGCAACTACGCCACCCTGGCGGCCCAGGTGGGCGTGGCCGGCCACCTCACCATCGGCGAAGGCGCCATTATCGGCGCCCGGGGCGGCGTTTCCCACGACATCGGCCCCAAGGAGGTCGTGTGGGGCGTTCCGGCCCAGCCCCTCAAGAAGGAGCTGAAAATGCAGGCCGCCATGAGGAAGCTCCCCGAGGTCCTGGAGGAGCTGAAAAAATTTAAGAAGATGTGGGAGAAACCCTGATGCCCCTGATCGAAACCGAAGAGCCCCAGTGCACCATCGCCCGCGAGGCCGTCTACCAAGGCGTGGGCCTGCACACCGGCAACAAATGCAAGCTGGTGTTCAAGCCGGCGCCGGACAACGCCGGCGTCACCTTCGTCCGGTCCGACCTGCCTTCGCGGCCCGCGTTGCCGGCCACGCATGAAATCGTCTCCAGCGTGATCCGAGGAACCACACTCAGCTTGGACGGCGAGAAAGGCCACGAAGCCAGGGTCCACACGGTGGAGCACGTGCTCTCGGCCCTCTACGCTTTGAAAATAGACAACCTCATCATCGAGGTGGACGCCAACGAGCCCCCCGTGGCCGACGGAAGCTCCCTACCCTTTATCGAAGCCCTTCAGTCCGCCGGCTTGGTGGAGCAATCGGCCCGCCGGCGCTACCTCAAACCCGAGCCCGTCCGCTACGAGTCCGGCGAAAGCCGCTACTCCGTTGAGCCCGCCGACGAGCTCATCATCGAGAACACCATCGACTTCAAGCACCCCATGATCCAGACGCAGACCCGCACGTTCCGCGTCGACACGGAAAGCTACCTGGCGGACATCGCCCGCGCCCGCACGTTTTGCTTCGACTACGAGGTGGAGGCTTTGAAGCGCCAGGGGCTGGCCCGGGGCGGCTCCCTCGACAACGCCGTGGTGGTGGGCATGGACAAGATCCACAACAAGGAAAAGTCCCTCCGCTATCCCGACGAGTTCGTGCGGCACAAAACATTGGACATCATCGGCGACTTGTACCTGCTGGGGGTCCCCCTCAAGGCCAAGGTGACCGCCTTCCGCTGCGGCCACGGGCACAACATCAATTTGGTCAAGAAGCTGGCGGAGCAGCTGAGCGCCGTCAAGACCGGCGCCTGAGCGGAGACGGCGCCCGACGAGCCGTCCGTTCCGTGAATCCGCAAAACTTTTAGAATTTCCGCCGTCCGCAAAACCATCATTCAGGAGACAGCCATGGAGAACACCGCCACACCCTCCGGCCAAGCCGGCCGGCGCATGTCCAGCGTGGACATCATGAAGATCATCCCGCACCGCTACCCCATCCTTTTGGTGGACCAGGCGGAGATCGTGGAGCCGGACAAAAAAATCATCGGCTACAAGTCCGTCGCGGGCAACGAAGCCGTCTTCCAGGGCCATTTCCCGGGACGTCCCATCCTGCCGGGGGTTTTCATCGTCGAGTCCATGGCCCAAACGGCCTGCGTGCTTCTGCTGGGCAAGCCGGAGCTCAAGAACAAGCTGGCGTTCTTCATGGGCATCGACGGCGTGAAGTTCCGCAAGCCGGTCCTGCCGGGCGACCAACTGGAACTCCACGTGGAAATCCTCCGGGCCGGCGGACGCGTGGGCAAAGCCCGCGGGGAGGCCTTCGTGCGGGGAGAGAAAGTCAGTGAGGCGGAGTTCACCTTCGCGGTCGTGGACCAGGAAAACACGGAAAAATAAAATGAAGTCCGTCCTTCCTTCTTGCGCGCCGCCGCCCGGCGCTCCGGCCGTCGGGGGCTGAAATGAACCCTTCCGCGTCTTCCGCATCGCGCATCCATCCCACGGCCATCGTCCATCCGTCGGCCCGCATCGCCGACGGCGTGGAGATCGGCCCCTACGCCGTCATCGGGCCGGAGGTGGAGATCGCGGCCGGCGTTTGGATCGGGTCCCACGCCGTGGTGGAGTTCGCCACCATCGGCCGCGATTGCAAGATCCATCCCCACGCCTTCGTGGGCACCCCGCCGCAGGATTTGAAATACAAGGGCGAGAAGACCCGGGCCGTCCTGGGCGAGAGGACCATCGTGCGGGAGTGCGTCACCATCAACCGGGGCACCGACGCCAGCGGCGTCACGCGGGTGGGGAACAACTGCCTCATCATGGCCTATTGCCACGTCGCCCACGACTGCGTCCTGGGCGACAACGTGATCATGGCCAACCTCGCCACTCTGGCCGGCCACGTGGACGTGGCCAACGACGTGGTGATGGGCGGCTTCGTGGCCGTCCACCAGTTCACCCGCATCGGTTTCGGCGCCATGCTGGGCGGCGCCTCCAAAGTGGCCAGCGACGTGGCTCCTTTCTGCATGACCCACGGGGACCGCGCCGTGCTGGTGGGCCTCAACGTGGTGGGCCTCAGGCGCCGCGGCCTTTCCGCCGAAGCGCTCTCGGCGGTCAAGAGCGCCTACAAGACCGTTTTCCTTTCCGGCCTCACCTTGAAAGAAGCCCTCGGCCGTATGGAATCGTCCTCTTTGCCGCCCGAAGCCAAGACCTTCGTGGACTTCTGCAAGGCGCCGTCCCGCGGTTTGTGCCGCCCCGCCCGAGGCGCCGACGCCGGCGGCCAAGGCCCGGACGAGCGGAACTGATCCGGCGCCTCTTTCTTTGCACGCCTCCCGCCCCGCCTTTCCCGCCGACGCCAAGCCCCTGGGCCTGATCGCCGGCAACGGACAGTTCCCTCTGCTGCTCGCCGAAGAAGCCCGCCGCCGGGGCCGCCCCGTGGTGGCCATCGCCATCAAAGAGGAAACGGATCCGCGCCTGGAGGGCCTGGCCGAGGAGACGCACTGGCTCGCCCTGGGCCAAGTCCGGAAAACCATCTCCTTGCTGAAGCAGGCCGGCGTCGAGGAGGCGGTGATGGCCGGCCAGGTGAAGCACACCCAGCTCTTCCGCCGCCTGAGCCTCGACCTCACGGCGGTGAAGATCCTCGCTTCCTTGCGCGACAAGAAAACCGACACCATCCTGGGCGCCGTGGCCGACGAGTTCGCCAAAGAGGGCATCCGCTTTCTGCCGTCCACGACTTACCTGCAGGACTCGCTGGCGCCGGAAGGCGCCCTGACGCCGCGCCGGCCCGACGCCGCCGAAAAAAAAGACATCGCCTTCGGGTTCAAAGCCGCCAAGGCTCTGGGCGGCCTGGATTTGGGGCAAACGGTCTGCGTCAAGGACATGACCGTCCTGGCCGTGGAAGCCATGGAAGGCACGGACGCCTGCATCCTGCGGGCCGGCGGGCTCTGCGGCGGCGGTTTCACCGTGGTGAAAACGGCCAAGCCGCGCCAAGACCTGCGGTTCGACGTGCCCGTGGTGGGACGGAAAACACTCGACTCCCTGCGCCGGGCCAAGGCCGCCGTGCTGGCCGTGGAAGCGGGCAAAACTCTCCTCTTCGAAAAAGACGCCTTTCTGCGGGAGGCCGGGAAAATGAATTTGGCCGTATCGGGGGTCCGCGAGCCGTGAAACTTTTTTCAACGAAGAGATCGCCTCCCGCGCCCGCCGCCAAGGACGCCGACGCTTTGCCCGTGGGCGTGGTTGGAGCGGGCCACCTCGGCCGCCACCACGTCCGGCTGTTGGCCTCCCTGCCCGGCGCCCGGCTGGCCGGCGTGGCGGATTTGGACGCCAAGCGCGCGGAAACCCTGGCGCGGGAGCACGGCTCCGAAGCCTTCTCGGACCATGCGCGCCTGCTCCCGCTGTTGAAAGCGGTGGTCATCTCCACGCCCACGCCCACGCATTACGCCTTGGCCAAGGAATGCCTGGAGCGGGGCCTGCATTGCTTCGTGGAAAAGCCGCTGACGGAAAAAGTGGAACACGCCGAAGAGCTCATCGCCCTGGCCCGAAG
>JBQTIM010000046.1:0-27182 GCA_052388135.1 Elusimicrobiota bacterium
GACCAGTCGAACCACCAGTAGCCGCTGTTGAACCGGCAGGCGGCCCAGTCGCGGCCGTCCACGGAAACCTCCGCGCGGTCCGCGGCGCTGGCGCCGATTCGGAAAGCGTAGTGGGCGCTGGTGACGATCTCCCCCTCTTGCGGAAAATCCACCACGGCGTAGCCCTTGGGCGCGGCGGGCTTGGCCGCTTTCACGGGCTTCCTGGCCTCTTCCGTCTTCGCCGCCGGCGAACCGCCCGTTTCCTGCCCCGCCGTTTTTTTTCTTTTCATGATTTTCTCCCCCTCCGAATATTTCTTCACTGGTCCACCTTGGCGGCCAAGCCGATGTCCTCCAGAACCGCAGCCACCGCTTCGCAGCGTTCCCTCGGCCCCGTGTAAACCACCGCGCTGCCGCTGTTGTGCACCACGCCGGCCAGCTGCATCCCGCGGTCGAACGTGCACCGGATGGCTTTCATCAGTTGAACGGCCACGTCCTGAAACGTGTGGCAGTCGCAATTGAACAAAACCGTCTTCCAGCCCAGCCAATGGAGGGTTTTGCCTTCTCCTTGGCGGGGAATGGAACTCGCCGTTTCAAGAACCGATGCGCTCATGAGTTTATTTTACCCGGTTCCGCGGGCGGGCACAAGCGCCGCGTCATTCTCTCCAACGAGGCTCAGCAAGCGAATGAGAGGAAAAACGATGTCCCGTTCCTCGTCGTCCAAGAGCCGGAACGGGTCCAAGCGGGCGGCGGCGGGGGCCTCCGGGTCGGCGGGAGCCTCCGCGGGCGGAGGAACCGGCCGCTCTTCCGCGGGGAGAGGCTTCAACAAGCGAGGCAAAAAGAAAGCGATCAGACCCAGCGCCGCCAGCGGAATCTGCTTCTTGAGGGCTTTCACGGCCGGGGGCGGTCGGACGCCACGGCGCATTGGAGACCGAACTCCACCACCCGGGCCGCCATGCGGGAGAGAACGGCCGGTTCGTGGGTGACGATGAGCATGGCAAGGCCGTCCCGGGCGAAGTCTTCCATGACGTCCACGATTTCCGCTTTCATGGCCGGGTCCAGGCTGGAGGTGGGCTCGTCGAAAAGCACGGCCCGGGGCCGCATGGCCAGGGCGCGGGCGATGCCCACGCGCTGCTGCTGGCCGCCGGACAAAGCGGCGGGCCTGGCGTCGGCCTTGTGCGCCAAACCCACCCTCCGCAAAAGTTCGGCGGCCTCCTCCCGGGCCTGTTCCTCCGTCTGGCCCAGAGCTTTCACGGGACCCAAGGTCAAATTTTCCATCACGCTCAAGTGCGGGAAAAGATTGAAGAACTGGAAAACGAACCCCACCTGGTGGTGCAGCTCCCGCAGCAGAGGCGCGCTCTTTTTCATATCCATTCCCGCCTCCAGGCGCACGGGGCCCACCCGCATGCGCCCCTCTTGAAAAGGCTCCAGGCCGGCGAGGCATCGCAGGAACGTGCTCTTGCCCACGCCCGATGGCCCTTGGAAAACCACGATTTCCCCCTCATCCACCGTCAGAGACAGACCGCGGATCACCCACTGATCTCCGAACCTCTTGGACAGGGATGAAATTTCAATGAACGGCGGCATGGCGCTCTCTTTCCAACCGGCGGGACCACAGCGACAAGGGATAGCTCATGGCGAAATAAAGGACCGCGGTCAAAAGACCCAGCTCCAGGAAGCGGAACGTGGCCGTGGCCGCCAGGCTGTAGGACCGCGTGAGCTCGGCCACCGTGATGATGGACACCAGGGACGTGTCCTTGAACAAGGCGATGAAATCGTTGGTGCTGGGCGGCAGGATGGTGCGCGCCGCCTGCGGAAGCAAAACGTAGCGGAGGGTTTGCGCCCGCGTGAGACCCAAAGAGCGGGCGGCCTCCTCCTGCCCGCGCGGGATGGACAGGAGGCCGGCCCGGTAAATTTCCGATTCGTAGGCCGCGTAGTTCATGCCCATGCCCAAGACAGCCGCCGCCAGGGCGTGAAGCTGAATCCCTAAATTGGGAAGTCCGTAATAAAGCAGGTAGAGCTGGATCAGGAGCGGCGTGCCCCGGATGATTTCCACGTAAACCGTGCACAAGTTGGCGACGGCGGGTCCGCCGTAAAGCCGCCCCAGGCACAAGGCCAGTCCCAAAACCACCGCCAGGGCCATGGCCAAAATTGAAATTTGCACCGTCACGGCCGCGCCTTTCAACAGGAGCGGAATGTATTTGGTCAACGGCGCCTTTCCACCGACGGACGCCCCGCCCTCGGCGGCCTTTTCCGCCAGCCGCGCGTTGGCGGGCGTCCAAATGTTCCAGCGCCTGTAAATGCCTTCCAGCTCGCCGGAGGCGATGATCTCGGCGAGGGCGGCGTTCAGACGCTCCCGCATGACGGGAGAATCCTTCCGCACGCCGCCGGCGTAAAACCCCTCCCCCACCGGTTCGCCCGCGTTCTCGAGCTTCGGGTTGGGGCCGGCGTACCACGCCGCGATGGGGACGTCCAGGAGCACCGCGTCCAGCCGACCCAGCTCCAAATCCTTATAGCTTTCCACCGGCGATGGGTAGGTGACCACGGCGATGCGGCCGTCTTCCTCCATCATGGTTTGAGCCAAAGCCGCCGAAAGGGTGCCCACCCGCCGGCCGCGCAAATCCTCAAAGGCGCGGATGCCCGTCTCCCCGCGCCGCACCGTGATTTGCTCCGAGAATATATAGTAGGGATGGGTGAAATCGATGACCGCCAGGCGGGCCGGCGTCACTTCCAGGCCGTTGAAGGCCACATCGAAATCTCCCCGCAGGAGGGCGGGCACCAGTTCGTCCCAAGGAACCTGCACGACCTTCGGCTTCAAGCCCAGGCGGCGCCCCAAGGCGTCCATGACGTCCACCTCGAAACCCACCAGCCGGCCCGGCCGTTCGGGATCGGGATAAATGTAGGGGGCTCCGCCGGTGGCGTCGGCGCCCCAGCGGAACTCGCCCGTCCGGGCCGCGGCGTCCCAGGCCTCGGCGGCCCGCGCGCCGGGCGCCGCCAAGGCCGCCAGCCAGAAAAACACCGCGAACCGCGCCCGGTGAAAGCGAGGCCGGCCCATACAAAGGAGGATTTTCACGGGCCTATTCTATCACAAGGCGCGCCGAAAGAGGGCGCCCCTCCGTGGAGACTTAGCCCGGGAAAATGCTAGAATGCCAGGGCCGATCCGGCCTCCGCAATCCGACCGGACCTCGGAACCCATGTCACGAATCAAACCCACCGTATCCGTGGGCGTTTTGCTCCTCGCCCTTTCCCTCACGGCGGCGGCCGCGTATTACGTCGCGGCCCGATCGGCCGGACAAGACCGCCTGCGCTTCGACAGCGCCGTCCAGCAGGCCCGGGACGACATCCGCAACCGGGTGGAGACTTACATCGCCCTCCTCCGCGCCGGCGCCGGGTTTTTCGAGGGAAGCCTTTCGGTGGACAGGGACGAGTTTTCCCAATTCGTGGACAAGCTGGACATCGCCAACAACTATCCGGGCGTGCAGGGCGTGGGCTTCTCGCGCCGGGTTCTTCCTTCTGAAAAATCGGCCTTCACCGCGGCCATGCGCCGGACCACCCCCGCTTTTCGAATATGGCCGGAATTTCCCCGCCCGGAATACCACACCATCGTGTATCTTGAGCCCATGGACGAGCGCAATAAGGCGGCCATCGGTTACGACATGTATTCCGAACCCGTGCGGCAGGCGGCCATGGCGCGCGCCCGCGACACCGGCCTTCCCGCCATTTCGGGAAAAGTGACGCTCGTCCAGGAAATAGATGAGGAAAAGCAGTCGGGCTTCCTCATCTACGTCCCCGTCTTTCGGGGCGGCGGAGTGCCGGCCACCCTCGAAGAACGGCGCCGCCGGCTTCTGGGGTTCGTCTACAGCCCCTTCCGCATGAACGACCTCATGCGCGGAATCTTCGGCAGCCAAACCCACCCGCGCCTCGACTTCGACATTTACGACGGCCCCTCCACCCAGGAGCCGAACTTGATGTACAGGACGGATCGGAGCCCCGCCCGCGACCGCTCCCGCCGGCCCCTGATCTCCCGGAACGAAACCCTCGATTTTGCGGGGGGCACCTGGATCATCGCTTTCGCCACGCGCCCGTCTTTCGAGGAGGCTTCTTCCCGCCACTTCGCCCCCTGGACGGCGGCGGCGGGGCTGGTGGTGAGCCTCCTCCTTTTCCTCGCCGCCCGGGCGCATGAAAGAAGCTCCACCCGCCTGCGGGAAACGAGCCGCCGCTTGCAGCGCCAGAACGACGTGCTGGCCCGCCTGGCCCGCGTCGGGACCGACGCCGACAACGCCTCCGATGCCCTGAAGGAAATCGTCAAAACCGCCGGCGAAACCCTGGAGACGGACCGCACGAGCGTCTGGCTTTTCAACGAGGATCGTTCGGCCATCCTCTGCCATAAGCTTTACGAACGGGGCAAGAACCTGCACTCGGAAGGCCAGGAGCTCCGGGCGGCGGCTTTCCCTTCCTATTTCCAGGCCCTCCAGGAAGACCGGGTCATCGCCGCCCACGACGCCCAGTCCGACCGGCGCACGCGGGAATTTTCGGAAGCCTATCTGGCTCCGCTCGGCATCACATCCATGCTCGACGCCCCCATCCGCGCCGGAGGGCGCCTGGCCGGCGTCGTCTGTCACGAACACGTGGGGCGGCGCCGCCGCTGGTGGCCCGAGGAGGAGCAGTTCGCCGCTTCGGTGGCGGACATCGTCTCCATGCTCCTCGACGCGCACGAAAGGCGGCTGGCCGAAAAGCGGCAGAGCTTCCTGGCCGACGCGGGCGCCCTTTTGTCCGGAACGCTGGACTACGAGGCCATCCTCAAGAACGTGGCCCGCCTGGCCGTGCCCGGCTTCGCCGATTGGTGCGCCGTGTACACGACGGGAGCCGACGGCTCCATTGCCCGGCTGGCGGCGGAGCACGCCGACCCCGCCAAAGTCAAGCTGGCCAACGACCTGCACCGCCGCTATCCGCCCCAGCCCGACGCGCCCGCCGGCGTCCCGCGCATCCTGCGCACCGGAGAACCGGAAGTGATTTCCGAAATTTCCGACGCGTTGCTGGAAAAAAGCGCCCGCGATGAAGAGCATCTCACCATCCTGCGCGGGCTGGGCTTGAAATCCTACATCGGCGTCCCCCTCGCGGCGCGCGGGAAAACTCTGGGCGCACTGCTCTTCGTCTCCGCCGAATCGGGCCGGCGCTACGGCGCCGCCGATCTCGCCTTGGCCCAGGACCTGGCCCGCCGCGCCGCCGCCGCCATCGACAACGCCCTCCTTTACCGCGAGGCTCGCGAGGCCGAGGAATCCCTCAAAATGCCGGCGCACGTCCTGGACAGCATGGACGAGGGCGTCAGCGTGTCGGACGAAAACGGCGTCATCATCTACACCAACCCGGCCGAAGACCGCATTTTCGGCTACGAGCGGGGAGGCCTCGTCGGCCGCCACATCAGCGAGCAGAACACCTACCCGCCCGAAGAAAACGCCCGGGTCATCCGCGACATCATGAAGCGCTTAAAAGCCGAAGGGGTCTGGATCGGCAAGTTCAGCAACAAGAGGAAAGACGGCACGCCCTTCGTCACCCAGGCGCACATCACGCCGCTGGAAAGGGACGGCAAGCGATTTTATGTGTGCGTCCAGCAGGACATCACGGACCGCGAACGCGCCCAGGAAGCCCTCCGCGAAAGCGAGCACCGCCTCCGCCTCGTCACCGACAACGTTCCCGCCCTCATCAGCTACGTCGACAAGGACGAGAGGTACAGGTTCAACAACGCCGGCTACAAAGAATGGTTCGGCGTGGAGGCCCAGGCCATGGCCGGCAAACACATGAGCGAAGTTTTGGGCGAGGAAAACTATCATATCCGCCGGCCTTACGTGCAAGCCGTCCTGCGGGGGGAGCGCGTCCGCTTCGAAGCCCCCACACCGCACCGCGTTCTGGGGCGGCGCGACACCGAGCTCATCTACATTCCGGACCAGGGCCCCGACGGACAGGTCCGCGGGTTCTACGTCATGGCCCACGACGTGACGGAGAGAAAGCGCACCGCGCAGGAGCTGGAAAAGCGGGTGGAGGAGCGGACGGCGCAGCTCCAGCAAAGCGCCGCCGAGTTCCGCGCCGTGGCCGAGACGGCTTCCGACGCCATTGTCTCGTCGGATGAGATGGGCCGCATCACTTTCTTCAACCAGGGCGCCGAGCGCATGTTCGGCTATTCCGCCGCCGAGGCCGCGGGACGTCCCCTCACCATCCTCATCCCCGAACGCCTGCGCGAGGCCCACGAGCACGGTATGCGCCGCTACAACGCAACCGGCGAATCCCGCATTCTGGGAAAGCCCCTCGAGCTGACGGGCATGAGGAAAAACGGCGACGAGTTCCCCGTGGAGCTGTCCCTGGCGTCCTGGCGCTCCGTCGGAAAGAACTTCTTCACGGCCATCATGCGCGACATCACGGGCAGGAAACTGGCGGAAAAAGAGCTCCTCAAGGCCCGGGACGAGGCCCTGCAATTCGGCCGCATGAAGGCCCAGTTTCTGGCCAACATGAGCCACGAGATCCGCACGCCCCTCAACGCCGTGGTGGGCATGTCCGGCCTTCTCCTGAAGTCATCCCTCGACAGCACCCAGAAGGATTACGCGGAGACGGTGCGAAACTCCGCCGATTCCCTTCTGGCCATCGTGAACAACATTTTGGATTTTTCCAAGATGGAGGCGGGGCGCATGGCGCTGGAGGAATCGGAATTCGATTTCCGGACCCTGGCCGAGGAGGCGGCCAAGCTGTTCGCCGAGGAAGCGGGCCGCAAGGGGCTGTATCTCAAGGTGGAAGCCGGCGCTCCCCCCCTCCGGAACCTGCGGGGCGACGCGGGCCGCCTGCGGCAAGTCCTGGTCAACCTCATCGGCAACGCCGTCAAGTTCACCGAGAAAGGCGGCGTCACCGTGCTGGCCGACGTGCTTGAGGAAACCGGCCGTCAAGCGCTCGTCCGCGTGCGCGTGGCCGACACGGGCATCGGCATCCCGCCCGAAAACCAGCCCGTCCTCTTCCAACCCTTCATGCAGGCCGACCCGTCCACGACGCGCCGGTTCGGAGGAACGGGCCTCGGCCTGGCCATCTCCCGGCAGATCGTCGAGCTCATGAGCGGGTCCATCGGCGTCGAAAGCCGCGACGGCGGCGGCTCCACGTTTTGGTTTCAGGTCCTGCTGGCGAAAGCCTCCGACACCTCGACGCCTCCCCCGCTGCCGCCCGAGATCGTCCCGGCCGCCTCCTGGATCGGGAAGCTCTCCATCCTCGTTGCCGAGGACAACCTGGTCAACCAAAAGGTGACGCTGGCCCAGCTGCGGACTCTCGGCGTGGAGGCCCACCCCGTCGGAACGGGCCGGCAGGCCGTCGAGGCCCTGAAAGAAAAGGACTACGACCTCATCTTCATGGACTGCCAGATGCCCGACATGGACGGATACTCGGCCACGCGGGAAATCCGCCGCCGGGAGACCGGTTCCCGCCGCACCGTCATCGTCGCCATGACCGCCCACGCCCTGGAAGGCGACCGCGACAAATGCCTCGCCGCCGGCATGGACGACTACATCTCCAAGCCCGTCCACCTGGAAGAGTTGGCGGCCGTCCTCTCGAAGTGGCTCCAACCTTCAGCGGCGCCCGGGGCCTGAACCTTTTTCCGGCCGAAAGCGCCGGGCTCTTCTTCCCTCAATCAAAAAAGCCGCGTCCGACCCCGAAGGGTCCAACGCGGCTTCTCGGTTGCGGGGGTCCAAGTACGACATAAGCGATCCGCCGTCATCCGCCCCAGATCCTGCCATTCCTTGAACCAAAGCGAGTAAGCTTCAAAGTCCCATATAGGTTATACTCCCAAAGAGTCCGAAACCCTCTTGTTACAAGAAAGAACTCATAGTAGACTTATGAACAGCAGCCAGAACATCCACGAAGCCCGGAGGAAGTTTGAATAAATCATTCCTATTGATCCCTATCCTAATGCTCCCGGTAAGCGCTTCGGCCGCAACCAAGTACAAGGCCGGAGACATCGGGGTTGGGATAATCCTCGGAAGTCCGACCGGTCTGTCGGGCAAATACTGGCTCGGGACGACGACCGCTATCGACGCCGCCCTCGGGTTCGGGGATCTCTCGCTCCATGGGGACTATCTCTGGCACATCGCGGATTTGTTTCCCCAGCCGAAGCAAGGCAAGTTGCCGGCCTATTGGGGTGTGGGCGCTCGGATCAAAGACAAGAAAGACGACACCGAGTTCGGAATCCGCGGCGTGGGCGGCATGGCTTATTGGTTCCCTAGGCACCCGGTGGAACTCTTTCTTGAGCTCGTGCCCGTCTTCGAGATAACCCCGGACGCGGGACTCGGCCTCGACGTGGGCCTTGGCGTTCGGTACTACTTCACCCAGAGATAATGAGAAAAATCCTCCTGTTCCCGCTGCTGGCAATGTTCCTGTGCACGAGCTGCCACGTGCACACGCACAAGATCCCGCCGGGACAGATCAAGAAACAAACCGCGCCCGGCCAGATCAAGAAGAAGACCGGTTACAATCCCGCCTCCGGAAAGTTCAAGAACAAGAAGTAGCCGACCACCCCGCGTTAAGCCTTCAAGGCCGTCTCGCCTTCCGCACGGCCCAAGCCCCCGAAGAAAGAAAAGAGCCTGGCCCCCTTGGGGGACCAGGCTCTTTTCCGCAGTTCAAGACACCGGAAATCTTGCGGGGGTAGGATTTGAACCTACGTTCCGGGGCCTTCGGCCCGTCCCAAACGCTTGCCGCCGGCAAGCGGGACCCTCTCGTCCCTGCGGGACTCTCGGTCGTTGGTTCAAGCCCATCCAACCCAGAAGCGGAAAAGCCGCGCCTGGCCCCTTCAGGGCCAAACGCGGCTTTTCGGTTGCGGGGGTAGGATTTGAACCTACGACCTCGAGGTTATGAGCCTCGCGAGCTACCAGGCTGCTCCACCCCGCGCGAGAATCATACCATTATGGCCTTCCCGCCGTCAAACTTAACTCTTCGATAGAAGTTTTTCCTTCAGGATGCGGTTGACGGTCTGCGGGTTGGCGCGGCCGGCGGATTTCTTCATGACGGCTCCGACCAGGGAGCCGATGGCGCGCTCGTTGCCGCCCCGCACGTCGCCCACGATTTTCGCGTTGGCCGCCAGGACCTCCTCCACCCAGGCGGCGATCTGCGAAGGGTCCTCCACCTGCACGAGGCCTTTGTCTTTGACGATAGTCTCGGGGTCTCCGCCCTTCTCGAACATCTCCTCGAACACGTCCTTGGCGGCTTTTCCCGAAAGGGTGCCGCCTTGGACCAGCTTGACCAGGGCAGCCAGCCGGCCCGCCGGGACGGGCGATTCGCCGATCCCTTTCTTGGCGGCGTTGAGACGCCCCAGAAGCTCCGTGGTGATCCAGTTGACCAAGGGCTTGACGGCGGCCTTCTTGGCGGGGCCTTCGAAGCCGGCCAAGGCGGCCTCGAAGTAATCGGCCAGGGCCTTTTCCGAGGTCAGTACGCCGGCGTCGTATTCGGTCAAACCCAGGTCGCCCGTGTACCGCCTCGCCCGGGCTTCGGGCAGCTCGGGGAGCGCGGCGCGGAACTCGCGCAAGAGGTCCTCGCCGATCTCCACGGGGACCAGGTCCGGCTCCGGGAAATAGCGGTAGTCATGCGCCTCCTCTTTGGAGCGCATGGTTTGGGTGGTCTGTTTGGCTTGGTCCCAAAGCCGCGTCTCTTGGACAACGCGCCCGCCCGCGTCCAGAAGGGCCTTCTGCCTTTCGATCTCGTGCGCGATGGCGTCGCGCACGCTGCGGAAAGAGTTCATGTTCTTGATCTCCGCTTTGGTGCCCAGCGTGCCGGAGCCGGCGGGGCGCAGCGAGACATTGGCGTCACAGCGCATGGATCCTTTTTCCATATCGCAGTCGGACACGCCCACGTAGCGCAGGATGTTGCGCAGGGAGGAAAGGTAGGCCGAGGCCTCCTCCGCGGTGCGGAGGTCCGGCTCCGAGACGATCTCCATGAGAGGAACGCCCGCGCGGTTCAAATCCACGAGGGAATACTCCAGCGCGCGGCTGCCGATGGCGTGGAGCAGCTTGCCGGCGTCTTCCTCCAAATGGATGCGGTGGATACGGACGCGGCGGTTTCCCTCCTCGGAGGGAACGTCCAAATGTCCGCCCTCCGCCAGGGGCAATTCGAACTGGGAGATTTGATAGCCCTTGGGAAGGTCCGGATAGAAGTACTGCTTGCGGGCGAAAATGGACCGGGGGTTGATGCGGCAATTGAGCGCCAGGGCGGCCCGCACGAGGCCCTCCACCGCGCGCCGGTTGAGGACGGGCAGCACGCCGGGGTGGCCGCAGCAGACGGGGCACATCTGGCTGTTGGGCTCCGCGCCGAACTCGGCGGGACAAGCGCAAAAAAGCTTGGACTCAGTTTTGAGCTGAACGTGGACTTCCAGCCCGATGACGCTTTCGTAGTTCATGAATTGCGACTCCGCATGACATAGTGTCCGACATATAGACTTTTACGTCAACGTCCCGGGCCTTCCCGGCCCGGACCCGGCCAGGAGGCCCTTTTTGCTTGTCCAAAAAGAGCCTCCTGGACCTCCAAAAAGACACCCCCGGCGGCTTGCGCGCGCTTTTTTGAGGGCGCCTGCGGAACTCGCTCGATTTTCGTTGGCACGAAAATCGGCTCAGACATCCTCGGCGCCGCGACCCTCAAAAAAGCGTGCTCAAAACGCCACAGGGGGACCCAAAAACCGAGACAACTCAAAAGACGCTCAGAGGCTTGCTGTTTGTTTCTCCCGCAGGAAAGTGATATATTTCGTGTTCCGTCTAAAGAAAGGCTGAAAAACATGACCACCGTTCCCGAGCAGCGCAAAAAATTTCATGGCCGGGTGGCCCTCGTCACCGGAGGATCCCGAGGCATCGGCCGCGCCATCGCTTTGGCTTTGGCGGAGCGCGGCGCCCACGTGGTGTTCTCCTATTTCCGCCGGCGCGGCGACGCGCTGGAGACCGAAAAAGAGCTTTCCGCCAAAGGCATCGAAACGCTGTCCGTGCGCGGCAACATGGGGAACGCGGAGCACATCGGCATCCTGTTCGACGAGATCAAAAAGAAGTTCCGGCACCTGGACTTCGTCGTCCACAACGCGGCCACGGGCGACCTGAAGCCGCTGATGGAGATCACGGAAGAGGAGTGGGACCGCACGCAGGACATCAACGTGAAAGCCCTCCTCCTCTTGGCCCAGCGCGCCGCGCCGCTCATGAAAGGCCGCCAAGGGCGCTTCCTCAGCATCTCCAGCCACGGCTCGTTTCGCTGCCTGCCCAACTACGGGGCGCTGGGCGCGGCCAAAGCCGCGGCCGAATCCCTGACGCGCTACCTCGCGGCCGAGTTGGCGCCCCACGGCATCACGGCCAACACCATTCTGGCCGGCACCACCGACACCGTTTCCCTGCGCGGAATTCCCGGCCACGAGCGGCTCCTTCACGAAGCCAAGGACCGCACCCCGCTGGGCCGCATCGGCACGCCGGAAGACATCGCCAAAGTGGCGGCGTTCCTCTGCTCCGAGGACGCCCAGTGGATCGTGGGGCAAACCATCATCGCCGACGGCGGTTTTTCCATCCTCGTCTGACGCCGGGCGCCGGAGTCAGCGCGCTCCGGCGTTGCGGTCTTCCCGCTTCAGCCCCGCCATGATTTTTCTGTCCGAATCGTAGGACAGCAAAGCCTCCGCCTCCCGCTGGGGCGTCCAGCGGCATTCGAGAATTTCGTCGGGGTCGCAGGCGCCTTCCAAACCCAAGGGGCGCATGAGGAACCAGTGCACGGTCTTGTGCACCAGCCGGCCTTCCCTCTGAAAAAAATACCGGACTTTTAAATAAGGCCGCTCCGTTTCGCAGCGCCAGCCGGTTTCCTCCATCACCTCGCGGAGGGCCGCCTGCTCGGGCGTCTCCCCTTCCTCCAGATGGCCTTTCGGAAAAGTCCAGACGATATCGCCTTTCAGGTTTTTCACTTTCACCAGCAGAAGCTCGCCGCCACGGCGCACGACGCCCCCGGCCGAAACTTCCTTTTGGGACCGCGGCCCGGGTTTTTCCGCTTTCATAGGCGGGGCGGGCTTCCCATGGCGATCCGGTCGGGGAAGCTGGCTCCGGCCGCCAGGACGATCTGCACGGCCTCCGGCACGGTGAGCGACGTGGACCGAACCTTGGATTCCGAGACCAAAATGGTGTTGCCGATGTAAAGGTGGTTCGTCGGAACGTACACGGCGGCCACCCGTTCCGGGCCGGCCCCCGGCAGATCCAGCGAGAGCTCCTTGGTGACGAACCCGAGGGACAGGGCGCCGGGGTGAGGGTATTCCACCAGCACGACGCGCCGGAAGGACGAGCGGCTGTCCGGCGAAAACGCCTCGGTGATGGCCTTGATGGTTTTGTAGACGGCCCGCACGCCGGGAATCCGGCCGATGAGGTCTTCCACGTATTCGTACAGATGCCGGCCCAAGACGCTGGAAAGCAACATGCCCAGGAAGATGACCAGGCCGATGGTGATCAACAGGCCCAGGCCGGGAATGCGGAAACCGAAGAGCTTGTCCATGGTGTGGACGATCCACACCACGGTGAAGAGCGTCACGCCGGCGGGCATGAGGACGAAGAGGCCCGTCAGGAAATACCGCTGGAGGTTCTTTAAAAAGTTTTTAGGCGCCAGAAGGCCTCCCGGTGTCCCGCACCGCGTACCAGGTGCGGCAGCTTTCCCGCCGCCGGACGGTCCACGGCAGGAGAACGAACTTTAAATAGGTGAGCGCCTGGCGGGCGGAACCGAACTCCCGCATCTTGCGCAGGGACGTGACGATGTGAGCGTCGCGCAGGTTGGCGAAGGGGCGCCCCGTCTTGCGGGCCTCGCGCTTCAGCGCGAGGACGAACAGGCCGTCCTCGCCCACGTAAACCGATTCGGGAAACCCTCCCAGCCGTCCGTAGGTTTCCCGGTCGGTGAAAATCACGCCGAAGCTCATGCCGGCAACACGGGCCATCGCGTCGAAGAGGCCGTACATGGCCCGCGCAAGCCGGGGCCCCGGTTCCGGGCGTATGCGCACGCCGCCGCCCGCCGCGCCGGCGGACATGGCTTCGTCGATCCGCTGTAAAAGATTTTCCGAAACTAAGTTGTCCGCGTCGCAGGTGGCGATGATGTCCCCGCGGGCCTCGCGGGCGCCCCGGTTGCGGACGGCGGCGATGCAGCGCTTTTCCTCGCGCACCACCCGGGCGCCCCCGGCGATGGCCACGGCCGCGGTTCCGTCCGTCGAGGCGTTGTCCACGACGATGAATTCGACCTCCCGGCCGGAGGCTCGACAGCGCCGCGCCGCGGCGTGCAAAGAATCCAGCGTCGCCCCCAGATAATTCTCCTCATTGTAGGCCGGAATCACCACCGACAACCGGATTCCCGTCCCCACGGCCGTTACGCGGCCGCCGGCGGGACCTTCACCCAAGAAGACGCCCCCTCGTAGGCGGCCGCCGCGGCCAAAACGGACTCCTCGTCGAAAGGACGGCCCAGGATTTGCAGGCCGATGGGAAGCCCCTCCGTTGAAAAACCGCAGGGCATGGACAAGCCGGGCAAACCCGCCAAATTGCAGGAGATGGTAAAGATGTCGGACAAATACATCTGCAAAGGATCGCCGGACTTTTCTCCCAGGCGGAAGGCGGGCGTGGGCGCCGTGGGCGTCAAGATCAAATCCACCCGGCGGAACGCTTCGTCGAAATCCCGTTTGATGAGGGTG
Organism: Elusimicrobiota bacterium; assembly: GCA_052388135.1. Lineage (GTDB taxonomy): Bacteria > Elusimicrobiota > Elusimicrobia > FEN-1173 > FEN-1173 > JBQTIM01. The sequence continues at coordinate 13,667 of JBQTIM010000046.1, forward strand.
CGCACCTTCTGGGCCCTCAAATAGTAAGCGTCGTAATAACCGGAAGAGAGGGCGTAAGCCCCCAGCATGATGCGGCGTTTCACCTCGGGGCCGAAGCCTTCGTCGCGGGACAGTTCGTACTGTTGGAGAAGGTTTTCCGCCTTGGCCGAGCGGTGGCCGTAGCGGACGCCGTCGAAGCGGGCCAGGTTGGAGCTGGCTTCCGAGGGAGCCAGGACGTAATAGACCGCCACGGCCGCGTCCGTGTGGGGGAGGGAAATTTCCTCCACCTCGGCGCCGAGGGATTGGAAAACTTTCACCGCCTCGCGCACGGCGCGATCCACCTGGGGATCCATCCCATCTATGAAATATTCCTTGGGCAAGCCGACGCGGAGTCCCTTCACGCCCTTGCCGAGGGCCGCGGCGTAATCGGGCACCGCGCGGTCCACCGACGTGGAATCCCGCGGATCCGGCCCGGCGATGGCCTGCAAAAGCGCTGCCGCGTCCGCGGCGTTCCAGGCGAAGGGCCCGATCTGGTCCAGGGAGGAGGCGAAGGCCACGAGGCCGAACCGCGACACGCGGCCGTAGGTCGGCTTGAAACCCACCACGCCGCACAAGGCCGCCGGCTGGCGGATGGAGCCGCCGGTATCGGAACCCAGCGCCAAAGGCGCCAGCCGGGCCGCCACCGACGCGGCGCTGCCGCCGGAGGAGCCCCCGGGGATGCGGTCCAGGTCCCAGGGGTTGCGCGTGGGAAAGAAAGCGGAGTTTTCCGTGGAAGATCCCATGGCGAACTCGTCCAGGTTCGTTTTGCCGATGAACACGGCCCCGGCGGCGCGCAGTTTCTCGATGACCGTGGCGTCGTAAACCGCCGTGTAATTTTCCAGCATGCGGGAGGAGCAGGTGGTTTTGGCGCCGCGCACGCAGAGGTTGTCCTTGACGGCCACCGGCACTCCGGCGAGAAGACCCGGGTCTTCCCCCCGTCCCACCTTCTCATCCACGGCCCGCGCCTGCTCCAAGGCCTCCTTCTCCATCACGGCGATGAAACTTTTAAACTTTGGGTCCAAGGCCCGGACGCGGTCGAGAAAAGCCCGGGCGACCGCCTCGGCGGAGACTTCGCGGGCCTTGACCCGGCGGGCAATCTCGACGGCGGAAAGTTGGTGCAGGCTCATGGGAAAGTTCAAAGTTCAAAACTCAAAGTTCAAATCAAGATACAAACGGCAAACCCAACCCTTTGGCATCGGCGTTTTGGATTTGGTCTTTGATTTGAACTTTGAGCTTTGGCCTTTGGATTTCATTCAATGATTTTCTTGACCTTGAAGTATACGTCTTCCCGGTCCGGCGCGTTGGACAAAATGGATTCGGGGTCCGGCCATCGCCGGGCCTCGTCCTCGCGCCAGGCGTTGGACATGGGAACCACGTGAGATGTGGGGGCTACGTCCTTGACGTCGTAGGCCTGAAGGGCCTTCACGTAATCCAGGATGCGCCCCAGCTGCTCCCGGTAATTGCGACGCTCTTCCTCCGTCAGGGCCAGGCGCGCCAGACGCGCCACATGGTCAACATCTTTGTCGGTGAGGGACATAGGAAAATAATAATACACGATTCCGAAGGCGTTCTCTAGGCGATCCGCTAAATGCAAGGGGCCGCCCCGAAAGGCGGCCCCTTTACCTAATCAGCTATGGACAGCTATCGGCTAGTTGATGGAAATAATCTTCAACCGCACGGGCTTGCTGGCAGTGGAAGTTCCCGCGGTGCTGACGGAGCAAGACCCCAATGGCCCCACTTCCTCGACGCGAACGGTATAATTCACTCCGGAAGATGCCAGCCCGGAATTGGTGCTGATGTAAAGATAAGACCAATTCACACGGTAGGCCAACGCGGGACCGATGCACGTGTGCTCCCTTAAGAAAGGGTCCCGCAATGTAAACGTGTCGCCTACGTTCAAGGAAGGGTTTTGACTCAATACGCCATCTATGACGCTGCCCACAGCGGGACCTCCACCAACCCCGCCCGAAACGCCGTCAGCGCGCGAAGCCGACGCGAACATAGCGAGGGGGCCGGCCAACGCCAACAACAAGAAGGCGGTCCAACTTGTCTTTACAAGCGGTCTCTTCACGATCCCTGGGCTCTTCATTTTGAATTCTCCTTTTCCATGGACTGTGTTGTAGGAAGCGTTATTCCACGGCTCACATTTACCGACATAGATAGTATGACGACTCGTTCTTAGGGCTGCATTAAGTAGAAGTAAATAAGTTGTAAAAATTCGGTCGGCGCGTTATAGAAATTCAAAATCCGCGTAGCGGGCGAGGATGTTTTTGCGGGCGCCGGAGTCGAAGAGGACGGTGACCTTGACGTTTTCGCCGGAGCCGGACTTCTCCAAGATTTCGCCGGAGCCGAAGGAGGGGTGGCGGACGCGCATGCCGACGCGCAAGGGCTTGCGTGTCGGATAAGAGGAGGAAGCGTCCTCGTCGGGATCGAAACCGGCCACGACGGGCCGCGTCGCTTCCCCCCGCGCGGGAGAGGAAGGCCTGTCCGCCGAGGGTAAAAACGGCGATGGCCCGGCGGCGGGGACGATGGCCAGCCCAGCCTCCTGCACGAAGCGGGACGGAACGTTCCAATGGGAACGGCCGTAAATCTTCCGGCTGGCGGCGGAGGTGAGCATGAGACGCTCCCGCGCGCGGGTCATGGCCACGTAGCACAGGCGGCGCTCTTCCTCCAATTCCTCCTGGCTGAAGGCCGATTCGCCGATGGGGAAAAGGCCTTCCTCCAGACCCGTCACGTAAACCGCGGGGAATTCCAGGCCCTTGGCCAGGTGCACGGTCATGAGGGTGACGGCGCCCTCTTCCTCTTTCCAAGCGTCCAAATCGGAGGCCAGGGAAACCCTTTCCAAGAAAACGGCCAGGGACTTGTCTTCCGAGCTTTCCTCGAAATCTTTGGCGGCGTTCACGAGCTCCTGCAGGTTGTCGAGGCGGGCGGCGGCTTCGGGGTCGTCGTCCACTTTCCCTTCCCAGTGCGCCCAATAGCCGGTCTGCTCCAGAATGGCGCGGACCATTTGGGACGCCGTGAGGGACTCCAGTTTGGGCCGCAGTTCGCGGACGACGTCGAGGAATTTCTGCAAATTCCCGCGGGCGGCGGCCGTGAGGTTGGGGACCCTCGCGGCCTGGACGATGGCGTCGTAAAAAGTCGTTCCGTGCAGGGCGGCGTGGTTTTCCAGCGCTTGCAGGGTGGTTTTTCCCAGGCCCCGCGGCGGCACGTTGACCACGCGCTTGACGCTGATGGAATCGGCCGGGTTGAGGAGCAGGCGCAGGTAAGCCAGGGCGTCCTTCACCTCCTGCCGCTCGTAGAACCGCACGCTTCCCACCACGATGTAGGGGATGTTTTCCCGGCGGAAGGCGTCTTCCAAAACGCGGGACTGCGCGTTGGTGCGGTAGAAAACGGCCACGTCCCGCCGCTGGACGGCGCCCTCGGCCAGGAGGCGGGCCGTTTCCCCCACGATGAAACGCGCCTCCTCGATCTCGTTGGCGAACTCCTGAAACCGGACAGGCTCGCCGCCCGTACGCTCCGTCCACAGCTTCTTGTCCTTGCGGAACTGGTTGCGGCGGATGACGCTGTGGGCCGCCGCCAAAATGGGCTCGGTGGAGCGGTAGTTCTGCTCCAGCTTGACGACCTTGGCCCCCGGGTAATCGCGCTCGAACTCCATGATGTTGCGGATGTCGGCGCCGCGCCAGGAATAGACGGCCTGGTCGTCGTCGCCCACGACGCAGAGGTTTTTGGGCGGGGACACCAGGTGCTTCACCATGAGGTACTGGGCGTGGTTGGTGTCCTGGTACTCGTCGATGAGGATGTGGCGGAAGCGTTGTTGGTATTTTTCCCGCACGGCCGCGTTGTCCCGCAGGGCGACGACGGTTTTTAGGATGAGGTCGCCGAAATCCAAGGCGTTGGCCTGGGCCAGCTTTTTCTGATAGACGGCGTAGATGGTGGCCGCTTTCTGTCGAAAGGGGTCGTTTTGGGCCAGGGCGTGGATGGCGTAGGAATCCGCGTCCAAAAGGTCGTCCTTGGCGCGGGAAATGACGGCCAGGACCTGGCCCGGCTTGTGCTTCGTTTCATCGAGAGAAAGCTCCTGCAGGCACTCCTTGATGATCTTGCGCTGGTCGTCGTCGTCGTAAACGACGTAGTTCGGGTCCATGCCCAGCGCCTTCGCCTCCACGCGCAAGAATTGAGCGCAAAAAGAATGGAATGTGGACACCCACACGCTCCGGCCCAGGCCGCCCGCGGGAGCCCGCGGAAACAGTTCGGACGGGGCCGCGGCGGGCAGTGTCAATGCGTCCACGCGGCGGCGCAGCTCCTGGGCGGCCTTGTTGGTGAAGGTGATGGCCAGGATGTTCCAGGGATTGACGCCCCGGCTCAGGAGATGGGCGATGCGGTAGGTGATGACGCGGGTCTTGCCGGAACCGGCGCCCGCCAAAATAAGGAGCGGCCCCTCCCCGTGGAGGACGGCCTCGCGCTGGGCGGGATTGACGTCGGACAAAATCCTTTCATCGAAAGTCATGGGGCGATTTTATCAAATCCCGGCTGAGGCGCGGCGGCGCAGGAGAACCACCGTTTCCACGTGGGGCGTGTGAGGGAACAGATCCACCGGCGCCACGGATTCCAGGCGGTAGGCGTCGTTGAGGATGGGCAGGTCGGCGGCCAGGGCTTTGGGATTGCAGGACACGTAGACGAATCGGTCCACCGGATGCTCCATGAGGAGCCGCCGCACGGCGGGCGCCAGGCCGGGGCGGGGCGGGTCGAGAACGGCGGCGGTGCCGGGCCGGCGCCAAAGGTCCAGGAGCTCCGGCCGGCCCGCGAAGGCGGCGGCGTCCATGGCCAGGAATTCGGCGCGGTCCGCGCCTTGGACGCGGGCGTTGTGGCGGGCGTCCTCCACGGAAGGAGCGTGCAGTTCCACGCCCAGAACGCGCTCCGCCGCGCCGGCGCAAAACAGGCCGATGGCGCCGGAGCCGCAGTAAAAATCCACCAGGAGTCCGGCGGCCGGACCGAGGAACTCCCGCACGACGCCGTAAAGAACCTCCGCCCCCCGGGTGTTGGTCTGAAAGAACGCGGCGGGCGAAATGCGGAAGGGCAGGCCGCCCAGGGTCTCCTCGATGAAACCGGCGCCGCGAAGGTTTTCACGGGCCGCGCCGCAGGCCACGTCGGACGCTTCCGCGTTCACGCTCCAGACCGCGGCGTCCACGCGGGCGCCGCTTTCATCCAGGGCCCGCAGGAAGGAATCCCGGGGCAAGTCGCCGGGGGCGGTCACCAGGTGAACCAGCCGCCGGCCCGTGTTTTTCCCCTCGCGGATCACGAGATAGCGCAGGAAGCCGCGGCGGGACTTCAGGCCGTAGGCGGGCAGGCCCTCGGCCGACGCCCAGCGCCGGACGGCCTCCAGCAGAAGAGGCGTCTCGGGCGACATCAGAAGGCATTCCCGCAAGTCCACCACCCCGTCGAAACGGCCCTTTTGCCGCAGGCCAAGAATCGGGCCTTTTTCGGACGGAGAAAAAACGAATTCCATTTTGTTCCGGTAGAAGAAAACGTCCGGGGAGGGGCGGATGGGATGGAATTTTTCCGGCGCGAAGGGGGCGGCGACGCGGCGGACCCAGTCTTCCTTGGCCGCGAGCTGGGCGAGGTAGGGACGGTCCTGGCTTTCGCATCCGCCGCAATCGCCGAAGTGACGGCAAATTTTTTCCACGGGGTCCGCTATCGGCCGCCGCGGCGATAGGCGCGGAGCGCTTCCAAGGCCGGCGTTGTTTGAATTTTGGCCAGGGCCTCGGCCGCCTCCTCGCGCACATCGCCGTCGGGATCGCGCAGGGCCGCGGCCAGGGCCGGCACCGCGCCGGCGGCCGTTTTTCCCATGACGCCCAAGGCCTCCGCCGCGGCGCGCCGGACGCCCGGATGGACGTCTTGAAGAAAAGGCTGCAACAGCCCGGCGGTCTCCGGCCGGGCCACGCCCACCCGGCCCGCCGCCATGGCCGCCTTGCGCCTGATGTAAAGCCGGGGATCCCGGAAAGCCGCGGCCAATACGGGCACGAGTTCCGCCGGCGGAGCATCCACCTCTCCCAGAGAGGCCACAGCCTGGTCCCGCACGGCCGGGTCCGCATGGTTCAAGTAACGGGCCAGGACGTCCATTCCTCCCGCGCCCACCTTTCCCAAAGACGCGAAAGCCAGGCCGCGGGCTTCCAGGTCGCCGGCCTCCCATTGGGCGGCCAGAGCTTCGGCGGCGCGGCGCTGAGAGGACCGGCTCAACCGGCCGAAAGTCTCGGCCGCTCTGCGTCGGAGGAGCCAGTCGCCGCCCCGCAAGGCATCCAAGAGCGGCGGGACGGAGGCCTCCTCAAGCCGGGCAAGAGTTTCCCCGGCGGCGCGTTCCACGCAAGGGTCCGCGTCCTTCAAGGCCCGCACCAAATCCTCGGCCGCGGGAGCGGCCGCCGTCCCCGCCAGGCCCAGCGTTTGCGCCGCGCGGCACCGGAATTTGGGCCGCGAATCCCGCAGGGCCGACCTCAGGGGATCCACCGCCGCCTCGCCCAAACCCGCCAAGGCCTCGGCGGTCTCCTCGCGCACGGTCTGGTCTTTATCGTTCAAGGCTTCCACCAGGGCCGACGCCGCCGGCGCGGCGCGCGGGCCCATCTCCCTCAACTTCCGAACGGCGTTGCGGCGGACAGCCGGCTTGGGGCTCTGCAGGGATTTAACGAGGGAGGGCAAGCGGTTCCGGCCGGCGGCGCAGCCGATGAAACCCTGGGCGGAAAACACGAGGGCCGCCGCCAGATAAAAATGTCTCAATGCTGAAGAAGTCGCTGAAGCTTGTAGGCCAGGATATCGTCCATCTTTTTCACGATGGCCAGCTGCCTCTCCGCCAAATCCCGGTGGCCCATCTCCAAATAAAGGGCGCCCAAATCGTAATGGGCTTGCCCGAACCCGGGGTCCGCCTCCACCGCGCGCTTATAGGCTTCCACGGCCCTGCTTTTCTTTTTCAATTTGTAATAAGCCACGCCCATGCCGTGAAGGGACACGGCGTCCTTGGGGTCCACCCGCGCGGCTTGTTTGTAGGCTTCCAGAGCCTCGTGCCAGCGCTCCTGCGCGGCGTAGGCGACGCCCATGGAATGGAAGGCCGGGCTGTCCGGATTGATCCGCACCGCCTGGCGGGCGGCCACCACGGCGCTGCTCCACAACCGCAGGCGGATGTAACAGGCGGCGATGTTTTCGTAGGCGCGCGCGTCCTTGGCGTTGAGGCGGACGGCCTTTTGGTAAGCCTCCAAAGCCTCCTCGTAGCGGCCCATTTGAAAGTAGGAATCGCCCACTCCCAGGCTCGCGGCCAGCGACTCGGGCCGGAAGATGCGGAGCCGCTCATAATATTTGATGGCGCTCTCGGGCTTGCCCATTTTTTCGTAAGCGAGCGCCAGGTTGGCCAGGGCATCCGCGTCGGAGGGGCGGTGTTTTAGAAGGGATTGCAGCACGGCGGCGGCTTTCTCATAACCGCCCGAATTGATGTGGGCGGCCGCCAGGTTGTGAAGGAGATGGTCGGAAACGTCGGGATCGAGGCGGCGGGCTTCCTCATACGCGGCGGCGGCCTCCGCCCAGCGGCCGATCTTGCCGTAGGCGACGCCTAAATTATAGCGGACGCCCGGGCCGGCGTCGCCCGCCTGGATGGCCCTTTGGAAGGCCGGCGCCGCCGTTTCCCAGTTTCCGAGCGCGGCCCGGCAATTGCCGATCTCGAACCAAGCGTCGGCCCGGCGCGCATCCTCTTTTACGACCCTTTCAAAATAAGGCAGGGCGCCGGCGCAGTTCCCCTCCGCCTGAAGAGTTTTCGCCGTCTTGAAGAACTCGGTGGAAAGGTCTTCCGCTCGGATGATAGCCGCGGCGAAAAAAGCGCACCCGACGAAACAAACGCTCCTGAAAACCCGCATGACCATCCTGTGCCGCGCTATTCCTTGCCGGCGGGCCCCACGAAAACAAGGACGTCGTGCGTGCGGTTCGACAACGCCGGCAAGACCTCGCCGGCCAAAGGGCGCCCGTTGAAAACGATCTTCTGCGCGCCCGGCTTCAACTTAGGATCCCGCCGGAACTGGATTTTGTACGTGCCGCCCCGGAAAACGCGCACGGCACGGGCCGTCTTCCATTCCGGCGGCAGGCAAGGGCGAATCCTCAGGCCGTCCCAATCGGGTTGAATACCCAATATTCCCTCGGTCAGCGCCTTGTAAAGCCAGGCGGCCGAGTTTGCGCTCCAGGCGCCCTCCGCGCGGCCCGGACTCACGGAAGCCGGACCGTCCACATAATCAGGGACCACGAACGGCTCCGCGCCATACAGCGCGGGATTCGACGATCCGCGCAGCACAGGAGAAAGTTTTTTACACAGCTCCCAGGCGCGCCGCGGCCGCCCGAGAGCGCATTCCATCTGCAGAGCCCACACCGCCGCGCGGGTTTGCACGCCTCCGTTCTCCCGCGCTCCCGGCGGATAACCCGCGGACGAATCCTCATGGGGCGGCGCCAAGAACAACGGTCCGTGAGGACTCTCCAAATGCCTCTCGATGGATTTCGCCAAAGTGTTCCGCCGCCCGGGAGAGTCGGCCACGCCGCCGAGGACGGACCAAACCTGGCTGTCCAAATAAACGCGGCCTTCGCGGCCGCGGCGGGTCCCGAAAACGGCTCCCCTCCCGTCGATGCCGCCCGCGTAGCATTCTCCGTCCCAGGCCCGGCGCTTGAGCGTCGCTTTTAATTTGCGTCCGGAAGACAGGAATTTGACGGCCCGCCGCTTTTCCGCGGCCGGCAATTCTCCCCGGCCCGCCGCGCTTTCCACCATGGCCGCCCAGTCCGTCAATAGGCCGCAGAGGAATTGCGCCTTCCAGGCGTTCGCGCCCGGGCGGCTCCCGCCGGCGGCCGACAGCCACGGTGCGGCGAAACGCTTCCAAGCCTCTTCCAGCGCGCGGCCGGCCGCGTCATACACGGACGCCGCGCCCCGCCGTTGGCCGTCAACTCCGGCCGCGCGGGCGGAAAGCAAAGCCCACTGGCCCGTTTCCCTCAGATAACTCAAGACAACGGACGGCAGCCAAAGCGCTCCTTCCGCATCATCGGACAGGCGCCCCCGCGAGACGCCGGCGGCCGCCGCAAGGATTCGATCTCGGACCTGCTCCGCATCCAAAGGCAGGTACGCCGGGCTCTCCTCCAGACCGCCCCGCGAAATCCCGGACAGCGTCTGATACTTCAGCCAAGTGTTCGCCAGCAAATCGAAGGACGCGTCGGGCGTTTCCACCGTAAACGAGGAGAGATACTTGTCCCAAAACATTTCGGTGTTGTTCCAGGCGTTGTCGACCTGGGAAAAATCCTGGAACTGCCGCGCCTTCGCCAGGGCCCGGGTTTCCGAGCCGGCGACGCCTATGGAGAGCAGGAGGCTCTTTTCTTGGCCCGCCTTCAACGGCACCGGCACGCACAATCCGGCCGCCGGCCGGCCGCCGTCTCCGGAAGCTTTGTTGTCGTAACGGCCGCGGCGCAAAGCGGCGGGGCTGCGCCGGGACCCATAAGCGCCCAGGAACGCTTCCCGGGCGCCGCACCAATCCCGCACCGGCGCGCTCACCGCGTGCCACGCGAAACTTTCCTCGGCGCGGCTCCGCACGCCGTCTTGGGGAGGCGGACCGAAACGCCGCGCCACAACGACGCGCCCGTTCCCTTCCAAGGAAGGGCGCGTGAAAAAGCCGCCCGGCCCGCCGTCTTCGCCCGCCACGCCCCGGCCCCATTCCAGATAAGTCCACAGGGTGAGCTGGCGCGGCTTCTTCGAAAGATTGCGGATCCGCAAGCGCCATATCTCCAGAGTCTCCCCTTGAGGCACGAACACCAGCCACTGGGCTTGAATGCCTTTGAACTGAGAGGTGATGATGGTGCAGCCCACGCCGTGGACGCATTGATAATGGTCGAAGGCGGGCTGCGTCGGCTGCCACCCCGCCGACCAAAACTCCCCCGTCCGCTCATCGCGGATGTAAATATGGCGTCCCTCATCGTCCAACAGCGCGTCGCCGCCTCCCCGGGTCGTCTTGTTCCAGGGAGAGCCTTCCCGCCAGGAAAAACCCGACCCCGTTTGAGATACGGAAACGCCGTATTCTCCGGCGGAAATCACGTTCCTCCAAGGCCGGGGGGCGTCTGGCTTGGTGATGATGAAGCTCTTACCGTCATCGGAAAAATGGCCGTAAGGGGTCTTATAGGGAAAGCGGGGAAGTCTCATCCGATGGAATCTCCTCGTCCGATGTAGGGAAACTTTTCAGCAGCGGTTATGTTATAAAAAACGGAGATTAAAGGCCATTAAGGCGGACGAACCGATGGGCTCCTTGGGTTACAAAAAATTTACAATTTGTTAATGCTCTTTTCCCCCGGCAGTGCTAAAATAGAAAGAGAAGCCGCCGACAGATGCGGCGACGTGTCGGACCCCCATGATCTACCAAAGCTCACAGCCTCAAAGAAACGAGGAGGAAAAAAGGAAATGAAAAAGATTACAGCGATAGCACTGGCGGCCGTTCTCGGCGCGTGGTCCTTGCCGAAACCGGCCCACGCCATAGAAGACGGTCCCGAAACCGTGGGCGTCACCTTGGCGATCAGCGAGCAGTTCAACATCGTCGTGCCCGTCAGCTCCATCGACTTCGGAGCCAACAGCGTGGCCACGGAGACGGCACCCCAGACTGTTGGACCCATCCAAGTGTTCGCCAACCGCAGCCAGGCGTGGTACGTGAAGCTGAGCGCCGACCCGCTGACGCACTCCGACGGCACCACCACGATCCCCAACGAGACCGACGGCGCCGCGATCACCTCGGGATTCCGCTACTTTCACACCTTCGACAATCCCGACGGAAACGAAATTCCGGCCACCGGCTCGGCTCTCTTCGTTCCCACCAGCCCCAGCGTCGTGTTCGAGGCGGGGCCCGCGATTCACAACGCGAACCCCACTGAATTCGGCCTCGGTTTCCTGGCCGTGATCAAGGGCACGCAAAAAGCCGGAACCTACACCACGACCCTCAACCTGCTGCTGACGGAGACGCTCTAAGACTACCCAAGGCCGCTCGCCCGGGAACGGAGTCTCATCATCCGTTCCCGGGCCGGTCTTTTTCTAGACTTCCGCCGCTGCGCTCCATCCTCTAAAGGCGGAACAACCAAGGAAACCTCATGATGTTTCGCTTCGTCCGCCCGCCGGTTCCTTGGTCGCGTCCGGCCTTCCTGGCGGCCTTCCTTGTTTTATCGGCAGGACGCGCGGAGGCGGTCTTTTTTTTACAGGCCGACAACGCGTCCATTCATTTCGGCCCGGCCGATCCCGGCTTCGAAACGGCGCCCCAAGTGGTCACCCTCAACGCCCAATCCGACGCGGGCGCGGCCTGGTTCATCAAAATGCGGGCGGCGCCCCTCGCCCACTCGGAGGGAGATACGATTCCCTCGTCGGCCTTCCTTTATTGGTTCGGAAGCGACCAGCCCGGCACCGAAGCTCCCCCTTTCCCATCGACCGCGCCCGTTCCGGCATCCGACGAAACGATTTACGCCGGAGGAGCGGATGAATGCGTTGAGGCGCCATGCTCTTTTTCATTGGGTTTCAAGGTGGTGGTGCCCCGCGTGCAGAGGGCCGGGGCTTATTCCACGTCCTTGGTTTTCACTCTGATGGACAGCCGATGAAAGCGACGCTCGTTTTCGCAGGTTTGCTGGCCGCCGCCGCGCCGATCCGCGCTTACGTTCAGGCGGACCCCTCCGCCGTTCAAGTGCAAGTTTCCACCGGCGGCTCCCACACCGGCAGCATCCGGCTGAAAAACATGACGGACAAAGCCTTGGACGTTTCCGGCAAGGTCATGGATTGGAAATACGAGAAGCCCAACGGGGTCAAAGAGTTCCTGCCGGCCGGCACGACGAAGCATTCCGCCGCTGCCTGGATGACGCTGACGCCGGACCGCCTCACCCTGGGGCCCGGGAAAACGGCGGAAGTTCGTTACACGCTGTCGGTGCCGGCGAACGCCGAGGGCGGCCGTTATGCCGCCGTCCTTTTTTCCGCTTTCGTTCCGCAGGTCCAGCAAAAGGCGAGGGTGGTGGTGAACGTCGCCCTTCAAGTGGCCACTCTGTTCTTGATGGAGGTGGAGAACACCCAGAAAGTGCGGGGACGGATCACGGGGTTGAAGGTCATCAATCCCCGCGCCAAGCGCCCGCTGGAGGTGCGCGCCTCGTTCCGAAACGAAGGCAACGTGCGCTTGGACGCGAAAGGCCGCTTGTCCATCCTCAACGCCAAGGGGAACGCCGTGGGGTGGACCAAATTTTCGGATTTGAAGACGCTGCCGGGGGACGAATGGCCGGCCACGGCCACCTGGTCGGGGGGCTTGGCTCCCGGAAACTACCGATTGGTGGCCACGTTCGAACTTGCCCCGGGCCACATCCTGGTGGAGGAGCAGGACCTTAGGATTGAATGAGGCGCCGCCGGAACCGCGCACGCCTGTGGCCGGTTTTCCTTTTCCAGGCGGGCTTGCTGGCGGCGCAGGACGCGCCTTTGGAACCGGGGGCTGAGTCCCTCCCGGACCCCTCCCCCCTTCGGGACGAGCCTCTCGTGGTGGACGAAAACCTCGAGATCGTCCGCAGCCAAATCAAAGAGCTGGACGCTTCCGGGGTGCGGAATTTCCTCGTGGTGGACCCCACCCTCGTGCGGCTCAACTTCGTGTCCGAAGGAAATCGCCTCTACGCTTACGGCCTCGCCCTGGGCTCCACCTACGTCCACCTGTGGACCTCGGAGGGCCGGCGAACGATTCGAGTCACGGTCGTTCCATCCTCGCGCAAAAAACCGGGCGACGTCCGCAGGGGCGAAGGGTTTAAAGTCCGCCACAGCCTTCGCTCGGACCGGCAAATCGTGGATTACGACAGCGTGCCCGGTTCGCTCAGCACGCGCTTCGATGCCTATGATTTTTCCATGGACGGAAAAACCAGGTTCGGGCAGAACAGGACGGCCTTCCGGGTGACCGACCAGACGCGCAACGGCGGCTATCTTTCGCGCGCGCAGACCCAATTCCGCGGCGCGGCCGGCGAATTTTCCGCCGGCGACGTCGGCATTTTTCTCTCGCAAGTGACGATCCCATTCCTCAGCTTTCAAGGAGCCCATTGGCGGTCGCCCCGCTCGGGACGCGTCTCGCTGGACCTTCTCGGCGGAGACGCGCACCGGAGCTGGTGGGGCCGGCCGCCGCTCCTCTTTCAGCAGGAACAGCTGCCTTTCGCCGCTTACCGGGCGGGGCTCTCGGTCTCCAAAACGGCGGAAATTTACGCCGTAGGCTCCCGCGCGTTCGAGGACCGCTTTCCGGACCGCAGAGCCAACGATGGAGCCGGCGTCCGCTGGCGCGACGGCCCCTGGGGCGCGCGGGCGGAAGGCGCGCGGTCCGCCGCCGGCGGGGACGCGCTTTACGCCGACGTGGAGCACAACCGGAAATTCTGGTCCGCGCTTTTCGCCGTCAGCAACGCCGCCAAGGACTACGCCATCGTGAGCGGCCCCTCGGGCGAGCAGGGCGTCCGCAGCCAAAGA
>JBQTIM010000047.1:0-7888 GCA_052388135.1 Elusimicrobiota bacterium
GCCCAACTCCTCGACCAGATCGCCCCAGCCCACATCGGCCAGGGAGCCGGCGGACACGAAGGCGCGGAACCCCACGTTCTCCCTCACGCGCCAGTCGAGGACCGCCGTGCAAAGGGCGCCGCTTTGGCTTAAAAAAGCCACGCGCCCGGGCTTCGCCATGGCGTGGGCGAAGGTGGCGTTCAGGCCCGAGGGCGGGCACATCACGCCCAGGCAGTTGGGCCCCACCAGGCGCATGCTCCCGGCGCGGGCCAAGGCCTCATTCTCCAGCGCCGCGCCCGCCGGACCCACTTCCCGAAACCCCGCCGAAATGACGATGGCGCCCCGGGCGCCCGCCGCCGCGCATTGGCCCACCACCTCCGGGACGGCCGGAGCCGGCACCACGATCACCGCCAGGTCCGGCGGCTCGGGCAGGTCTGCCACCCGCGCGTAGGCCCTGACCCCCATGACGCTGGACCGCTTCGGGTTCACCGGATACACCGCCCCGCCGAAGGAGGTTCTTAAAAGGTTGGCCATCAGCGTGCGGCCCACGCTGCCCGCCGTCTCCGTGGCGCCGATGACCGCCGCGTTCCGCGGCCTGAAAAAAACCTCCAGCGAACGCCGCCCCGCGCCCAGGATGTCCAGGGATTTGTCGAGATCGGCGGAACCGTCGGCGTTTGGGGCGAGTTTTCTTGTCATAGCGTTATTGTACCGTTCCAGGGCTCGAGGGGCAACGGGACGCGGCCGGACGGACTAGGATCGGCCCATCGCCGCAAGTCGGGGGACGATTACAAACAGGATTCCAGTCCGGCGGGTCTTCTGATACTATGTCCGAGTCCATGCTCCCTTTAAATTTCAACCATCTCTACTATTTCTGGGTGACGGCGAAGGAAGGCAGCCTCAGCGCCGCCTGCCGGCAGCTCTTTCTCAGCCAATCCACCCTCAGCATACAAATCCAGAAGCTGGAACAATCTCTTAAGGTCACCCTTTTCATCCGCGGCCGGCACGGCGTCACCCTGACTCATCCGGGGAAGCTGGCCTTCGAGCGCTGCGAACGGATGTTCGCCTTCATGGACAGTTTCGCTCCCCTGCTGCGGGCCAACAAGCCTTTCCCATTCCCCGCTCTGAATCTGGGCGTAACGGGCGCCATTTCCTATGAGATCCTCGGCCGCGTCGTGAAGTTCTTAAGGAAGCAGGTTCCGTCGCAATCCGTGCGCGTGTTTTTCGGCGGGGCGGAAGACCTTCAAGAACGTCTCGCTCGACACAGCGTGGATGTTCTTCTGGCGGACGTCGATTTTTCGCCCGGCCTCGGACCGGATTATCGCGGCCGCCTCGTCGCCGGACTCCCTTTCCATTTTGTCGCTTCCCCCGCGCTGATCGCCGGCGACAAGAAGTTTCCCGACAACCTCAACAGGATTCCTCTTTTCCTCAGGACTCCGGAAAATTCCATCCGGAAAGAGGTGGATCATTTCCTGTATAAAAACAGCGTCTCCCCCGGGGTCAAAGCGGAGGCGGAGGACATCAATTACATCATCCTGCAAGTCCGTCTGGGCGCGGGCGCCGCCGCCCTGGACGAACTTACCATGAAAGACGATTTGCGGCAACGCAGGCTCGTTAAGCTTCATCGCGGGGAACTGGGCCGGCAGAATATATTTCTCATCAACCGCCGGCATCACAGGGACGATCCTGCCGTTCAAAAAGCCATGGACATTTTGATGGAGACATTTACACTGGATTAACGCATTGCATTCCAGCGTCACAGTCGGGTCCGGACATCGAAGGGCTTTCGTGAGACCAAAGTCCCCGGCCGGGCCGATCACGCCACCGGTCTTGCCCGCAGAGAGTTCATCCCTCGTTATTATCAATACTTCCATATATATTATCCTCTTTACATACACACACCTCTGACTTATCATTACAGCGCCTCTCGCGATTCGTCGGCCAGGCAACCCTGGAATGATGAAAGGCGGCAGGTTTTCCACAGGGGGAAACCGAACGGAAACGGCGACGCCGTTGGCCGTCAAGGAGGCAGGTATGAACAGAAAGCGGCGATGCGCCAGGCGCTCGCAAGGTTTCACCCTCATAGAGTTGATGATCGTGGTCGCCATCATAGGCATTCTGGCGGCCATCGCCATTCCGAAATTCGCGGACCTCGTCATCAAATCCAAAGAAGCGGCCATAAAGGGGACGCTCGGAGCCGTTCGCAGCGCCGTGAGCATCTACTACGCGGACACCGAGGGCGTTTTCCCGAACAATTCGACCATCGGCCTCCGGCAAGCGCTCACCAATGGCACCAAGTATCTTCGAGAGCTTCCGTACATCAGCATCCCGAAACCCGGCAATCACAGGACCACCAACGCTGTGGTCACCGTCTTGAACGACACAGCCAGCGGCGGGGCATGGGCCTATATTTCGAACGCAGAAGGCCATGTCTTCATCAATTGCACCCACACCGACACCAAAAGGTCCACCTGGAGCACCTGGTAAAGTCCGTCCTTCCCTGGGCCAAGGCATCCAGCCCACGGGCAAAGGCCCGGCAGCGGGGTGTTGATATGGACCAGCGGCCTGGAGCGTCGGTCAATCTCCATGTCTCGTCCGGAACCCTCGTGCCAGTTGCCGCGCCCTAGGGTCCGCAGCAGGCTTTGCACTAACCGAAGCCATCGCCGCGGGCACGCTCTGTTTCCCTGAGCGCGACCGATCCCGACAGCCTCCGCGAGCATCCTCCTCTCATATCCACGCAAGAAAGCCTGACCTCATTCGAGGCCAGGCTTTCTTTTCCCCGCTGCAGGGTTCCCTAAGATGGAGCGGGCGATGGGACTCGAACCCACGACCTTCTCGTTGGCAACGAGACGTTCTACCAACTGAACTACGCCCGCGCTAGCGGTAGTGCCGCAGGGCAGCGGCCGCCCGCGCTTCTGACTTTCTAAATTGATCCCGTCTAACGGCCCGGCGAACCCACCGTTCAGCCGCTGAAACCCCGGCAGCGGCCGCCCGCGCTTCTGACTTCTAAATTGATCTCATTCCGGCCCGCCTGCTTGTCGCTTTGTTCAACGGGCCGGACGTCCTCCAAAGGGGGATGATCCCGCCATCCTTACGACGTTGAAATTATACAGATTTTCGCCCGGCGGGGAAAGGCGCTATTTTTCCTTTGTTTCCGGGGAAGAGGGCGGCTTGGCGGCGGTTCCGCCGTCCACAGGCTCTTCGTCTTCGTCGTCCAGCAAGATGTCGTCCATGATGCCGAGCTGCATCTTGGCCTCTTCGGAAGCCATCTTGCGGGGGTCCCATTGCGGGATCCACACGAGGTCCACGTTGACGTCGGCGACGCCGGGGATTTGGGAGACGTCGGCGTGGGTTTTGCTGAGCAAGGCGGGGCCGTAGGGGCAGCCGGGGCCGGTGAGCGTCATCTTCACGCCGACTTTGGATTTTCCGCCGTCGGCGGGCTGGATGTCCACGCCGTAGATGAGCCCCAAATCCAGGATGCTGATGTGGATCTCGGGGTCTTTGATTTCCTTGAGGACTTTTCGGACCTGCTCTTCGGTGACGGGCATAAATTCTCCTTGGGACGCTTAGGCTTCCTCGTGCTCGGCGACCACGCGGGACTTGGTGCGGGCGAAGGCCTTGAGGCCTTCCAAAAACGTGTTCCACGCCAGCACCGCGCACTTGATGCGGACGGGGTATTTTTTGACGCCCTCCAGGGACGCCAGCTCCTCGATGTCCTCGGGCAGGTCGTCCGCCTTGCCGTTCTCCAGCATCATTTTCTTGAACGCCTGCACCAGCTCCTGGGAGCGGTCCAGACTTTTGCCCTGCAGGGCCTCCGCCATCATGGACGCGGAGGATTGGGAGATGGAGCATCCGTTTCCATCGAACCGGAGGTCGCGGATGCGGCCGTCCTCGAGCTTGGCGGTGAGACCGATCTTGTCGCCGCAAAAGGGATTGACGCCTTCGATGACGATGTCCGCGTCCGTGAGCCGCCCGCGGTTCCGGGGACTGCGGAAATGGTCCAGGATGACGTCGCGGTAGAGGTCGTCGAGCTCGCCCACGGCGGTTACCGGCCGGCCGGGGCGCGGAACACGGCCTCGACCTTGCGCAGGGCGGCGGCCAGGGCGTCCACGTCCTCGCGCGTGTTGTAGATGTAGAAGCTGGCCCGGGCGGTGCCGGCCACGTCGAACTTGCGCATGAGGACCTGGCAGCAGTGGTGGCCCACACGGATGGCCACGCCCTCGCGGTCCACGATGGTGCCCACGTCGTGGGAGTGGATTCCCTCCATGTTGAAGGCCACGGCGCCTCCCCGCCGGTCGGCGTCGGAGGGGCCGTAGAGGGTGAGGCCGGGAAAAGCGGAGAGCGTTTTCAGCGCGTAGGCCGTGAGCTCCCTTTCGTGGGCGCGGACGGCGTCCATTCCCAGAGATTCCAGATACTCGATGGCCTGGCCGAAAGCCACGACGCCCGTGAAGTTGGGGGTGCCGGCCTCGAACTTGTAGGGAAGGGCGTTCCAGGTGGAGCGGTCGGCGAAAACCTGCTCGATCATGTCCCCCCCGCCCAGGAAGGGGTCCATGGCCTCCAGCAGGGCGCGGCGGCCCCAGAGGACGCCCACGCCGGTGGGACCCAGCATCTTGTGGGCGGAAAAGACCAGGAAATCGCAGTCCAGTTCCTTGACGGAAACGGGCATGTGCGGCACCGACTGGGCGGCGTCCAGAAGGACCAGGGCGCCGGCGGCGTGGGCTTTGCGCGCCAGCTCGGCCGCGGGGTTGATGGTGCCCAGGACGTTGGACATGTGCGTGAAAGCCAGGATCTTGGTCTTGCCGGTCAGCAAGCCGTCCAGCCCGGACAAATCCAAAAGACCCTCGGGCCGCGTGACGGGAATGTAGCGAAGCGCGGCGCCGGCGGCTTGGGCCAGCATCTGCCAGGGAACGAGGTTGGAATGATGCTCCATTTCCGTGATGAGGATTTCGTCGCCGGCCTTGAGGTTCTTGCGGCCCCAGGCGTGGGCCACGAGGTTGATGGACTCGGTGGCGTTGCGGGTGAAAATGATTTCGGCGGGATCGTCCGCGCCGATGAAACGGGCCACCCGCCCGCGGGCCGCTTCCATTTGGGCCGTGGCTTCCTCGGACAAGGTGTGGACGCCGCGATGCACGTTGGCGTTGGTGTTGCGGTAGAAGTCGGTCAGGGCGTTGATGACCGGCAGGGGCTTCTGGGTGGTGGCGGCGTTGTCGAGGTAGACCAGTGGCTTGCCGTGGATTTTCCTCTGCAAGATGGGAAAATCCTTGCGGATCTTGGCGACGTCCAGCGTTTGCGGTTTTCCGTTTTTATGCACGGGAATATCCCGCCGATCTCGATGTTTCTGCAACGAAACCCGGACGGCCGGATGCCGCCGGAGCGATGGAGCAAAAAAATGTCATGCCTTTATCTCCACCTGGATTTGTCCGTCCTGAACCCGGACGCGGTGGACTTTCACCGGGACCACCGCGGGCATGGAAACGGCGGCGCCCGTCTTCACGTTGAAGCGGGCCCCGTGCCGGGGGCATTCCACCTCATCGCCCTGAAGTTGTCCCTCGCCCAGGGGGCCGTCGTCGTGGGTGCAAAGATCGTCTATGGCGTGGAACTCCCCTCCCAGGCGGCTGACGGCGATGCGGCGGTCTTTCACTTGAAAAACCTTCAGCGCGCCCTCGGGCACCTGGTCCGCCGGAGCGACGGCGACGAAATCCCCGCCCGCGGCCGTCACGACTCGGCCCCCAGCTTGGCGTTGATGGCGCCGTGAAGTTTTTCCCGCGTGCCTTCCACCGGGACGCGCTGAAGCACTTCCTCGAAAAATCCCTCCACGATGGCGCGCTCCGCGGCCTGCAGGCTGAGGCCCCGGGTCATCAAATAGAACCGCTGGTCCTCGTCCAAGGGACCCACGGAAGCGCCGTGGCCGCACTTCACGTCGTCGGCCAGGATTTCCAGCATGGGAATGGCGTCGGCGCGGGCGCCCTCGGAGAGAATCAGGTTGCGGCAGGTCTGGAAGGCCTCCGTCTTTTGAGCTTCCGGAGTGATGTGGATCATGCCGGTGTAGATTGAGCGCGCTTGGTCCTTGAGCGCCGCCTTGAAGAGCAGATCGCTGGACGTGTGCGGGACGCGGTGGTCCTGGACCGTGTGGTGGGTGAAGCGCTGTTTCCCGTCGCCGAAGACCAGGCCGTAGAGACGGCTTTCCGCGCCGGCGCCGGCCAGCTCCGAACCCAGGTTCACCTTGCTGACGTTTCCGCCCAGGGCGATGGCCAGGGTGAGCAATTTGGCGTCCCGGTCCAGGCGGCCGCCCTGGGTGAGGAAATGGTCCACGCTCCGGTCCAAACGCTGAAGGTTGATGTATTGAAGCTGGGCCCCCGCGCCCAAAAACATCTCCACCGCCGCGCAGGAAAGCGCGCTCGCGCCTTCCGGCGCCGGGCCGGAGACGTACTCGTCGAAATAAGTGGCCCGCGCGCCTTCTTCCAGGACGATCAGGGTTCGGGGAAGGGCGGCCCGTCCGTCCTGGAGCGTGAAGCCGTAGCCGCCGTGAAGCGGCAGGACCACGTCCACGTTCCGGGGCACATAGAGGAAAATCCCACGGTTCCAGAGGGCGCCGTTGAGGGCCTCGAACTTGCCTTTCTCGGAGGGAACGGCCTTGGCCAGGAACTTATCGATCAGCCCTTTGTGGGTTTTGGCCGCGGTTTCCAGGTCCGAAAAAACGACGCCCCGCTCCTCCCATCCCTCGGGGAACCGCCGGAACGCCGCGTGGTCCTGGATGAGCAGGACGCCTTCGCGGGTCTCCAAGAACGGATCGAACAGGGTAGGGAAGCGGGACGATGGAGAGAGGGTTTCGGTGGACACCCCGTAGCGGCCCAGGTCCAGCCGGGAAATGTCGGTGCGGCGCCAGGCTTCGTCCTCCTTGGCGGGCATGGGAAGACTCTCGAACGCCTTCCACGCCCGTTGGCGGACGGCGGCCAGAGGGCCGCCGGCGTTTCCGGCGGCTTCGGAGAATGGCTTGTGTTCCTGGAGCAAGGTCATAGCTTAGGGCGCGCGATTGCCTGGTCGAAGCGGCGGACCGGAAGCGCCCGCCGGAGCGGGCGGCGCCGGCGGGGGATCAGCCGACGGAGCCTTCCATTTCCATCTCCAGGAGCCGGTTCAACTCCACGGCGTATTCCATGGGCAGCTCCTTGGTGAAAGGCTCGAAAAAGCCGTTGACCACCATCATGGTGGCTTCCTGCTCGGAGAGGCCGCGGCTCTGGAGATAAAAAAGCTGTTCCTCGCCGATCTTGGAGACCGTGGCCTCGTGGCCCATGGTCACGTTCTCCTCGTCCACCTCCATGGTGGGATAGGTGTCGGAGCGGGATTGCTCGTCCATGAGCAGGGCGTCGCAGCGCACGCTGGACTTGGAGCCTTCGGCGCCCTTGTACACCTTGACCAAGCCGCGGTAGCTGGAGCGGCCGCCGTCCTTGGAGATGGACTTGGACGTGACGATGGACGTGGTGCGCGGCGCGGCGTGGACCACCTTGGCGCCGGCGTCCTGGTGCTGGTCCTTGCCCGAGAAAGCCACCGAAAGGATTTCCCCCCGCGCGCCTTCGCCCACCAGGTAGACCGCCGGGTATTTCATGGTCAGCTTGGAGCCGATGTTCCCGTCGATCCATTCCACCGTGGCGTCTTTGTGGGCCACGGCGCGCTTGGTGACCAGGTTGTAAATGTTCTTGGACCAATTCTGGATGGTGGTGTAGCGGATCTTGGCGCCGGGCAGGGCGATGAGCTCCACCACCGCGGAGTGCAGGGAATCCGAGGAATAGGTGGGCGCCGTGCAGCCTTCGATGTAGTGGACGAAGGAACCCTCGTCGGCGATGATGAGCGTGCGCTCGAACTGGCCCATGTTCTCCGCGTTGATGCGGAAGTAGGCCTGCAGCGGGATGGGCAC
>JBQTIM010000048.1:0-5109 GCA_052388135.1 Elusimicrobiota bacterium
CGACCATACCATCAAGTATGCTCTCACAATTTTGCGTCGAAAAATTCACGGGCTTTTCCGTCTCGGTCCACGCGCCAACTGAGAAGTTCAGGTTAAGATCGCCTCGCCGGGCGGCGAAGACGAAGGCCGCGCGCCGGATTCCGCGGGCGCGGTCCCGCGCTTGGGCGGCGGTCGCGGCCGCCGCTCTGTTCGGCTCGCGCGCATATCGTTCCGCGGCCGCCTCCGCGCTTTCCTTTGGACATCCTTCGAAAAACGATATCATTCTTCCGTGACCCCTTCTTTCGTCGATAAACTTCGCGCCGCGCTGGGGCCGGAAAACGTGCTCACGGCGCCGGCGTCCCTTCTCGTTTACTCCTACGACGGCGCCCTGGACAAAAACCTTCCCGGGGCCGTGGCCCTGCCGCGCTCGGCCGAGGAGGCGGCGGCCTGCGTTCGTCTGGCCGCCGAGGCGGGCGTCCCTTACACGGCGCGCGGCGCGGGCACCAACCTTTGCGGCGGCTCCGTGCCGGCCGCCGGCGGCTTGGTCATCCATTTGGCGCGGCTGAACCGCATTCTGGAAATAAACAGGGACAACCTCCGCGCCTGGGTGGAGCCCGGCGTGGTGAACCTGCATCTGCAGAACGCCCTGGCGCCCCTGGGCCTTTTCTACGCGCCCGATCCGGCCAGCCAGAAGGCCTCCACTCTCGGCGGAAACGTGGGCACCAACGCCGGCGGGCCACGCTGTCTGCGCCACGGCGTCACCACCAACCACGTGCTGGCATTGGAGGCCGTGCTTCCCGGCGGGGAGCTCCTCCGCTGTTCCGTGGAGGACGCCGGCTACGATTTCACAGGCCTGCTGGTGGGTTCCGAAGGGACCTTGGGCGTCGTCACCAAAATCCAGGTCAAGCTTTTGCCGCTGCCGGAGGACGTGCAAACTTTGCTGGCGGCCTTTCCGTCCCTGGAAGCCGCCGTGCAGACCGTCACAGACGTCATCTCCGCCGGCATCCTGCCCACGGCGCTGGAGGTCATGGACAAGACCACGGTCCATTCGGTGGAGGCCTTCGTCGGCGCGGGTTATCCCTTGGACGCCGAGGCCGTCCTGCTGGTGGAGACCGACGGCCCCCGCGCCCGGGCCGCGGCGGAAGCTGAGAAAATCGCGGACGTCTGCCGCGCCAACGGCGCCTCCTCCGTCCGGCGGGCCGCAACCCCCGAAGAGCGCCAAAAGCTCTGGGAAGGCCGCCGCGGCGCCTATCCCGCCATGGCCCGCCTGGCCCCCAACGTTTTGGTGGAGGACGGCGTGGTGCCTCGCCAGCTCCTGCCCGAGGCCGTGCGGCGCATCCGGGCCATCGCCGCGCGGGAGCGCCTGCGCATGGGCCTCATCGCCCACGCCGGCGACGGCAACCTCCACCCCAACCTGGCTTTCGACGAGCGCGATGCCGAGGAGACGCGCCGCGTCAAAGCCGCCGGCTACGAGATGCTCAAGGTGTGCGTGGACCTGGGGGGCAGCATCTCCGGCGAGCACGGCATCGGCGTGGACAAGCGCGAGGCGATGCGCTGGCTCTTCACGCCGGCCACCCTGCGGTTCTTCCGGCGCGTCAAGGAGGTCTTCGACCCGGCGAACCTGTGCAACCCGGACAAGCTGATCCCCCTGGCGGAAGCCGAGGCTCCGGCGGAAACCGCCGCTTCGGCCGCTCCCGCCGCCGGCCCCCGCTCGCCGGAGGCGTCCGCCCTGCCGGATTTTCTGCGCGCGGCGAAAAAAGACCGCCGGCCCGTGTTCATCCGGGGCCTCGGCACGAAAAATGTTCCCGTGCCACCCGGAGCCCGGCTTTTGGAGACCGCGCGCCTGAACAAGATACTGGACCACGACCGGCCCAATTTCACCGTCACCGTGGAGGCGGGCGTCGCGCTGGAAGATTTGAAGGCCGCCCTGGCCGGCGCCGGCCAGTTCGTCCACGTGAGCGGCGCGGGAAGCCTGGGAGGAATACTCTCCGCCCGCTCCTCCCGCCGCCCCGCCCTGCGCGACCAGGTCATCGGCCTGGCCGCCGTCCTGCCCGACGGAGACTGCGTCCGCCTGGGGGCCAAGGTCATGAAGAACGTGGCGGGTTACGACGCCCTGAAACTTTTCATCGGCGCCTGGGGCACCCTGGGCGTCCTGACGGAGGTCACCCTGCGCCTGTTCCCTTTTCCGCCGGAAGACCCGCAGGCCGAGCCCGCGCCGCGCCCCTTCGCGCCCACGGCCCTGGAGCGCCGCTTGAAGCGGGCCCTGGACCCCGAGGGAATTTTGAACAACGTTTTTTTCGAGGACGGCCATGGACGAGAATAAGAACGCGCCGGACATCCGCACCCGCCCCGCCGACCTGTCCTCCGCAACGGACAAGAGCCGCTACGACGAGTCCCTCCACTGCAACCGCTGCGGCTTCTGCACGTCCTTCTGCCCCACGTACCTGGCCACGGGCGACGAGGGCCTTTCGCCGCGCGGCCGCAACCAGGCCTTCCGCGCCATGCTGGAGGGCCGCCTCAAGGACCCGGCCGAAGCGGAGAGGCTTTTTTCCACGTGCCTGTTGTGCGGCATCTGCACGTCGGTCTGCTTCGCCGAGGTGCCCACGGCCAAGCTCATGTCCGCCGGGCGGGAAAAGATTTTGGAAAGCCGGGGGGAGCCCTGGTTCCTGAAACTGGTTCTCCGCGTCCTGCTTCCCAGGCCGCGGCTTTTGGAGCCGCTCTTGAAGCTGGCGTTCCTGGGCAAGCGCCTGGGCCTCGGCCGCCTGCTCAACCGCGCGGGCCTCCTGCGCCGCGTCAGCCCCAAGCTGGCGGCGGCGGAGGAGATGAGCGAAACGGCGCCCCTGCGGTTCCTGCGGTCGCGGCTCCGCCGCCCGGCCGCGGCCGACGCCGAGGTGGTCCAATTCCTCGCCTGCGGGCCCAACTACCTGAAGCCCGAGGTGGGCGAGGCCACCGCCCGCCTGCTGGCCGCGTCGGGCGCCCGCTTCGGCTGCGCTCAAAACGTCTGCTGCGGCCTGCCGGGCGTCAGCTTCGGCGACATGGACGCGGCCCGCGCCCTGGCAAAAAAGAACATCGTCGAGTTGGAAAAATATCCCGCCGCCGCCGTGCTGGTGGACGATTCCTCCTGCGCCGCGGCGGTCAAGGACTATCCCGGATTGTTCGAAACCGAGCCCGCCTGGCGAGACCGCGCCGAGGCCCTGGCCCGCCGGACGCGGGATTTCAGCGAATGGGCCCTGGCGGAGCGGGAAAAAATCCTCCGCGCTCCCTCCGCTCCCGCCCCGGCCGCGGCGCCCCTGCAAGTGACGTATCACGATCCCTGCAAAGCCCGCTACGGGCAGAAGATAACGGACCCTCCCCGCCTGCTTTTGCGCGCCCTCCCCGGGGCCGAATATCGGGAACTGCCCGAGGCCGATCAATGCTGCGGAGGCGGCGGCACCTACAGCTTCGTCCACCCCGACATCTCCCGGGCCGTCCTGGACCGCAAGATACGAAACATCCTCTCCACGGGCGCCGGCACCGTGGCCACCTGCAGCGTCTCCTGCCTTTTGCAAGTGGAATTCGGCCTGCGCCGGGCGTCGTCCACCGTCGAGGCCGTGCATTTGGCTTCTCTTTTAAGCCGTTTTTTGCGGGGGCCCGGCGTTACATAAAATTTACAGAATGTTAAGAGGAAATTCGGCGGACTCGGGCTATACTTAATGCGTAGAAGCGAAATCCGAGGGGAGAAGGACGCACATGGCCGAAAAAAGAAAAATACTCATCGTAGACGACGACCCGCACATGGCGGAACTGCTGGCTGATTTTTGCGGGGACCTGGGGCTTGAGACGAAAGTTTTAACGGACAGCCGCGCCGCGGCCCAGGAAGCCCTCTCCTGGCGGCCCGATCTGGTCACTCTGGACTTGGAGATGCCGTACAAGGACGGGATGGAGGTCCTGAAGGAAATCCGAAGCCACGAAGCCCTCGCGACCACGCCCGTCATCATCATTTCCTGCCTGGCCAAGGACGTGTCCATGGCGGCCGGAGCCGTTCAGGGGATTTACGCCAAGCCCGTGAACTTCAAGGCCCTGACCGGCAGCCTGGACGCCCTCCTCCGCAACCGCGCCGCCGCTGTGTAACGCAGGCATCGTTCGCATTTCAAAAAGAAACCCCACGACCTAGGTCTTGGGGTTTTTCTTTTCACGGCGGCCTTTAGAAATTAAGCGGGTGGCGTCATTCGTAGCGGTAACCGATGCGGTCCACCGTCTTGATCTTCTCCCCGTACTTGCCCAGTTTCTTCCGCAGCCTGCCCACGTGCACGTCCACGGTGCGGGTGTTGCCGAAATACTCCTGTCCCCAAACCGTTTCGGACAGCTCGGCCCGCGTGAGCACTTTGCCGCGCTGTTTCATGAGGGAGAAAAGGAGGTCGAATTCCTTGGGAGAAAGCCCCATGGGTTTTCCGTCCAGGTGGATGGAATGCTTCTCGATGTTGATGACGAGCCCGCCGTCCTTGATGGAGGAGTCCTGGCTGTCCCGCCACTCGGCCCGGCGCAGGACGGCCTTGATGCGGGCCACCAGCTCGGTTTGGTTGAAAGGCTTGGTGATGTAATCGTCGGCGCCGATCTCGAGGCCGGCGATCTTATAGGAATCCAAGGTCTGAACGGTGAGGAAAACCACGGGGAGATAGCGGGTGGCCGGATCGGCCCGGAGGGAGCGGCAGACCTCGAAGCCGTCGCGGTCGGGGAGTTGGACGTCCATCAGGATCAGGTCCGGTTTGCCCGCCTGAATCTTTTTGTAGGCGTCGCCGGCGCTTTCGGCGCCGATGGTGGAAAAGCCCTCTTTGATGAGGATGCTTTCCACCAGCTTCCGGATGTCCTTGTCGTCGTCCACGACGAGGATGCGTTTCTTCAACATCGGAGTTCCTTCCTCTCATGAACCGCACCAGATGGTAGGAGTTTGCGATGGTTTTGTAAAGGGCGGGTTCGGGCGTTTTGCCGAAAGATGGAGGCGGAGGATAAATTATCCTATAATTCCTGGCCGCCTTAACCTGAACTTCTCAGTTGGCGCGTGGACCGAGACGGAAAAGCCCGTGAATTTTTCGACGCAAAATTGTGAGAGCATACTTGATGGTATGGTCGAACAATTTTGTTAAGAAAAAT
>JBQTIM010000049.1:0-6746 GCA_052388135.1 Elusimicrobiota bacterium
GTCCACGCCCAGGGTGTAATGGATGTTGAAGGCCGGTATCCAGCTCAGCTTTTCCAAAAATTGCACGCCGGCCAACGAGGAGTCGAAAGCCGTGTAAAGCCAGCCCGACAGAACCAGCGGGGCGGCGGCCGCCGCCGTGGCCGTCCAGCGGATGGCCGCCTTCTTCTCCTTGTCCAGGAAGAGGATGACGACCGCGCCCAGCAAAGGCAAAAACGTGATGAGGCTCAGAATACCCATGGAAGCTCCTTAGAGAGTTGGAATGATGAAGGACGGACGCGCTGTCTCATCCGAAAGCTTTGATCGCCCAGGCCAACAGAACCCCCAGGCCGGCGGCCACCACCAGAAGATAGAACTGCGCGAACCCCGTCTGCAAAAGCGGCAGGGCGGAGCCCAAAAGCCGCGTCACCTCGCCCACGCCGTTCACCAGCCACCCGTCCACGATCACGTCGTCGAACCAGCGCTTGGCGCGGGAAATCAAACGGGCCGCCCAGCCGAAGCCGTCCACCACGCGCTGGTCCAGCACCTCGTAGTCGAACCACGACAGCCCGCGGGAAACGGGGTGGTAAACCTTGGCGATGAGCCAGAGGTACAGCTCGTCGGTGTAGCGCCGGCCCAGGGCCTCGTGCAGGCCGGGATACCGCCGCGCCAGGGCCGCCGGGTTCGGGCTTCCCATCAAATACATGGACCAGGCCAGGCCGCCGCCCACGCCCAGCGCCGCCAAAGACACCAGCAATACGAAAAAGCCGCCGTGGTGCGCCGCGCCGGGAGCCGCCGGCACCCACTTCCCGAAAGGCCACACGTAGGTGAGGAAGAACCCCGCCCCCAGGGACAAGACCGCCAGCACCGCCAGCGGGACGGCCATGGACGGGCCGGACTCGTGGGCGTGGGCGAACTTGTGAGGGTCCCGGGGATCGCCCAGGAACGTCAAAAAGGTGAGGCGGCACATGTAAAAAGCCGTGAGGAGCGCCGTGAACGCCGCCACCGCGAAAAGCGGCGCGTTGTGGACCGCGTGGACCGACCCCAGGATGGCCTCCTTGCTGTAGAAGCCCGACAAGAAAGGCACGCCGATGATGGCCCCCGTGGCGCAGGCGAAAGTGATGAACGTGATGGGCATCTTGCGCGACAGGCCGCCCATCTTCCACATGTCGTTGGTGTGCACCGCGTGGATCACGCTGCCGGCGCCCAGGAACAGCAGGGCCTTGAAGAACGCGTGGGTGGTCAGGTGGAACATTCCCGACTGCACGTCGCCCACGCCCAGGGCCATCATCATGTAGCCCAATTGGCTGATGGTGGAATAGGCCAGCACCCGCTTGATGTCGGCCGCCGTCAGGGCGCTGGAGGCGGCCACCAGCGCCGTGATGCCGCCCACCCAGGCCACCGTGCTCATGGCCGCGGGCGAAAGCGCCAGGATGAAATGGGACCGGGCCATCAAATAAATGCCGGCGGCCACCATGGTGGCCGCGTGGATGAGGGCCGAGACCGGCGTGGGCCCCTCCATGGCGTCGGGCAGCCAGACGTGCAGGGGCACCTGGGCCGACTTGCCCATGGCGCCGCAAAACAACAGCAAAGCCGCCGCCGTGGCCACGGGCGCCAGGCGGGCCAGGTGGTCCGTCTGTAAAATGGTGAAATTGAACGTGCCGGTGACGGAAAAAATCAGCAGAAGCCCTATGTAGAACCCCAGGTCGCCCACCCGCGTGGTGATGAAAGCCTTGCGGTTGGCGTAGGCCGCCGCCGGCCGCTCGAACTCGAAGCCGATGAGCAAATAGGAACAAAGCCCCACCAGCTCCCAGCCGATGAAGAACTGCAAAAAGTTGTTGGCCACCACCAGCAGGAGCATGGAGAAGGTGAACAGCGACAGGTAGGCGTAATAGCGCCCGAAGCGCGGCTTGCCGTGCTGGTAGCCCAGGGAGTAAACCTGCACGAGGAAGGACACCAGCGTCACCACCAAAAGCATCACGGCGGCCATGCCGTCGATGAGCACGCCGGCGCCCATGTTGAAATACCCCGTCTTGAACCAGTCCACCGCCAGCTCGAAATACCTCCCCGACGGCCCCTCGTTGGGAAGCACCACGCTGCCCGAATAAATTCCCGCGACCAAGCCGATGGAATGGATCAGGCCGTAAAGGATGGCCAGCAGGCCGATCCAGGCGCCCTCCATGGGCAGAAAACGCCCGAAGAAAATGATGAGCGCCGCGGCGATGAGCGGCAACAGCGGGATTAAATAGGCGTGTTCTAACATAGGCAAGTATGAATTATGAAGGATGAATGATGAAAATATGTCAAAACCATAATTCATCCTTCATCATTTCATCAACCCTTCAGAATGTTCAGATCTTCCGTCAACACCGTTTTAAAATTCCTATAAATGGTGAGCACCAGGGCCAAGCCCACCACGGCCTCGGCGGCGGCGAGCGCGATGATGAAAAGAGTGGCGCCCTGGCCCCAGGGCCGGCCCGGATGCAGGAAGCGGTTGAACGCCACGAAGTTCAAATTGGCCGCGTTGAAGATGAGCTCGATGGACATAAGCACCGTGAGCATGTTCCGCCGGGCCAGCACGCCGTAAAGGCCGATGCCGAAGAGAAGCGCGCTGACCGCCAGGTAGCCTTCCAGGGCCATGGTCAGGCGTCCTCCTTGCGGCGCGTGAAATAAATGGCTCCCACCAGGGCGGCCAAAAGCACCAGCGAAACGGCCTCGAAAGGAAGCACCAAGTCCCGCAGGAGCAAAAGGCCCAGCCCGGCGGTGGTCGGCAAAACCTCGCCGGGCGTCCCCTCCGGCAGGAAGCGGAACAGCGCCGCCAAAAGCCACACGAAGAGGGCCGATACCAATATGGACACCAGCCACTGCCCGTTCACCTGCCGCGCCACCCAATCCTTGGGGCTTCCGGACAACAGCACCACGAACATCAGAAGCACCACGATGCCGCCGGAATAAAGCAGAACCTGCACCACGAAAAGGAAGTCCGCTCCCAGCATGGCGAAAAGGCCGCCCACGCCCGTCAGGGAAAGCACCAGGAACAGCGCCGCGTGGAAAACGTTCTTCAGCGTCACCACCAGGACGGCGGGGACGAGCACCATGAGCGCCAGGGCGATGAAGACGGCGGCCTGGATCACGACGCGGCCTTGGCCGGCGGAGGAGGCGCGGGCGCCTTGGGGGCGGCCGGCGCCAGCTCGGCGTCGAAATGCCCTTCCTTGGTCAGGAACTTGCTCCACACCTGGCCCGGCTCCAAGCCCGCCGGCTGCGGCTCCTCGGGCTTCCACTCCACGATGAAATCGTTCCGGTTCGTGAAGGTCAGCTCGTACTCCTTGCTGTGGTGCACGGACTTGGGCTTGGTGGGGCAGGCCTCCTCGCAGAGGCGGCAGAAATTTCACTTGGCGAAATCGATCTTGTACCACTTCAGGTCCTTGCGCTTGGTCTGCTCGTTGCGCTCGGCGTCCAGGGTGATGCACTTCGACGGGCAGGCCCGCACGCACATGTCGCAGGAGATGCAGATGTCGGGATGGAAGGCCAAAGCCCCCCGCCAGCGGTCCGACAGCTCCAGCTTCTCCACGGGATACTGCACCGTGATGGCCGGCGAGAACATGTATTTGAGCGTCACGCTCAGCCCCTTCATCAGGGAAAACGCGGTGCGCCCAACGGTGCGGAAATAGTTCAGCATGTCATGATCTCCAAAGGATCAAAGCCCCCGCCAGCACCACGTTGGCCAGCGCCCACGGCAGGAGGAACTTCCAGCAGAACTCCATGAGCCTGTCCACGCGCATGCGGGGATACGTCCAACGGAACCAGATGAAGAAGAACACGATGAAAAGGGTTTTGGCGAAGAACCACATATAGGACGGGATCCAGTCCAGGAACGGCAGGATGGGCGACCCGCCGCCCAGGAACAACACCGCGCCCAGGGCGCTGTTCAGGAACACGTAGGCGTATTCCGCCAGGAAGAACAGGGCGAACTTCATGCCGGAATACTCGGTGTTGTAGCCCGCCACCAGCTCCGATTCCGCCTCGGCGATGTCGAAAGGCACGCGGTTGGTCTCGGCCACGGAGCTGATCAAATAAATGATGAACGCCACCTGCCCCACCACGGGATAAAAGATGAACCAGCGCGGGAAGAAGCCCCAAAGGAAGCCCTCCTGGGCGCCGGCCAGCTTGGACAGCGAAAGCGTGCCCGCCCACATCACCACCGGCAGGACCGCGATGACCCGGGGAATTTCGTAGCTCACCACCTGCGCCGCCGCCCGCAGGCCGCCCAGAACGGAATACTTGTTGTTGGAACCCCAGCCCGCCATGAGGAACCCGATGACCGACAGGCCGGAAATGGCCAGCACGTAAAGCAGCCCCACGTCCAGGTCCGCCGCCATCAGACCTTGACCGAAAGGCAGGGGCGCGTAAGCGAGGTAGGCGGGCGCCGCCACAACCACGGGGGCGAAAAAATGAATCCACTTATCCGCGCCGGCCGGCACGATGTCTTCTTTCAGCAAAAGTTTGATGCCGTCGGCCACGGTCTGCGCCCAGCCGTGCCAAAGCCCCGTCCGCATGGGCCCCATGCGCACCTGGATGTGGGCCGCGATCTTCTGCTCCCACCACACGAGGAACGCGGGAACGGCCTGGATCACCGTCAGGATGAGGGAGCAAGGCACCGCGAACCCCACCAACTCCGGAATCCAGCCCGGCCAGCCCCTGCGCGCCACGGTCAAGGCCAGATAGTCCATGGCCTGGACGAAGCGGGGATGAATTTCCCCCACCAGCGCCGCCAGCGCCAGCGGCGGCAAAAGCAAAATCGCCAGCACCCGGAACGAGCGCAGGTAGCGCCCCCGGATGGCCTCCGGCGTCTGGCTCGGAGCCCAAGGCCCCAACACGGTCCAGGGAGATTGGGTGCTCATAAAAGAAACAGGGCGTGAATCGTGACCGGTGAATGGTGAATAGGAAAGTCTCCACCAACACCGCGGGCCCGGCCCTGCCGCCTTGTCGTTACCGATTCACTGTTCACGATTCACCGTTCACGCTTTTAGTCTTAAAAGTAGAAACAGGGCGTGAATCGTGAACGGTGAATGGTGAATGGAAAAATATCCACCAACACCATGTGTTTGGCCTTGTTGTTTTGCCGCTGCCGATTCACTGTTCACGATTCACCATTCACGCCGTTAGTCCGTTTCACCGGTCCACTTCCCCCAAAACGATGTCGATGGAGCCCAGGATGGCGATGACGTCGGCCACCTTCCAGCCCTTCACCACTTCCGTCAGCGCCGACAGGTTGATGAACGAAGGGGCGCGGATGTGCAGGCGGTAGGGCTTGTCCGTCCCGTCGGAAATCAGGTAACAGCCCAGCCAGCCGCGGGCGCCCTCCAACTGGCCGTACACCTCGCCGGCGGGCGGCCGCAAAATTTTCGGAACCTTGCCCATGGTTTCGCCGGCGGGAATGGTCTCCAGGGCCTGCTCCACGATGCGGATGGACTGCTCCAACTCGTTGCGGCGCACCATGTAGCGGTCGTAGCAGTCGCCGTTCTTTCCCACGGGCACGTCGAATTGGAACTTGGAGTAAATCCCGTAGGGGTCCATCTTGCGCAGGTCCAGCGGCACGCCCGAGGCCCGCAGGTTGGGCCCCGTGAGCCCGTAAGACAGGGCCGTCTCCGCCGAAATCTTCCCGATGCCCTTGGTGCGGTCCATGAAAATGGGGTTGTAGGTCAGCAGGTCGTCGTATTCCTTCAGGCAGGCGCGCATGTGGACCACGAACTTCTTGGCCTTCTCGATCCACCCGTCGGGCAGGTCCAGCATGACGCCGCCGACGCGGATGTAGTTGTAGGTGATGCGCGCGCCGCAAACCTGCTCGAAAAGGTCCAGGATCATCTCCCGCTCGCGGCCGAAGGCGTAGAGGAACGGCGTGAAGGCGCCGATGTCGATGCCGAAGGTGCCGATGAACAGCAGGTGGGACGCCACGCGGTTCAGCTCGCCCACGATGACCCGGATGTGCTCCGCCCGCTCCGGGATGGGGACCTTCAAAAGCTTTTCCACCGTCAGGCAGTAGGCCCAGTTGTTGAGCATGGCGCAGACGTAGTCGTCGCGGTCGGTGAGCACGATGAACTGGGGGTAGGTGCGGTGCTCGGCCAGCTTCTCCACGCCGCGGTGCAGGTAGCCCACGTCGGGCACGGCGTCGGTGATCACCTCGCCGTCCAGCTTGAGAACGACCCGTAAAACCCCGTGGGTGGCGGGGTGCTGGGGCCCCATGTTGAGGAGCATTTCATTTTCGCCCACGCGCTCCATCTTCGTCTCGAAAGATGGACCGGCCAGAAGGGAATCGGCCGAGGCGTTGATGTCGCCCGCCGGAGGCGGAAGGTCGGACTTGACGCGGGAAACCATTATTTTTTCTCCCCGGAGGCGCCCGGCGCCGGCGACGGTGAGCCCGGCTCGGCCGCGGCCGCGGGCCGCTGGGGCACGCCGATCTCCTGGCCGTTGTCGTAGCGGTCGGGCGTGTGGACGTAATCCTTGCGCAGGGGATACCCGGCGTAGCCTTCCCAAAGGAGGATGCGCGCCAGGCGGCGATGGCCCTCGAAACGGATGCCCAGCAGGTCGTAAATTTCGCGCTCCTGCCAGTCGGCGGTGTCCCACAACGGGACGAGGGAGGGAACCGACGGAGCTTCCTCCCGCGGCAGGTCCGCCTTCAAGAAAACCTTTTCAGCCGGCTGGGCGGATTTCAGAAAATGATAAACCCTCTCCAACCGGTTCTCCTTGATCCAATCCACGGCCGTGACCAT
>JBQTIM010000050.1:0-9078 GCA_052388135.1 Elusimicrobiota bacterium
GACTGCGCCGGCCGCCGCTTCAACCGGGAAACCCTGGAGGTGACCTACAAGGGCAAATCCATCGCCGACGTGCTGGAGATGCCGGCCGAGGAGGCCGCCGCGTTCTTCGAGACCGTTCCCCTGGTGGGCCGCATCCTGAAAAGCCTGGTGGACGTGGGCATGAACTACGCCGCCATCGGCCAGCCCGCCACCACTTTGTCGGGCGGCGAGGCCCAGCGGGTCAAGCTGGCCGCCGAGCTCTGCCGCCGCGCCACGGGCCGCACCCTCTATATATTGGACGAGCCCACCACCGGCCTCCATTTCGCCGACGTGGAGAAGCTTCTGGGCGTCCTGCACCGCCTGGTGGAGGGGGGCAACACCGTTTTGGTCATCGAGCACAACCTGGACGTCATCAAAACCGCCGACTGGATCCTGGACCTGGGGCCCGAAGGGGGCGCGGGCGGCGGCCGCCTGGTGGCCGAAGGGCCTCCGGAAGCCGTGGCCGACGCGCCCGCTTCCCACACCGGGCGATTCCTCAAACCGCTGCTGGCCGCCGGGCGGGCGGCCGGGGTTCCCGCGGCCTGATTTTCCGTCGGAGTGAAACCGACATGTAAATTTTTTTTCGTTTGCTTGACAAAAATATCTCGATGAATTACCATTGTCCACAAGTCGGTTCTTTCCGCCCCTGCGCGACGAGTTTTCCGCTCCACATGGAGCCAGGGGCGGTTTTTCATGCTACGCCGCGGTAAAAAATGGCATTACATGGCTCTTAAAATTCTATCAAGATAAATAACAACAATTATCCACAGATGTGAATAACTTTGTGGATAACAGGGGAGTGTCAAAGTGTTTGCCATTAAATCCGCCGAGGAATTGTGGGAGGGAGTTCTTTCAGGCCTGAAATCCGGGATGAAAGAGGAAACGTACTCCCTGTGGGTGAAGCCTCTCAGGCCGTTGCGGTGGGAGAATAATCTCCTCACCCTCCAAGTTCCCAACCGGTTCTTTTCCGATTGGATCCGGCAGAACTGCCAGGCTTCCATAGAAAGCCTGCTCCGCGAAGCGGCGGGCGGCGACGCGGCCCTGGAGTTCCAGATGGCCCAGGAGCTCGAGCCTATCCTGATCCGGGAAGAGGCGCGGGTGGACCCCGTGCCCACGCCGCGGGCGGAGAACCAATTCACGGAAGAGCGCTTCAACCCCAAATACACCTTCGACAGCTTCGTGGTGGGACCCTCCAACCGGTTCGCGCAGGCGGCGGCGGAGGCCGTGGCCAAAGACCCGGGCCGGGCCTACAACCCTCTTTTCCTTTACGGCGGCGTCGGGCTGGGAAAAACCCATATCCTCCACGCGGTGGGCCACCACATCCACGCCAAGAACCCCGGCGCCCGGGTGCTCTACATCACCTCGGAAAAGTTCATCAACGAGTTCATCGATTCCCTCCGCTTCGAGCGCATGAAGGACTTCCGCGCCAAGTACCGCAACGTGGACTGCCTCCTCATCGACGACATCCAGTCCCTCATGAACAAGGAAAACTCCCAGGAGGAGTTCTTCTACACCTTCAACACGCTCTACGATTCCCGCAAGCAGATCGTCATCTCCTCCGACCGCAGCCCCAACGAGACCAAGGTGAGCGCGCGCCTGGTGTCGCGCTTCGAATGGGGCGTGGTGGCCGACATCCAGGCCCCCGACCTGGAGACGCGCATCGCCATTTTGAGGAAAAAGGCCGCCGCCGAGCGCATCTTCGTGCCCGACGACGTCATCCTCTACATCGCCAGCCAGATCCGCTCCAACATCCGGGAGCTGGAGGGCAGCCTCATCCGCATCGTGGCCTTTTCCTCGCTCACGGGGACCCCGCTCACCGTGGACGCCGCCCGGGAGACTTTGAAGGACATCGCCTCCGCCTCCGAGTCCGCCCGGCCCGTCACCATCCAGTGCATCCAGGAAGTCACGGCCAAGCATTTCAACCTGGACATCAAGGACATGCGCTCCAAGCGCCGCACCGACGCCATCGCCTTCCCCCGCCAGATCGCCATGTACATGGCGCGCACCCTCACCGAATCCTCCACCACGGAGATCGGCGAGGCCTTCGGCGGCAAGGACCACACCACCGTCATGCACGCCTGCAACAAGATCAAGACGAAAATGGCCGCGGACCCGTACTTCGTGGCGCTCATCAACAAGATCTCCCAGCAGGTCAAGACCGCCGCCTCCCTGGACGGTTACAAACCCTGAATTTTTATATAATGGGCGTGCCGGTTTTGGGAGGCTCAAAATCCAAAACCCGAAGTCCAAATCAAGCCCCGAACGGCAAGAACCGATTTGAGTTTTGAGCTTGCCGTTTGATTCGAACTTAGGATTTTGAACTTTGGATTTCAGCGAGGATATCTATGCAAGTCCGCTGCCTTAAAGAAGAGCTCTTCAAAGGCGTCCAGCTGGTGCAGAGCGCCATTTCTCCCCGCAGCACCCTTCCCGTTTTGGCCAACATCCTTTTGGAGAGCAACGGCGGCAGCCTGCGCCTGTCCTCCACGGATTTGGAGGTGGGCATCCGCTGCCACGTGAAGGCCGACATCAAGACGGGCGGCTCCACCACCGTGCCGGCCCGCACGCTGGGCGATTTCCTGCGCACCCTGGAGGACGGCCGCGAGCTGGACATCAAGGTGGAAGAAGGCCAGAAGATGGAGATCCGCTCCGGCAAGGACCGCTGCATCCTCATCGGCCTGCCCAAGGACGACTACCCGGCCCTGCCCGAGTTCAGCCAGAGCAAATCTTTCAGCGTGGCCCGCGGCGCCCTGCGCGAGATGATCCGCAAGACCGCCTTCGCCGTGTCCACCGACGAGACGCGCTACGTGCTCAACGGCGTCAACTTCCTGGTGGAGAAGGGCAAGGCCACCCTGGTGGCCACCGACGGCCGCCGCCTGGCCTACATCCGCCGCGACGTGGCCGACGACAAGGCCCAGGCCGCCGCCATCATCCCCACCAAGGCCATGAACGAGCTGGCCCGCGTGCTGGCCGCCGACGAGAAAGAGGCGGAAGTCCAAGTGGGCTTCACGGACAACCAGGTGACCTTCAAGCACAAGGACACCCTGATCCTCTCCCGGCTCATCGAGGGGCACTTCCCCAATTTCGAGCAGGTCATCCCCAAGAGCCACGAAATCCAACTGAAGTTCAAGACCCGCGACCTGCTCTCCGCCACTCAGCGCGCCGCCGTGGGCACGCTGGAAAAAGGCGGCTCCATCCGCTACGGCCTGGCCAAGGGCAAAATGCAGATGTCGGCCTCCGCCCAGGGCCGCGTGGAAGTGGAAGCCGAGCTGGAAGTGGATTACGCCGGTTCGCCCCTGGCCATCGCCTTCAACCCCGCCTACATCATCGACGTGCTGAAAGCCCTGGAGACCGAGGAGGTTTTCTTGGAGCTCACCACCTCGCTCAACCCCGGCGTCCTGCGCCCCGTGGGCGACGACGATTACAAATACGTCGTCATGCCCATGCAGCTCACCTGAAGGGGCCGTCGGCGGCCCGGCGGGGGGGAATCCAGCCGTTCTTCAGGCGGCCGCCGTTTTCGCCGCCGCGCTTTCGCCCCCGCCTCCCGCCCTCGGCGCGTTGAATGTTCCTTCATTCCATCACCCTCGTCCAATTCCGAAATTTTTCCCGGCTCCAGGCGGAGCTGCCGCCGGGGTTGAGCGTCTTCGCGGGCGCCAACGGCTCCGGCAAATCCAACGTCCTGGAGGCGGCGGCCGTTTTGGCGTCCGGCCAAAGCCACCGCGGCGCCGACCCGCGCCACATGGTCCAATGGGGCCTGGACGGCCTGGCTCTCAAAGGCGAGTTCCGACCGTCGGCGGCCGGCGAAGAGGCCTTCACCGTGGAGGTCAAGCAAAAGGCCGGCCGGCCGCGCCAGACGTCGGTGAACGGCGCGGCGCAGAAGCGGCTGAGGGATTGGGCCGGGCGCGCGCCTCTGGTGGCCTTTTCTCCCGACGACCTTTCTTTGGTCAAGGGCGAGCCGGCCCTGCGCCGCAGGGCCTTGAACGATCTCTTGGGGCAGGTGGACGGCGCATATCTCGAGGCTTTGCAGCGCTACAACAAGGTGCTGGCCGAGCGGAATGAGACCTTGCGGCAGATTCAGCGGGGGGAGCGCAACAGATCGGCCCTGGAGCCTTGGACGGCCGCCTTGCTCAAGGACGGCGCGGCCATCAGCCTGGCGCGGCGGGATTTCCTGCCGGGCTTCAGCGCCCTGGCGGCCCGCAAGCACGGCGAGCTGGCCGGCGCCGAAGAAGCCGCGGCCATTCTCTACAAACCTTCCTTGGCGTTGGAGGCCGCGGCTCCGTCCGACCGCCCGGAGTTTCCGGCGGAAGGGGCCGTTCCGGCTTCCGATGAGGCCGCCGCCGTTTCGGCCGCGGCCCGCCGGCGGCTGGAAGAGCTGAGGGAGGCCGAAATCGCCGTGGGCGGAACGCTGATCGGCCCCCATCGGGACGACCTCGAGTTCCTCCTGAACGGCCGGCCCGCCCGCGACTACGCATCCCAGGGCCAGCAGCGCACCCTGGCCTTGGCGGTCAAGCTGGCCGAGCGCCAATGCCTGGAGGACCGGCTGGGCCGCCGCCCTCTTTTCCTCCTGGACGACGTTTTGAGCGAATTGGACCCTCTCCGCCGGGCGCAGTTGGCCCGGTCCCTGGACGACGGCGCCCAATGTTTGATCACCCTGACTTCGCCGGCGGACTGGCCCCGGGAAGCCCCGGCCCTCCGGCCCGGGCAGGTCTTCGAGGTCGCGGCGGGCCGGCTGCGGGCGCGGGAGCCTTCCGCGTGAAGCCCCGCCCTCCCCGGTCTCCGCGCGGGCCGGTCTCCGCCCAGAGCCTGTTCGAAGGCCTGCTGAAAAACGTGGGCTTCAACCCGGGCCACTTCGCCGTCTTCGAGATCTGGGACAACCTTTTGGGCCGCGAGGCGTCCCGCGCCCGCGCCGTGGGCCTGCAGGGCGGCACCCTGCACGTGGAGGCCGCCTCCCCCGCCCACGTCCACGACCTCACGCTGCGGAAGAAAACCCTCTTGAAGAAGCTGAACCAACACTTTGGCGGCCGCGCGGTCATATCTGATATAATGATCCGGCTACCGGACGCCCGTCGGAAAACGGCCCCGGAAGACGGCCGAAAATCCGCCGCGTCCTGAAAATTTTTCGCTCCGCGAGCGCGTCCGCCAAATCATGAAAGAAAAGAAAAAAGGGAGGAAATCGGTGCCCACCAATTTAGAGGAAAAACCCTCGCCGCGGCAAAAAGGCGGCTCGGGGGATTACGATTCGTCCAAAATCCAGGTGCTGGAAGGTTTGGACGCCGTGCGCCATCGGCCCGCCATGTACATCGGCGACACGGGCCCTCGCGGCCTGCACCACCTCGTCTACGAGGCCGTGGACAACTCCATCGACGAAGTGCTGGCCGGCCACGCCAAGAACGTGGACGTCATCATCCACGAGGACAACTCCGTCACCGTCCTCGACGACGGCCGCGGCATCCCCGTGGACGTGAAGAACGACCCCAAGCTCCCCTCCAACCTGCGCGGCAAGTCCGCCCTGGAAATCGTCATGACCGTGCTCCACGCCGGAGGCAAGTTCGAGCAGAACGCCTACAAATATTCCGGCGGCCTGCACGGCGTGGGCATCTCCTGCGTCAACGCCCTTTCGGATTGGATGAAGGTCGAGGTCTACCGCGACGGCAAGGTCTACACCCAGAGCTACAAGCGCGGCAAACCCGACCAGGACGTCAAGGCGTCCGGCAAAACCGACGAGCGCGGCACCCGCGTCACCTTCCACCCCGACGAGCAAATC
The DNA here is from genome assembly GCA_052388135.1 of Elusimicrobiota bacterium. Lineage (GTDB taxonomy): Bacteria > Elusimicrobiota > Elusimicrobia > FEN-1173 > FEN-1173 > JBQTIM01. Next base: position 5,780 of record JBQTIM010000050.1, read on the forward strand.
TTCAAGGACGTCAAATATTCCTTCGAAACCCTGGCCAACCGCCTGCGGGAGCTGGCCTACCTGAACCCCGGCACGCGCATCAACGTCCAGGACGAGCGCGAGGACAAACAGCACACCTATTTTTACGAGGGCGGCATCATCGAATACGTGAAGTTCATGAACGCCCACAAGAACCCCCTCCACCCCGAGCCCATCTACATCAAGAAGGAAAAAGAGGACGTCCTGGTGGAGGTGGCCGTCCAATACAACGACAGCTACAACGAGCAGGTCTACTCCTTCGTCAACAACATCAACACCGTGGAGGGCGGCACGCACCTGTCGGGCTTCCGCTCCGCCCTCACCCGGGTGATGAACGACTACATCAAGAAACGGGACATGCTCAAGGGCAAGGATTTCTCCGTCAGCGGCGACGACGCCCGCGAGGGCCTCACCGCCGTCATCTCCGTGAAGCTGGGCACGACCAAGCTCCAGTTCGAAGGCCAGACGAAGTCCAAGCTCGGCAACACCGAGGTGGAAGGCATCGTCAAGTCCGTCGTGGGCGACACCCTGGGCACGTTCTTCGAGGAAAACCCCAACACCGCCTCCAACATTTGCGAAAAAGCGATCCTGTCCGCCGAGGCCCGTGAAGCCGCCCGCAAGGCCCGCGAGCTCACCCGCCGCAAAGGCGCGCTAGACTCCGCCTCCCTGCCCGGCAAGCTGGCCGACTGCCAGGAGCGCGACCCCGCCAAGGCCGAAATTTACATCGTCGAGGGAGATTCGGCCGGCGGCAGCGCCAAGCAGGGCCGCAACCGGGCCTTCCAGGCCATCCTCCCCCTCAAGGGAAAAATCCTCAACGTGGAAAAGGCCCGCCTGAACAAGATGCTCGTCAACGACGAAATCCGCACCCTCATCACGGCGCTGGGCTGCGGCGTGGGCCAGACCCAGGGCGAAGACGGCGTCAACCTGGCCAAGCTCCGCTACCACAAGGTCGTCATCATGACCGACGCCGACGTGGACGGCGCCCACATCCGCACCCTCCTCCTCACGTTCTTCTTCCGCCAAATGAAACCCCTGGTGGAGAACGGCCACATCTTCATCGCCCAGCCCCCGCTCTACAAAGTGAAGAAGGGCAAGAAGGAGATGTACATCGACTCCGACGACAAGCTGGACGAATGGCTGTTGTCGGAAGGCCTGGAGTCCGTGGAGATCCACGCCCTGTCCAAGGGGCGATCGGGAAAAATGGACCCCGCCAAGCTGAAAGGCGCCTTCAAGGCCATGTCGGAGCTGGAGACCCTCCGCAAGCGCCTCCACAAAAAAGGCGTGGAGTGGAAGGATTTCCTGGAGTTTAAAAAACAAGACAAGTTCCCGCTTTACCGCGTGGAGGACGAGAACGGAAAGACCGGTTACCTCTTCACGGAAAAAGAGGTCAAGGCCTGGCGCGAGGATTTCTTCACGCGGCACAAGGCCCGCCTGCAGGACGAGCTCAAGGCCGCCGGCGAGGCCGCCACGGGATCGGCCGGCGCCGAAGAAGTGGACCTGTCGGTCTTCATGAAAGAGCTTTTGGAACTTAAGAAGATAGATTCCCTGGTGGACAAACTCCAGTCCGTGGGGTTCGACGCCACCGCCGAGGAGGCCGCCGTTTCCGCCAAGGACGGAAAGAAACCCGCCCTTTACCGCATCGGCTCCAACGGCGACGAGAAAGAAGTCGCTTCCACCGACGAGCTCCTGGAGGCCATCAAAGACGCCGGCCGCAAAGGCGCCGCCATCCAGCGCTACAAGGGCCTCGGCGAAATGAACCCGCAGCAGCTTTGGGAAACCACCATGGACCCCAACGCCCGCAAATTCCTGCAGGTGAAGCTGACGCCCGGCAGCACCGAAGCCGACGACATTTTCACCGTGCTCATGGGCGACAAGGTGGAGCCCCGCCGCCAGTTCATCGAGAGCCACGCCAGCGAAGTCCAGAACCTGGACATCTGAAGCGGCCGGTTTTCAAGCGTGCTTTTTTGGCTGAAGGCTCTGATTTCCGGCCTGGTCATCGCCGGGGCGTCGGAATTGGGGAAAAAATTTCCCTGGTTCGGAGCGGTGCTGGTTTCTCTGCCGTTGACGTCCATCTTGACCTTGGCTTGGCTCTATAGGGAAACGGGAGACGCCCAAAAGGCCGCGGTCATGGCCCGGGGAATTTTGCTCGCTTTGGCGCCGTCCCTTTTGTTCTTTGTCATTTTTCCGGCGCTCATAAAAGGCGGGTGGAAGTTCGTTCCGGCGATGGCGGTGTCCGCCTCCGCCATGGCCGTGACCTACGCCGGGTACGCCTGGCTGTTGGCCCGGTTCGGCATAACCCTCTGAGCGCGATGGGTAAAATCAAGCTGGCGGCCGCGGTTTTGGCGTCGGCTCTGGCGGGGTTCGCATCGGCGGGGCTCGTTTTCCACCGCGCCGCCGAACAGCCGGGAGGGGAGCTCCCGCCGCCGCGCAACCCACTCAAGCCCCGGGAGCTGGCCGGAATTTTGGGGTCGGCCGGCGTCAAGATTTACGGCGGGCGCGCTCCGCTGGTGGTGATGGAGACGGAGAAAACCGTCGTGGTCCAGCAGGCCCTCTTCAAGCGCTGGTTCCACTACGTGCTGGTGCCCAAGAAAGACATCAAGGACGTCGGCGAGTTCCGCGACGAGGACCTGCCCTATTTGCTGGACGTTCACAAGACGGCCCGGGCCGTCATCGAGAAGGAAAAGCTGAAAGACTACAAGCTCTACACCAACGGGCCCGGCCTGCAGACCGTGGCTTATTGGCATTTCCACCTGGTGGGGGAGAAACCGAAGCCAGAGTAGGGCGTGTTTGAATTTTCGGTGTCGTCATTCCGGCGCAAGCCGGAATCCAGTTCTTTCGGTCGTTGCCCGATTTATCAGGCGAATTTCATAAAGGCATGTCGCCGGGGGCGGCCCGGCAGCCGGTTACTTTTCTTGCGTGCCCAAGAAAAGTAACCAAAAGAAGGGCAGCCCCGGTGACTTGCGCGCGCCATTTTCGCCGCGGCCCGACACTCAGGCCCCTCAACAGCCTATCGGGGCCATCGGGTCGGGCCTCCCGCTCGGCGAAAATGACGTGCTCAAAACGCCACAGGGGCCAGAAAAGTCATTTAATGACTTTTATACAACTTACAAAGGAAAAACTTGAAGAACGTAGAAGCACTCGAGCTATTGGAAGCAATTGACTTAGGCGCCTCTGTCGCTGAGCTAGACACATTGCTCGAGACAGCCCGGGTTGAAACCTCGGCTTTTTTGGATCTTTACCAAGATAAAGTGGATCTCATACCAGGGACCAAGGGCTCGGGT
>JBQTIM010000051.1:0-3015 GCA_052388135.1 Elusimicrobiota bacterium
TAGTTGTTATCTTCGGTTCTTCAAGGGGTTTTTTTTCCTACCCCATGTTCTTTACTTTTTTTTTTACAACAATTCACGAAACCTTGCCGTTTAAAAAAAACGCCCCGTTTCTTAGAGCCGTCCTAAGAACCGAGACGAAAATGGGGAACGCCGCCGGGGCGGCGCCGCGAAAGAAAAACCCTCTTCTTAAGCTCCAGCCGGCGGTGCTGCGGAGATCAGGAAGAGGGCGCGCAATAGGGGAAAGCTATCAAAATGCCCCCGCCCCGTCAAGGCGGCGCGGCATCGAATTTTGTAAAATGCGGAACGATCTGCACAGGAGAGAATTTATGAAATTTTTCGTGACGGGAGCGGGCGGGATGATCGGGGCGAATCTGGCCCTGCGGCTGGAAGCGGACGGGCACGAGGTCCACGTCCTGGACCACTTTTCCGAAGGAGTTCGACGGAACCTGGAGGGCTTCAAGGGCCGCATCCACGCCGGAGACATCCGCGCGTTCGACTACGGCTCCCTAGGCCGCATGGACGGCGTGTTCCACCAGGCCGCCATCACGGACACCACCGTGATGGACGAAAAATTGATGCGGGCCGTGAACGTGGAGGCCTTCGTGCGCATTTTGGACTGGGCGGCGCGGTCGGGCTGCCCCAAGGTGGTCTACGCCTCCAGCGCCGCCACCTACGGCAAAGGGTCCGTCCCCATGAGCGAGGACCAGGCGCCGGCCCCGGCCAACATTTACGGCGTCAGCAAGGTGGAGATGGAGCAGGCCGCCGCCGCCTTCACGGCCGCCCATCCCGCCGTCTCCGCCGTGGGCCTGCGCTATTTCAACGTTTACGGACCTCTGGAATTCCATAAGAAGAAAGCGGCCAGCATGATCTTCCAGCTCTACCGCCAGATTTCCGAGGGGCGGGCGCCGCGGGTTTTCAAGTGGGGCGAGCATTACCGCGATTTCATTTACGTGAAAGACGTGGTGGAGGCCAACCTGGCGGCGTTCCGGTTCAAGGGCAACGGCGTCTTCAACGTGGGGTCGGGGCTCGGGACGTCCTTTAACGAGCTGATCTTCATCTTGAACCGGCTGCTGGGCGCCGACCGGGCCACGGACTATATCGACAACCCCTACGACTTCTATCAAGCCGCCACGCGGGCCGACACGACACGGGCGGAAAAAACCCTGGGGTTTAAGGCGGCCTATGACCCGGCCGCTGGCATCGCGGACTACGTGGAATTTTTGAAGAAGGCGGGGATTCCGGCGGGCGTCTAGTGTAGTGTCGCATAAGTCTCTTGACTTATTAGGATGTCATTGCGAGCCGAAGGCGAAGCAATCCCAGGGGTCGCCTGCGCCGAAAAACGATTCTCGGTGCACTAAAAGCTGGGATTGCTTCGTCGCAGACAACGCTCCCCGCAATGACATAAGTAAAGAAGTGTTAGAGACACTACACTAGGACGTAACGGCGGCCGCGGGAGCGGCGCGCCGCAGGTTTCTCATGACATCGCGCTTCATGGCCAGGGCGCGGCGCGCGGCGAAGGTATCCGGATAACGCAGGCGCAAAGCCTCCAGGGCGGCCATCGCGTCGCGCCATTGTTGGCGGTCGGCGTGGCACTGGTAGCGCACCTCCAGGGCGGCCATGGCGACCCGCGACCCGGCGTGTTCCTTTTCCATCCTCGTCAGATAATCCACGGACTCCGCGTAATGCCTGCCCGCCTCGCCGAACTCGCCCAGGGTGCGGGACGCGCGGGCCTTCCAGAAAGCCGCCTGGACTCCGGCCACCGTGCCCTCATAGCCCATGGCTTCCGCGTAGAGAGCCTGGGCCTCGTCCCAGCGGCCGGCGGATTCCTTCATGCGCGCCAGCGCCGTCACGGCCCGCGCTCCGACCTCGCGGTGGTTTTTTTCGTAGCGCGCGGCCGCTTCCCGCAGAATTTGCTCGGCCTTCGCCTCGTCTTTTTGCAGAGCGTAAAGCTCCCCGATGGACAGGAAGGCCTCGGCCGCTTGCGGAGAATCCGGATGGCGGCGAATGATGTCCTCGTACGCGTTCCGCGCCTTCACATAAACGCCCGCCGGCGCCAAGGGGGCGGCGGAGAGGCGCTGCTTCTCGCGGCCGGCCTTCCAGGCCATCTTTTCCGCCGAATATTCCGCGCCGCAGCCGGCCAGGAGGATGACAAGCGGCAGGGTTTTCGCGGCCGCCGCCAGACCCGGCGCGTAGGCGGGCCGCGCCGGCGCCGGCGCCGCGGCCCGAGGCCGGGCCAGAAGGCCGGCGTAAAAGAGCGAAGCCCCCGTGGCCACGAAGACGTTCACCGCCAACGACACCAGGATGCCGGAACCCAGCACCCAAAGCGCCGCCTCGGGCGCCGTGCGCGTCATGAGGGCGGGCAAGCCGAAGCGGAAAAGCACGGCCGCCAAATACAGCAGCGCCGGCGGTAGAACCACCGCCGCGGTGGACAGCGGGTTCCGCCAAGCGGTCGCGACGGAGGCCCGCAGGCCCCGCAGGAAGCCCGCGTTCTGCAGGATGATGGCGGGAACCGCGAAGACCAGCACCATTTCCACCGCCAGGCCCGCGGCGAAAGCCCCGCCCTGCAGGCCCAAATCCCAGAAGGCCAGGGGCAATCGGCGCGCCGCCCCGTCCGGAATCAGGCGGAACAGCGCCAGAAGCCCGGCCGCGGCGGCCTGGGCCAGAACGAACCCCAGCAGCGTCACGGAAAAAACGCTGGCGTAGCGGCGCCAGGGCGAGCCCGCCCCCTCAGGGGGGCGTTCAGGGGCCCTCCGCACGGTCCAGGCCAAAGCCAGCGGGCTCAAGAGCAGGGCCGTCAACGCCTGCGCGTAGAAGAACAGGCGCGGCAGAAGCACCAAGTCCATGGGGTAGTGAAGGTAAATTTCCCCGTAGAAAGCGCGGATGGGAGGCGCCAGCACCGCGGCGAACGGCGGCCGGGGCGCCAGGTGCAGGACCAGCAGAAGCGCCCCCTCCACCGCGGCCACCAGCGCGAAGGGCAGGAAAAGAGAAGGCTTGCCGGCCAACCGCCGCGCGGCC
>JBQTIM010000052.1:0-2685 GCA_052388135.1 Elusimicrobiota bacterium
TCGGCTCGGCTCGAAATCCAAAGTTTCGCTCCTCAAAGCGGGTTATTGAGACAGGCTCTAAGTGTGCCCGGCAACGGCCCCGTCGGCAAGGGCGGATCAGGCGGAAGGCTTGGCGGCGTTTTCCTCGGCGTAGGAGGGGCGCAGGTAGTGCGGCTGGACCTGCCCGTAGGCTTTCCCCTCGCGGCGGAAAAACTTCTCCGACCCCAGGGCCGCCACCCAGCTCGGGTCTATGCCCGCGGCGGGGGGCGCGAAACGGGCGCGGGCGCCGAAGGTTTTTTGAAGCCGGGCCTTGTACTTTTGCGCGCCGGGCCCGGCGAAGAGGATGGTCTGCTGCTGGAAGCAGCTGCTGAAGAACGCCAGGAAACGGTCGAAGGAAAAGAGGCTCGGCGCGTGGACCATTTTGAAATGGTGCCCGAAGGTGTGGAAGGACCGCGACGCGGGGATGCCGCGCCGGCCGCGGTCGGCCGGCCGGTGGAAACGCCAGGCGGCGATGAAAACGTCGTCCTTGCGGGCGTCGTCCAGAGCGCAGAGAAGCTCGGGCACGAACTTCCACACGAAGGGCTTGCGCAGGTCCCAGCCGGAGCCCTGGGCGGCCAAAGCCTCGAGGCTGGTGACTTCGGCCACGGGCTTTTCCAAAACGTTGGAGAGCGTGCGCGCCGCCGCCACGCCGATGCGCAGGCCCGTGAAACGGCCCGGGCCCACGTCCACGGCGATGCCGTCCAGGTCGGCGGGGGACCATTTGGCCTTGCGAAAAAGCTCGTCCATGAGCGGCATGAGCCGGAGGGAATGGGATTCGATTCCGTCCTCCATCTTGGCGGCGCGTATGCGGAAATCCTCCCAGAGGCACACGCCCAGGCGGGGGCCGGCCGTGTCCAACGCCAGAATTTTCATGCCTTCTCCTTCATTTTTTTCACGACCTCGGCCGCCCGTTTTCCCAGAGGGTGGAACTCCAGGCGGCGCTTGTCGCCGCCGGCGTGGGCGAGGCGGACCCACAGGCAATCCGCCGGCCACACGCCCCGGGCTTTTTCGGCCCACTCCACCACGGTGACGGCGCGGTCCGAAAACAACTCGTCCCAGTCCAGGGACGGGACGTCCTTGGGCTCCAGGCGGTAAAGGTCCACGTGGTTGAGGGCGCAGCGCCCCGCGCCGCCCTTGTGCGTCTGGGCCAAGGCGAAGGTGGGGCTCGTCACCGCGCCCGCGCAATGGAGGCCCTGCCCCACGCCGCGGACGAACACCGTCTTGCCCGCGCCCAGGCCGCCTTCCAGTCCGACGCTGTCTCCGGGCTTCAGCAGGCCGCCCAGCCGGGCGCCCACCGCCTGGGTCTCGGACTCGTTCTCCGTCTCGATCACGAACGCGGGCGTTTTAAGAGGTTCCATGGCGCAAGCGCGCGGCGCGGCCGGACCGCGCGTTGGGAACGACCGGACACCGGGTTTTCATGAGGCGCCTCGCTTTCCGCGTTTCTTGTCCGTCTTAAAATGTTCGAACATCCGGGGCGCGGGGCGCGGTCGGCCGTTCTCCAGCGCGCGGACGCCCTCTCTCCGCTCCGTCACGCGGCCCACCACGCAGGCGGCGCCGGCGGCTTCCAAAGCGCGGGCGCGGCCGGGCGGCGCGGCCAGAACCAACTCATAGTCTTCGCCCCCCGCCAGGGCCAGGCCGAAGGCGTCGCCGCCGGAAGCGTCCGCCCACGCGCGCAGGGCGCGGGACAGCGGCAGTTTTTCCAGCTCCACCACGGCTCCCGTCCCGGACGCCTCGCACATCAGCGTCACGGACCGCCAAAGCCCGTCGGACGAATCCATGAGCGCCGTGGCGCCCGCTTGAGCCAGGCGCCGGCCCCACGCCAGCCGCGGCTCGGGCCTGAGCAGGCGGCGCACCAGGAAACCCCGGTCGCGGGACGAAAAACCCACGCCGCCGCGCCGGCGGCTCTTTCTTCCCATCAAAATTTCCAGCCCCGCCGCCGCGTCGCCCAGAGTGCCCGTGGCCAGGAGCGCGTCTCCCGGCCGGGCGCCTCCGCGCAAAACCAGCCGGCCGCCCGGCGCGGCCCAGCCGCCCACGGCAATGGAAACCGTCAGCCGGTCCGCCCTCACGGTGTCGCCCCCCACGATGTCCACCCCGTGGGCCTGCGCCAGCCGCGAAAGCCCGCGGTGGAACTTATCCACAAAATCCACAGAGGCGTCCCGCGTTATTCCCAAAGACACCAGGGCCCACACCGGCTCCACGCTGCCCATGGCCGCCAAATCCGACAGGTTCACGGCCAGGGACTTGTGGCCCAGATCCTCGCCCCCGGTCCAAGACCGGTCGAAATGGACCCCTTCCACCAGCATGTCCGTGGTCAGCACCCAGCGGCCGCGCCGCCCGCGCACCACCGCCGCGTCGTCGCCGGGACCGGTTTCCACCCGCGGCGAAAGCCGCGAACTCAGCGAGGGCAGGTAGCGCCGAAGCAACCCCCACTCCCCCAAAGACGACGCCCGGGTCAAGACTCCTTGGCGGTCTTGGCCGGCCGCGCCGGCGCCTTGAGCGACGACAGACCGATGAGCGTAACGGCCAGGCCGCCCAGGAAAAAGCAAACCGGCGCCAAACCCTTGAGCGCGATAAAAAGCTCCCGGCCCCAATGAAGCATGCCCCCCAACCCCCCCGCCGCGACCGCCCACCCCCCGAGAACTGCCCGCCTGACGACCGCCCAAAAAC
>JBQTIM010000053.1:0-11066 GCA_052388135.1 Elusimicrobiota bacterium
CCGCGCGAACTGTTGCGCCAGGAAATCCATGGTGTCGCCCAGATACGCCATGAAGCGCCGGGCCAGCGGGTTGCCCAGGACGTAGCGCGACACGGCCGGATGCTCGCCGGTGAGGGCGTGCAGGCGCGGCACGTAATTCGGGTTCGGCAGGAAGCGGGCGTCCCACACCATGTCCGCGTCCAAAGGCAGGCCGTGCTTGTAGCCGAACGAGGTGACCATCACCGCCATGCCGCGCGGATGCCGCAGGCCGAGTGTCCGGGCCACCATCTCCTTCATTTCCGTCGGCGTGAGCCGGGAGGTGTCGAGGATCTTGTCCGCCAGCGCTTTGATCTCCTTCAAGCGGCGGCGTTCCTTGCGGATGCCGCTGGGCACCGAGCCGCTCAAGGGATGCCGGCGGCGCGTTTCCGAGAACCGGCGGATGAGGGTGTCGTTGCCGCAATCCAAAAAAAGGATCCGGGGCCGGACGCCGTGGCGGCGCAGGCGCTGGATGGACTCCGTGAAGTTGACCGTGCCCGTGCGGACGTCCACGCCCACCGCCACGCGGGAAAGGCGCTGGCCCATGTGCCGGTAATAACCCATGAGCGCGGACAAGAGCTCCAAAGGAAAGTTGTCCACGCAAAAATACCCCAGATCCTCCAGGGCGCGCAGGGCCATGGATTTGCCGGCGCCGGACAGGCCGGTCACCACGACGCATTCCAGGAGCGGCGCGCGGCGGGCGGGCCGGCGCGGGATCGGGCGGCGAGCCGCCGCGCGGGCGGCTTTTCGGCTTTTGGGTGCAAGGGCGTTCGTCATAAAAGCAGGGATATCTTATCAAAAAGGCGGGGCGGAAAAGACGGCGGGGCGGCGGCGAAAACGGGAGGGCGGAAGCCGGCCGGCTCTAAAATCTCCGCGCTCCGCGGGCGCTCAAGCGCGCGCGGAATGGCCGGACATGCGGTGGATGAGCCTCTCGTTGAGCTCGCGGGCCGAGTGGATGCCCTGCTGGCGCAGGCGCTGGTTCAACGCGGCCACCTCGATCAAGGCGGCGATGTTGCGGCCCGGATGGACGGGGATGCGGATCTCGGGGATGGGCACGCCCAGGAGCGCGGTGGTCTTCTCCTCCAGGCCCAGGCGGTCGTATTCCTTTTTTTCGTCCCACATTTCCAAATAGACCACCAGCTCCACCAGGGAGCGGTTGAGCACGGCGCCCACGCCGAAAATTTTCCAAACGTCGATGATGCCCAGGCCGCGCACCTCGATGTGGTGCTGCACCAGGGAGTTGCCCGAGCCCACCAGGATGCCGCCGGGCTTGTGGCGCACCTCCACGCGGTCGTCGGCCACCAGCATGTGTCCCCGCTTCAAAATTTCCAGCGCGCATTCCGACTTGCCGATGCCGGAGTCGCCCAAAATGAGCACGCCCATGCCGTAGACGTTCACCAGCACGCCATGGATGGAGGCCCGGGGCGCCAGGCGCTCCTCCAAGTAAGCCGTCATCTCGCCGATGAGGCGGGCGGTCTCCCAGTGCGATTGAAAAAGGGGCACCTTGTAGGCCTCGCACTGCTCCTGCATTTCGGGAACAGGCTCGCGGCCGTGGGTGAGGATCAGGCAAGGGAGCTCCGGGACGGACAGGATGCGGTCGAAGATCTCCATGCGCTGGGCGCTGGACAACGTGGCCAGGAAGGCCGACTCGCCCATGCCGAACACCTGGATGCGCTCGCCGCGGTAATATTCGAAGAATCCGGCCAGGGTGAGGCCCGGGCGGTTGATGTCGGCCACGCCCACCGACCGTGAGAGGCCGGGCTGTCCGGCGAGGAGCGTGAGGCGAAGGTGGGTGGCCTGCTCCTTCCAAAGCTCTTCGACGAGGAGCGGCGGAGCGGAGGCGGGCGCCTCCCGGGAAGGATCAGTACTCATCTTCCTCGCGGATGATCTTGAGGACCTCCTCCACGGAGCGGGCGTCGCGGAGGGCCTGGCGGAAGAATTTGTCCTTGAGGAGCCGGGAGATTTTCGCCAGGGCCTTGAGATGGTTGCCGGCGGCGTCGGGAGGAGCGATGAGCAGGAAAACGATGTAGACCGATTCTCCGTCGAGCGCGTCGAAATCCACGCCCCGCTTGGAGATGCCCAGGGCCGCCACCTGCTCCTTCACGGCCTCGGTCTTGCCGTGGGGGATGGCGATGCCCTGGCCGATGCCCGTGGAGCCCAGGGATTCGCGCTCCATGAGGATGTCCACCACTTTGTCCGGCTCCGAGAGGCGGTTGCCGGCCGCGATGAGGCGGCTCAACTCCGAGAGCGCCTCCTTCTTGCCTTGGGCCTTGAGGTCGAGCGTGACGGATTCGGGTTGAAGGAGGTCTATGAGGCGCATGGAGTCAGACGTTCAGCTCGAGCAGGCCGTAGGTCTTGTCCCTCCGTCGGTAGAGGACGTTCACCAGGTCCTCGCTGGAAAACACGTAAAAAGGATGTCGCAAGCGGCGTATTTCGTCCACGGCTTCCTCCAGGGTCATGCTGCGCGGCGCCATGCGCCTCACGCGGGTCACGGGCAGCTCCTCGGCCCGCTCGTCGCCGTCGGCGGAAGCGAAGGGGGGCAGGGAAGCGTCCTCGGGCGGAACTTCGGCGCCGCGGCGGCGGCCGCGCACCCGGCGGTCCTTGATGCGCGCCATGTGCTTGTGCAGCTTTTCAATCACCAGGTCCACGGCGGCGTAAAGGTCGGCCGATTCTCCCTTGGCGCGGAAATCGTGATGGCCGTTGGCGTGCACCACGACCTCGGCGATGTGGCGGTGCTTCTCCACAGCCAAGATCACCTGGGCGCGCAAGACCGCGGGGAAATGCCGCTCCACGCGGTCCAGCTTTTTTTGCACGTATTCGGCCAGGGCGGACGTAAGGTTGATGTGGCGGGCCGTGATGTGGACTTGCATAGTTTCCCTCTGGAATATTCCCGAACTTGACTCTATCAAATCGATTTTGGAGTGTCAATTTTTCGGCGTTTTTCGTCGGCGGCGCGGGCCAGCCCCGGTCCTCGCGCCCAACCGGGGAATCCGGGCTAGGGGAAGAGAGTCCGCCCCTTGCTTTGGTCGGACGGCGGCGCGTCGTCGCCGTAATACGTGATGAGGCGGGCGCTGGGCTGGAACCCGAGATACGACCAGGCCCATTGCAGGAGCACGAACAGACGGTTCCGGAAACCGATGAGGAAGACGATGTGCACCAGCAGCCACGCGAGCCAGGCCGGCCGGCCCGAGAAGCGCCAGCCGCGGATGTCGGCCACGGCGGCGCCGGGTCCGATGGCGGCGAGGCCGCCCTTGTCGCGATAGCTGAACGGGGACCGGGCCCGGCCCCGCAGGTCTCCCAGGATCATGGCGGCGGCGTGCCGTCCCATTTGGATGGCGGCGGGCGCCACGCCCGGCACGTCGCGGCCGTCCGATTTCACCCGCGCCAGGTCGCCGGCCACGAAAATCTCGCGGCGGCCCGGCAGGGACAGGTCCGGCTCCACCTCCACGCGGCCGTAGCGGTCCAGCGGCGCGCCCAACGTCGTCCCCAGCCTTGAAGCCGCGACGCCCGCGGCCCAAAAAACATTTTCCGACTCCACGCGCTCTTCCCCCACCCGCAGGGCGCCTTTCTCCAAGACCTTGAGCAGGGCGCCCGTGCGCACGTCCACGCCGAGGCGGGCCAATTGCCGGGCGGCGCTGGCGGACAGGGCCTCGGGGTAGAGCGGCAGGACGCGGGGCGCTCCCTCCAAAAGGAGGATGCGGGCGCTGTCGGCGGTGATGTTGCGGAACTCGGGCGGCAGGAGGCGCTTGGCCATGTAGGCCATGGCGCCGGCCAGCTCCACGCCGGTGGGGCCCGCGCCGACGATGACGAAGGTGAGGAGGGCGCTCCGCCGCGCCGGATCGGGCTCGCGCTCCGCTTTTTCGAAGGCGGCCAGGAACCGGCCCCGAATCTCGATGGCGTCCTCCAACGTTTTGAGGCCCGGCGCCAGGGCGGCCCACTCGGGATGGCCCGGATAGGAGTGCGTGGCTCCGGTGGCGACGATGAGATAATCGTAAGCCAGCTCGCCGTCGCGCAGACGCACGCGGCGGGCGTCGGGCTCCACGGCGTCCGCCTGGGCCAAAAGCACGCTGGCGTTGCCGCAGTGGCGGAGGACGTGCCGCAGGGGCTGGGCGATGTCGCCCGGCGAGATGGCCGCCGTCGCCACTTGATAAAGCAAAGGTTGGAAAAGATGGTGGTTGCGGCGGTCCACCAGCGTGACGCGGACGGGCGCTCCGCACAGCGCCTTGGCGGCGTAGAGGCCGCCGAAGCCGCCCCCCAGGATGACGACGCGGGGCCCCTCGCCCGTCAACGCCCGTCGCCTTTCCTATATAGGCGCTCCTCCCGGAACGCCTGCGCGGCGGCGGAAACGGTCTCATCGGCGGGCCACAGACCCAAATCCCCCACCATGCACTTCACGGAGCCGCCGCCTTTGCTCATGAACTCCGACACGTCCGCCGTCTCCACGCGGACGCCGCGTTCCCGCACGGCGTCTTTCAAAGCGGGCGTCGCCGTCGCCGGCATCACCAGCACCGGCTCGGGACCGTCCACCTGGAAGGAATTGGCGGAAAATCGCTCGCCGTCTTCCTCGGAAAGCTCCATAAGGTTGCCGCCGAAAGTCTCTTTGAGCCTCGCCCGGGACGAGGAAGACAAAGCGGGCGGGTAGGCCATGAGGAACTCCCGGCCGCGGCCGAAGGAGCACAGGCACGTGTCCCCGTGATAATGGGTTTCCCGCACGAGGGCCAGGGGCAGGACGGGCTTGCCGCCCGCCAGGGGCCGGAGGGCCTCGACGGCGCCCGGATCGCTGCGGAAACCGTAGACCCGCCGGTAAGGCGGCCATCCCAGGCGGGGAACGAAGCGCTGGCGCTCCAAGGGCCCCGAGGTGAAAAGGAAGCTCGAGCCCGCCTCGAAAAAATCCGCCTCGCCTTCGAAACGCAGCGGGAACGGCTCCACGCCGAAGCCCAGCCCGCGCAGGAATTCGCCGTAAACCTCCCCTTCCCGGGCGCGGCTGGGGATGGGCAGGGAGATATGGAATTTTTTTCGGGAGGCGGGCGCGGCATCGCGGGCGCCGGCCAGAAATCCGGCGTTGGCCGGGAACACCATGCCGGGAGACTCCGGCCTCGCCGGCAAAACGAAAACGCGGACGCCCAAATCCGTCAGCAGGTCGGCCAGCCGCCGCCACTGCTCCGCCGCGCGAACCCGATCCACGGATTTTCGAAAACCCCAGGACGTGCGGGTGTGCGGGTTGGCCCCGCCCCGGATGCGGAAATGGGCGGGGTGGCCCATGAGGATGGCGGGATAAGTTTTAATGTCCATGGAAAGGCGAACGGCGGGACGGTCTCATTTCGCGGCGCGCACTTCGACCGAGGCCACCGGGTCCGTGCAGGCGTAGGGAACGAAGAGGCCGGCGGGCCGGGCGTTGCCGCTCCGCTTGAGCCCGCCGAAAGGCAGGCGGCCGGGGGTCATGGCCGTGGTGCGGTTCCAATGGACCACGCCGTTCTCCAGCCGGGGCGCCAAGCGGCGGAAAGCCTTCTCCGAGCGGGTGAATATCGAGGCCGCCAGGCCGTAGCGGGAATCGTTGTTGGCGCGGACCATGTCGTCCTCCGACGACATCACGTAGACGGCCGCGTCGGGCGCGAAAAGCTCTTCGTCCCAGTAGGCGCGGGAAGCGGGCAGGCGGCGCCAATCTTTTTCCCACACATTCACCGCGGGGCCGACGTAGTGGCCGCGCCGGGACGCCGCGAGGGCCCGCCCTTCCAGAAGCGGCCGGAACCCCATGCGGCTCGCGGCGCGCTGGGCGGCCAGAAAGCGGTCCTTGGCCGCGGCGGAAACCAGCGGCCCCATGAAGACGTCCTCGGTGAAATAGCCCGCGCGGAGGGCGGCGGCGGCGGAAACGAATTTTTTCAAGAAACGCGCCGCGACCGCCCGGTGAAGGAAAACGCGGCTGGTGGAGGAGCATCGCTGGCCCGTGGTGGAAAAAGCTCCGTGCAGGATTTCCCGCAAGGCGGAATCCAGCGGTGCGTCGGCCAAAACCAGGGCGGCGTTTTTTCCCCCCATCTCCAGGGCCACGAGCTTCTCCGGCGCGCCGGCCGCGGCGGCCTTCAGCCTCTCGCCCGTTCCAAAGGAGCCTGTGAACAAGACGGTCTTCACCCGCGGATCTTCCGCCAGCCGCGCGCCGGCCGCGCCGTCGCCCTGAACCAGGTTGAACGCGCCCGGAGGCAGGCCCGCGGCGTTGAAGCATTCCGCCAGCAGCTGGCCTGTGAAGGGCGTCAGTTCTGACGGTTTAAAAACAACCGTGTTCCCGGTGAGAAGAGCGGGGACGATCTGGCCGTTGGGCAGGTGGCCGGGCACGTTGAAGGGCCCGATGACCGCCGCGGGGCCCCGGGGCCGGTAGCGCACGGCCCCGCGCGCGCCGCCGCCCAGAGGGAAAACGCGGTCGGCCACGAGGGGCAGGGCTTCGCGGATGGTCACGTCCACTTTCTCCACCATGGTCCGCGCCTCGGCCGCGGATTCCGACAGGGGCTTTCCGGTTTCCCGGGAAATGGTCCAGGCCAGCTCGACGCGGCGGCGCGACAAGGCCGCCTGACAGCGCCGCAAAAATTTTATCCTTCGGGCCGAAGGAAGCGCGCGCCAGGCGGGCAAAGCCCGGGCGGCGGCCGCCGCGGCGGCGCCGGCGGCGGCGGGGTCCAGCCGGACGCGGCCCACGGGATTGTCCAAATCGCCGGGATCTTCGCTCGTCAACCAGCGCCCCCGCGCGGGCCGAAGGAAGCGTCCGGCGATGAAATTCCCGCGGAACGTCGCGGCCTTCATCGGAGCGGCGCCGTCCATACGTTTTCTCCCGCGGCGGTTCCCAAAAGCCGCAGCGCCTCCGCCGAAAGCTCCGCCGCGCCGCCCGGACGCAAAGGCGCGGCGACGCAGCGCACGGAGCCGCCGCGCTCCGCCAGCACCAGATGGGCGGGCCCGCGAACCGGGCCGGCGGCCGCCGTCCGTCTGCGGCTTCTCCGCACCACGGAAATTTCGCCGCGCGCGGCGCCGTAGTAAGGCCCTCCGTCGAAAGGCTCGATCTGGTTCAGATACCGGAACCCCGCTTTTCGAAGAAGGCGAGCCGCCGGCAGGGAAGGGTCTCCCACGCGGCCCAGGTAGCGGATGATCCGGCGCGGGAAAAAATCCTGGTAGATGACGGAGCGCGGGAACAGGGACAGGATGAACTCCTTGTTGTCGATGCTGAGACGGTCCGCCCGATGATAGGACAGCTTCGTGAACTTGCGTCCGAAATATTCCCAGAAAGGGCTGCGGCCGCGCGACAGGAACGCGGGCATGAACTCGGCCAGGACCCGGTTCTGAAACCGCTCCGGCCGGGCGGCCATATAGAGGAACCGAACGAAGGACAGCCGGCGCCCCAGCTTTTCCGGCCGGGCCCGGTACGCCGGCAGCAACACCAAGCCGCCCACCTCCGTCGGCCCGTCCTCGGTGGCGCCCAGACGGAAACAGCGGTGCTCCACCGTTCGCCGCAGGGTGCGGGACCGGCGCCTCTCCGCGTAGCTCGACAAATAAAGATGCGGCAGGCCCGGCGTGCCGTGCTTGCCGATGATCAGGGAACAGCCGGCGATTTTTCCGGCGGACAGATCCACCAGCAAAAACAAATATTTCGCCCGCGCCGGCCCCGCGGGGCGGCCGGCGAAGGAGCGGCGGGAATCCCGGATCAAAGCCCGCAGCCGCCGCCTGTCCGCGGGTAAATTGTAGGAATCCAGCAGGCGCGCCAGGGGGAACAGGCCCGCAAGGTCCCGCTCCTCCGCGCCGCGGATGAGAAAGTTCAGCTCTCCAGACACCAGGCCCTCAAAAGGTTCTCATAGAAGCGAACGGCCTTTCTCAACTGGGAAACCTCCACGCGCTCGTTGGGCCGGTGGGCGTTGCCGCGCGACAGGCCCGGACCCAACACCGCCGCCGGCACGCCCCAACGCCCGTAGACGCCGGCCTCGGTGCAGGTGAGCTTCTCCTCCCAGCGGGCCGGCAGGCCGCTGCGGCGGAGGGCACGCTCCACCAATCGTTTGAACCGAGCGGGAGGAGGGCCGGCCAGGCCCGGATCGTTCCGCTCCACCTCCAGGCGGCTCCGCACGCCCGCCGCCGCGGCCGCCTCTTCCGCCATGGCCCGCACGGCGGCGACGGACGGTTCGGTTTTCGCCCGCGCCGGAATCCTCACGTCGAAGATCGCCCAGGCGCGGCGGCCGGCGGTCTCGATCCGGCCCAGGTTCGCCGTGTAAGGCGGGCGGAACCGCCGCGCCAGCCGCTCCTCAAGATCGGCAAAAGCCCGCCAGGGAACCGCCGCGGCCGAAGGTCCTCGCAGGCGGCCCGAAATCACCTCGGCTCCCTTCACGGCCGACGGCCAGGCCGGAAGGATCACTCCCGCTTCCGCTTCCGCCGGAACCTGGTTCACCGCGGCGCCTCCCCGCAGAGAGGCCACCGTGGGATGAAAGCCCCGCCGCTCCAAGTTTTCCAGCACGCGCCAGAGCCGCGCCAAGGCGCTGTCTCCCAGCTCCGGCGTGCTGGAATGGGCGCTGACGCCGGCCGTCCGCGCGCGGAAAAGAGGAACCGCCCCGCGCACGCGGAGGATCGGCAAATTTTCCAGCGTCCAGCGGAAAGCCAGATAGCCCCGGTGCCTGTCCACCGGCCGCAAGAGAGAAGGTTCGCCCACCAACGCGAAAACCGGCCGCGGCCCGCGCCACGAGGCCGCCAGCCGCCGCGCGCCCCGCATGCCGCTTTCCTCTCCGAACGTTCCCGCCACGCACAGCGGCCGCCGGAACGCCGCCGGCCCCAGCCGCCGCAGGGCCTCCCAAACGCACAGCAGGTTCAATTTCGTATCGGCGGTTCCCAGGCCGTAAAGCCGGCCGCCGCGCAGAACGGCCCGCCACGGGTTTCCGCCCGTGGCCGTCCACCGATCCCGCGGGCCGGCGGGAACCGTATCCAAATGGGTGTTCAGCAGCAAAGGCCGCCCCGCCGGCCCCCGCCGCGCCAACAAATTGTAGAAGGACCGGCCCCCCGACCGGCTTTCCGCAATCTCCACGGCGAAATCCAGCTCTCGGAAACGAGCCTGCAGATAGCGAGCGAAGCTCCCGTTGGACCGGTCCGTCACGGTGTTGAACCGCACCCAGCTGCGAGCCTCCTGCAGGAATGAGCTCACGCCGACCGCGCCAACAGCGGATCATTAAGATTTGTTGAAATCTTTATCATTTTCAGTTAAGCTTACCCCTATGTTGGCAGGACTTCACGCGACTTCTCGTTGCCGATTGTCTACCCGAGCGGCGCTTTTACTCTTGGTTTTCAGCGGCGCCTGCCCGCCGGCTTTCCTTTTCGCCTACGACGACAAATATGGCTCCGTTGTTTATGGGGACGAAGGTCCCCGCTGGGACGTTTTCCCCGCCGCCAACATCGGCTATAACCAGCTCCTCAAAGGATATCAAGGTTATGAGAACCTGGGCAACGCCGGCGTGGATCTTTATGTCCTGCGCCGGCCGCCGGAGGTCGAGGAGCCCAAGGGGTCCGATCGGTTGGGTTTCCGGATTTCCGCGGATTATTTCCCCCTGCAAGTGCCCGAAGGCGTTTACAACACCACCGAGGACATTTTTTCGCTCAACGCCGCGGTGCTTTATAGGTTCTACAGTCTGTACCGGCCCGAGCAGACTCAGTATATCCCTTTTGTAGGCATCGGCGCGGGAGCTTACCGGGACGTGGTGACCGTGGACACCCCCGCCTCCGGGAAAGTGTCGGGGACCCACAGCTACCTGGGGTTCTCGGGCTCGCTGGGCGTTTTTCTGCCCGTCATGGGCGCCGTCCGTTTCGCTCCCGAAATCCGCCTGCACGCGCTCCGCATACCCGACAACGGCCTGGCCCTCAACATGACGTACCAGGTGGCGGCGTCCCTTCGTCTGGGCCGGAAACCATGAGTCGCGCAAGCCGGCCCGTCCGCGCTTCCGCCGCGCTGTTTGCAACCCTCCTGGCGACTCTGCCGGCCTGCCAGCGCAAGAACAACCCCTTGCTCAGCCCCAAACCGGCCGGCGTCACCTCCGCGAGCCTTTTCATCCCCCAGATAGAAACCTTGGACGCCCCCAACGAAAAGATATTCGTGGCGGTGGTGGACGGGGCAGGAACCCCCCGAACGGATTTCAAGCTGGGCAATTTCACGGTCCTGGAAGGCGGCGCGCCCGGCGTGCCTTACGAGGTGGGCCGCGTGAGCGACCCGTTGTCCATCGCGCTCGTCATTGACCGGAGCGGCAGCATGTCCGGCTCCCGCACCACCGCTGCCAACAATGCCGCCGTGATCCTCGTCAATGCCATGAGCGGCACGGACGCCATGGCCCTGATCGAATTTGAAAGCGAGATCAGGCAAATTTCGGACTTCACGACCGACAAGTCCCGCTTGACCGCCCTCATCAACGCAGGCGTGGCCTCCGGCGGCACGGCGCTTTACGACGCCGTCGGAGCCGGGGCCGGGACTCTCAACGGAAGGAGGGGCAGGAAATTGCTCTTGGTCCTCACGGATGGGGACGACACCGCCAGTAAGGGTTCTCTGGACGACGCGGTTCGCGGCGTCAACGGCAAGGGCCTGAGCGCCTATCCCGTGGGCCTGGGGAACTCCTTCAACGAGGCCGCCCTGCGGCAGATCGCCGACTCCACGGGCGCCAGCTTTTTCTCCTCGTCCACGGGTTCCGACCTATCCTCAGTCTTCCTTTCCATTTTGAACCGCTTCAACAACCTCGTCTATATCTCCTACCGCCGACGGTCCGAGGGCCAGCTCACGGTCTTCCTGAATTACGGCGACGTCACGGCCAAAGCCACAAAGGACTTTTAACTCCGCCGCGAACCCGGAGATTGTCCGGGACGATCCCCACGGCAAATCAAAACCCAACGGCGCCGAGGCGCGCGTTGGGTTTTTAAAAATGCGACCGTTCGGAAGCGCCGACGAACAAAGGCTGCGGCCTGTTCGCCGGAAACGGAAAAAACGTTCCTAGATAAGAACGGTGAAATGGCGGGGTTTGGACTTGACGAAACCTTTGTTGCCGGGGATGCGGGCCACGACG
>JBQTIM010000054.1:0-3539 GCA_052388135.1 Elusimicrobiota bacterium
TTCCGGTCCGTCCACATCTCTCCCGCCTCCCCGTTGGAAACCTTATTCCGTGTGCTTTATGGGGGACTTTGTGGCGGCGCCTGGGGCGGCACGCAAGGCGGTTGAACTGAAACACCAGGCGGGGCAGACCCGGATGCTCGCCGCTTTCCTCGGGCAGGGCCGCGCTCGCCTCGAACCCTCCCTTTTCGCAGATGTCTTTAAAGCTCTTGTTGAGGTGCGCCAGCACGGCCGCGGACGGCGGCTTGCGCAGGCGCATCACCAGCTTGTCCTTGACGTAGCGGATGGAATGATAGTTTTTGTAGAAGGTCACAATTTCCTCGGCCGCTTCTTCAGGAGATTTCGTGATCTTGAAGAGACCCATGTCCTCGGGCGAAATCTTCTTTCCTTTCAGCAGGTGCTTCACCAGGTAGGCGCGCCAGTCGCGCCAGTAGGTTTTGCGGGGAGCGTCCAGGAACACGATGGGCATGGGGTCGCTCTTCCCCGTCTGGACGAGAGTGAGCACCTCCATGGCCTCGTCGTGCGTGCCGAAGCCGCCCGGGAAGAAGGCCACGGCGCTGGTCTCCTTCACGAACATGAGCTTGCGCGTGAAGAAGAACCGGCAGTCGATGAAGAGCGACTCGTCGGCGATGAATTCGTTGGGCTTCTGCTCGTAGGGCAGGCGGATGTTCACGCCGAAGCTGTTGCTCTTGCCCGCCCCCTCATTGCCGGCCTGCATGATGCCGGGCCCGGCGCCCGTGATGACCATGAATCCGTTCTTGACCATGATCTGCGCGAACCGTTTCGTTTGTTTATAGGAAGGGTCACTGGGCGCCGTCCGGGCCGAGCCGAAAATGGTGACCTTGCGCCGGTCGCGGTAGTTCTTGAAGATGCGGAAGCCGTAGCGGAGCTCCCGCAGGGAGCGGCTGAGGATTTTAACGTCGCCGCGGTCCAGGCGGGAATGCTGGGTCTTGAGGGCGGTGACGATGATCTCCCGCACCAGGTCGCTGTTGTCGGGGATTTGCCCGGGGACGCCGGCCAGCTTCACCAACTCGTCGATTTGCCGGGTGATGCTCGGGTCCCAGGCGTTGAAGGTTTCGGTGTGCTCTTCCGGCGCGCGCGTCTCCGCCGGAGGGGTTGCTCGGGGTTCCGTCATGAGGTCCGTCCTCTCTTGGGGGCGCCGGCGGTCTCGCGCGCGGCGCGTTTCTTGTATTCTCCGGCCAGAAATTGGGTCCAGGGACCGGCGCGGCCGTTTCCGACGGCGCGCGGCCGGCCCGTCTGGTCCGACACTTGGGAAACCGGCATGATCTCCATGGTGGTGCTGGTGATGAAAGCCTCGTCCGCCTCGTAAAGCCGCGCCGGCCGGAAGCGGCCTTCGCGGACGCCCAGGCCCTTGGCGCGGGCGATCTTCAAAACCTCCGCCCGCGTGACGCCTTCCAAAATGCCGCAGTCCAGGGACGGCGTTTCCAGCGCGCCGCGCCGGACCCAAAAAATGTTGCTGACGGTGCCCTCCGCCAAAAATCCCTCCACGTTCAGCATGAGCGCCTCGTAGGCGCCGCGCCGGATGGCCTCCATCTTGGCCAGGATGTTATTTAAATTATTGGTTGACTTCAGGGCCGGGTCCAGGGATATCTTGGGGTTGCGCCGGACGCGGGCCAGGGCGAGGCGGATTCCCCTCCGGTAGCCGTCCTCGGGATGGCGCGGGGCCGGGACGGCGATGAGGGCGCAGGAGGGCCGCCGCGCCGGACGCGGGTCGAAGCCGAGCGGGGCCGGGCCCCGCGTGACCGTGACGCGGATCACCGCTTCTTCCAGCCGGTTGGCCCGCAGAAGGCTTTCGGCGCCGCGCCGGATTTTTTCCCGGGAGAAGGGGATTCTTATTCTCAAACCTCGGGCGGAGCCTTGCAAACGGCGAAAATGTTCGGAGAAACGGAATATACGGCCGTTGTAGACCCGGAGCGTCTCGTAGAAGCCGTCGCCGTAAAGGAACCCGCGGTCGAAAACGGTGACGGCGGGGCGGTCCCATGGGATGATCCTCCCGTTGAACCAAACGCGGAGCGGCTTCATGAAGGGCCGGGCCCCGTCGCGGCGGCGCGGGAAGCCGCGCGGTGGGCCGCCAGCAGAGCCCCGGCCTTGTGGAGGGTTTCCTCGTATTCGCGATCCGGGTCCGAGTCGGCCACGATGCCGGCGCCCACGCGCAGGGACATCCGGTCCTTCCGGATGAGGGCGGTGCGGATCAGGATGTTCAAATCCATGTCGCCGTCGAACCCGGTCCAGCCCGCGCTGCCGTAGAAGGGACCCCGTGGCTCGCCTTCCAGCTCCCGAATGATCTCCATGCACCGCACTTTGGGGCAGCCCGTGATGGTCCCGCCGGGAAAGACGGCCTTGAAGGCGTCGAAGCCGTCGAGCCCGGCCCTCAGGCGGCCTTCCACCTGAGAGACGATGTGCGTGACGTGGGAATATTTTTCGAGGGCCATTCGATCCGTGACCTCGACGGTGCCCGCCCGGCACACGCGGCCCAAGTCGTTCCGTTCCAGATCCAGAAGCATCACGTGCTCGGCCCGCTCTTTGGGGCTGAGCAGCAGCTCGCCCGAAAGCTTTTCATCCTCCTCCGGGGTGGATCCCCGCGGCCTCGTGCCCGCGATGGGGCGGGTCCTGGCGTGATCGCCCCGCACGCTCAAAAGAAGCTCCGGCGAACAGCTCGCCAGGGTAAATTCCGGTGTTTCGAGGAGCACGGCGTAAGGGGACGGATTCAACCGCAGCAACTCATGAAAGAACGCCTCGGTTTCCCCGCGCCAGGGCAGGTCCAGCCGGTGGCTGATGTTGGCTTGGTAAATATCCCCCGAGGCGATGTATTCCAGCGCCCTGCCTGCCGCGGCCGTGAAAGACGTTCGATTGGAAGGAAAATACGTTTCCGCCCCGGCGGATGTCTTCCGTTGAGGAGGCGCCGGCGGACGGGAAGCGGCGGTCGCGGTTTTTGGGAGGATGGACTCCCAGCTTTGCCGCATTGTCCGGTCCACGACGCCGTTTTTCTGAACCCAAAATTGGACTTCGCCTTTCTCCCAGGCGGCCCAGAAACGCGGCAGGAACCAGAGAAATTCCGGCGTTGAGACGGATTCGGAACCGGTCCGCGGCGCTCGCTCAAAATATTTTCCGCACTCATAACCCCAGAAACCCGCGGCTCCGCCCGAAAACCCGTCCAGGCGGTCTTCGCCGCGTCGCCGGTTTGATAATAGGCCGCGCAGAACTTCCGACGGATCATGAAAAGAAAAACGCCGGCCGCCTCCTTCTTGCCGCACTTCCCCCCGCCCGTCGCTCCCGTCAAAAACCCACAAGGGCTCCCCCCACCCGAAAAGCGACCGCCCGGTCTCTCCTCCATCCAGCCAAACCCGGTAGGCCGACCCCTCCGATAATTTCCAGAGAAGGCGGCGATCCACGCACGGAATGGTTTTCAATTTTTCAGGGGTTTGCAAAAGTGTCATGACGTTGTCGTGAGGAGATCTTAGTTTTTAAGACAGGCGGTGTTTTCATCGGGCGCCGTTCCGCCGCACTCCGCCTCCCGTCCC
>JBQTIM010000055.1:0-18585 GCA_052388135.1 Elusimicrobiota bacterium
ATGCGCTGTTCCGGAAAAAGCTTCAGGACGTTGCCCTCGACCTGGCTCGTGAAACGCCCCTGGTCCAGCTTCGCCAGACCCTTCATGTTCTGCCGGGGGTTCAGGGGGTCGGAGAAATAGACCGCCACGGATTGGGGCTTGTCCTGCAGGGCCTTCACCTCCATCACCTTAAAGTCGCTTTGGGCCGGCACCTCCACCTCCTGTGTCTCTGACCGTTCGGCGCCGATGCGCTTACCCTCCCAAGTCAGCTTCAGGGTCTGGGCGTCCTTCTGCCGGTGGATTCCGCTGACGGTAAAGGCGTGGGCGGTGCCGTTTTCCTCATGGGTCCACTGGACGGCCGGAGACTGGCCGGACAGTTCCGCGGAAAGCATTTTCTCCACCTTCTCGACTTCGGCCGTGTCTGCGGTGACCAGCCTGCCCTTCAACACCCACTCTCTTTCCACGGCTTCATTGGCGATGAGGCCGTCCAGGGCTACACTGAAATCCTGGGCCAAAACCTGGAACGTGAACTCGAAATCCGGCGTCTTGGCGGGAATTCCCGGAACTTGGTCCGCCGTCAGCCGGACGAGATAGTGGGCGCCTGGCTCCAAGTCCCCCTTGGGGATTAACACGATTTCCCTCGGACCCGCGATCACCGGCACCCCATCTATTCCGGGCTTAATGTTCAGGAGGCGCTTGGCTTCTTTTCCCTCCCGCTCCTTTGGGAAAATATCCGCCTGGAACTGAATGTAAATCTTGCTTTTCCGGGAAACCAGGCCGGAGGTGTGGCCGGCGATAAAGTTACGCCACACGGGGTCCGCGGGCCGGACTTCAGGCTTCTTAGCCGTGCGTTGGCAGGCCGGGAAAGACAAGGTCAGGAACAGGAGAATGAAGGAAGACAGAAAACGGTGGGCTCGATATCGCATGAAGACCTCGCTTAAAGCGTGATGAAAGCCGCGTGGGAAACCTTGTCGCGGCCATTATACATTTTGCCCAAAGGAAAAAAGGATGGAAATCAAATAACATTGTCCCCTTATCAACCAACTTCGGTGTTCTTTGTCCAGCATTTTTAGACTTAGCTATTTTCCATTCAATGAGAATTTTATTTAGGCTTGGCGACTAACAAGACTCTCTTGTGAAAAGGCGGGGATTTGGGTTATAATGGGTAGGTAATTTTTACCGGCGAGGCTTTAAGGACCAACTTGCCCCGGCCGGTCCCTTTGCGGGACGAACAGGGCGCTAAAGCGGTGCGACGATTTCCTTCCGGGTTGGAATGTCCCGTGCCGCTTTCAGGCACGGGATTTTTTTATGAGAATATTGCGGCTTATCGTTGCGGCGCTTTTCCTCTCCTTGGGGGCGGCGGTTTTTCTGCGGGCGCGCGCGCCCGGCGGGGCGGAGAAGCGCGTGCTGACTTTGGGGGCCTACACGGCGCCGCGGGAAGCGTTCCGCCGCATCATTCCCTTGTTTCAGACGGAGTGGTTCGAAAAAACCGGCTCGCGCGTGGAGGTGCGGGAATCTTATTTGGGGAGCGGGGCGCAGTCGCGGGCCATCGCGGCGGGGTTCGAGGCGGACGTGACGGTGCTGGCGCTGGAGGCGGACGTGGCGCGCCTGCGGGAGGCGGGGCTGATCACCCGGGATGGGACCGAGGGGCCTTACGGGGGGATCGTGGCGGAGTCGCGGGTGGCTTTCGCGGTGCCGCGGGGGAACCCCAAAAACCTGCGCGGCTGGGCGGATTTGGCGCGGCCGGGGCTGGAGCTGGTGACGCCCAACCCCAAGACCTCCGGCGGGGCGCAGTGGAATTTTTTGGCGGTTTACGAGGCGGCGCGGAGGGGTTGCGCGGATGGATTTTCCGCCGACGAGGCGGGGGCGGCGGCTTTCGCGCGGGCCTTGTGGAAGAACGTGACGGTGATGGACAAGGGGGCGCGGGAGTCCATCCTCACCTTTGAGCGCGGGCTGGGGGACGCGGCGCTGACTTACGAGAACGAGGTTTTGTTGGGGCGCCGCGCGGGGGAGAATTACGAGCTGGTGGTGCCGTCGTGCTCCGTGGTGATCGAGATTCCGGCGGCGGTGGTGGACGTTTACGCCGACAAGCACGGCGCGCGAGCGGAGGCCGAGGCATTCGTAGAGTTTTTGACGGGGCCGGCGGCCCAGCGGATTTTCGCGGAAGAGGGTTTTCGGCCGGTGGAGCCGGGGGCGGCGCGGGAGTTCGCGGAAAAGTTCGCGCCGTCGCCTGGAGCGTGGCGCGCGGCGGAGCTGGGCGGCTGGGAACAGGCAGGGCCGGCGTTCTTCGGGCCGGGCGGGATTTATGAGCGCGTTCTCGCCGACGTTCACGCGCGCGGAGGGGCGCGGTGAGCGCGCGGGCGGAGGCGCTTTCGCGCGCGCGCTGGGGCGCTCCGCTTTTGCGGGGCACGGCGGTTTCCTATTTGGCGTTTTTCCTAATTATCCCCTTGGCGGCTCTGGCGGGGGATGGGTTTCGGGAAGGGCTGAGGGGGTTTTGGTCGGCCTTGAACCAGCCGGCGGCCCGGCACGCTTTTTTTCTTACCCTGTGGACGGGCGCGGCCATGACGGCCGTCAACGTTGTGATGGGCACGCTGACGGCTTACGTTTTGGTGCGGTATGAATTTCCGGGCAAGCGGCTGGTGAACAGCCTGATCGACCTGCCCTTCGCGGTGCCCACGCTGGTGACGGGCGTGATGCTGGCCACCCTTTACGGGCCGCACCGGGCGCTGGGGGCGTGGCTGAGGGAGGCCTGGGGCTGGCGGATCCTTTATTCTCCGTCGGGGATCATTTTGGCGCTGTTGTTCGTGTCGCTGCCGCTGGTGGTGCGGGCGGTGCAGCCGGTGCTTTTGGAGGTGGACCCCGACGAGGAAGAGGCGGCGCGCAGTTTGGGCGCGTCGGGCTGGACGGTTTTTTTTCGCGTGCTTCTGCCGGCGATTTTGCCCGGCGTGGCGGCGGGAGCGCTGTTGTCTTTCGCGCGGGCGCTGGGGGAGTTCGGGTCCATCGTGGTGGTGGCGGGGAACTACCCGTTCCGTTCGCAAACGGCGGCGGTTTACGTGCTGGGCGAAATTGAGTCGGAAAACCAGCTGGGGGCCAGCGCGGTGTCTCTGGCGTTGGTGGCCGTTTCCTTCGCGCTGGTCTTGGCGGCGGATTATTGGCAGAGCCGGCGCGAGAAGAAACGGTGAGCGGCGCGGCGCCTCTGCCTTTGCACCGTTCGTCGCCCTGGCCGCGGCGCGCGCTCATCGGCGTCATGCTGGCGTATTTGTCCATCCTTCTGTTGGCGCCTCTGGCCGAACTGGCGCGGGGCGCGTTTAAAGAGGGCGCGGGCGCCTTGTGGGAGGCCCTGAACCGGCCCGACGTTCTCCACGCGTTCAAGCTGACGCTGTGGCTGGCGCTGGGCGCGGTGGCGGTGAATTCCGTCTTCGGCTTGGCCGTGGCCTGGGTGCTGGTGAAGCAGAGGTTTCCGGGCCGGCGCTTTTTGAACGCGCTGGTGGACCTGCCCTTCGCCGTGTCGCCGGTGGTGGCGGGCTACATGCTGATTTTGTTGTTCGGTCGGGCCGGGTGGCTGTCGGGCTTGACCCAGGGGCTGGGCATCCAGGTGGTGTTTTCCTGGCCGGGGATGCTGTTGGCCACCATTTTCGCGTCCCTGCCTTTCGTGGTGCGGGAAGTGATGCCGGTTCTGCAGGAGTTCGGCGCCGACCAGGAGGAAGCCGCCGCCACCCTGGGGGCGGATCGCTGGCAGACTTTTTGGCGCGTCACATTGCCGGGCATCCGCTGGGGGCTTCTCTACGGGGTGACGTTGACGCTGGCGCGGTCCATCGGCGAGTTCGGCGCGGTTTACGTGGTGAGCGGCGCCGTGGCGGGCCACACGGAAACGGCCACGCTGTTCATTTTCCGCGCCATGGACGAGCGGCAATACGTGGCGGCCTTCGGCGTGTCGTTGGCGCTGGCGTTTTTCTCGTTTCTGATTTTATCCGCCATGCAGGCCGTGGCGAAACGGGGAACCCATGAGCATTGAAGTGAGAAACCTCACCAAGAAGTTCAACGGCTTTACCGCCGTGGAGGGCGTGAACTTTCAGCTGGGCACCGGCGAGCTGGTGGCCCTGCTGGGGCCCTCGGGCTCGGGCAAGAGCACCTTGCTGCGCATGATCGCGGGCCTGGAGATGCCGGATTCCGGCGACATCCGCTTGACGGGCGAAGAGGCCACGTTCCTGGCGGCCCGCGAGCGCAACGTGGGCTTCGTGTTCCAGCATTACGCGCTCTTCAAGCATATGACGGTGCGCGACAACATCGCCTTCGGCCTGCGGGTGCGCGGCACGCCGCCCGCCGAGGCCGCCGCCCGGGTGGAAGAACTGCTAAAATTGGTTCAGCTGGAGGGCCTGGACGGGCGTTACCCCTCCCAGCTTTCCGGCGGGCAGCGCCAGCGCGTGGCCCTGGCCCGGGCCTTGGCGCCCCGGCCCAAAGTTTTGCTTTTGGACGAGCCTTTCGGCGCGCTGGACGCCAAGGTGCGGGAGGAGCTGCGGGCCTGGATCCGCCGCCTGCACGAGGAAAGCCGCATCACCACGCTCTTCGTGACCCACGATCAGAACGAGGCGCTGGAGGTGGCCAACCGCATCCTCATCATGCACCGGGGCAAGATCGAGCAAGAGGGCACGCCCCTGGAGATTTTCGACCACCCGGCCACGCGGTTCGTGGCGCAGTTCGTGGGCGAGACGAATTACATCGAGACGGAGCTGTCCCAGCCGGAGCTGGCCTTGTGGGGGCCCTTCCGGTTCACCGTCGGCGGTTTTCCCGTGGGCCAAAAGGTGCGGATTTATTTTCGGCCCAACGACGTCTACGTGAGCACCGCGGCCGAAACTTTGCAGGTGAAGGCGCAGATTTTGAAAGTGCGCTTCCGCGGGCCGTCCATGGAGCTGCTGCTGGACGTGGGCGACGGCAAGCGCGTCACGGCCCACGTGCCCAAGGGCGTGTCCCTAGCCAGCGGGTTCGAGGAGGGCCGCGCGGTGTTCGTCGGAATCACCGCGTTCCACGCGTTTCCGGTTTAGATTTTTATCGCTTCCAATACGCCCGGCTCGCCGGGCCCATTAAGGAGTTTTCCATGTCCAACGTTCAAGACGCCCCCAAAAGCCAAAACATCGTCTGGCATCACGGCAAGCTGACGGAAGAGGACCGGGCCAAGAAGCTCGGCCAGAAGGGAGCCGTGGTGTGGTTCACGGGTTTGTCCGGGTCGGGCAAGTCCACGGTGGCCCGGGAGCTGGAGCTGGCCCTGGTGGAGAACGGCATCAACGCCGCCGTGCTGGACGGAGACAACATCCGCCACGGGCTCAACAAGAACCTGGGCTTTTCCCCCGCCGACCGCACGGAGAACATCCGCCGCATCGGCGAAGTGGCCAAGCTGTTCGCGCAGAACAACGTCGTCGCCATCACCGCCTTCATTTCCCCCTACAAGGCTGACCGGGACGCCGTGCGGGCGCTGCTGCCCGAAGGCCAGTTCCTGGAAATCCTGTGCAACGCGTCGCTGGAAGTGTGCGAGTCGCGCGACACCAAGGGCCTGTATAAGAAGGCCCGCGCGGGGCAGATTCCCGAGTTCACCGGCATCTCCGCCCCCTACGAGGCGCCGGAGAAAGCCGAGCTGGTTTTGGAGTCCGGCAAGGAAACTTTGGAGGAAAGCACGCGGCGGGTTTTGAAACTTTTGCAGGAGAAGGGGATTATATAAAAGGAAAGGGCCCCTGCGGACAGGAGCCCTTTCTTCCAACCAGCACATCACTGACGATGCTTCATTATACTCTCTTTTGTGGTTTCATGCCATGAGATTTTTTCCGTCCGCACTGACGATCTGGAGGTCGGACGGATATGCGCCTCGGATGGGATTTGAACCCACACCTCCATCATCGTCAGTGATGTGCTCTATCCAATTGAGCTACCGGGGCGCGGAATAGATATACATAATTATTATGAACTATACAATAGATGCGGCGCTTGTCAATGAGTTGGGGCGGTTTGCCGAACCCGGCGCCCTTTTGGCCGAACTCCACCGGCGGTTCGGCGATCGCCTGGCCATCGGCACCAGCGGGCAGTTGACGGGCACGGCGCTCATCGACATGGCCGTGGCCGCCGGTTTCAAGCCCCGCGTTTTCACCAACGACACCTACCGGCTTTTTCCGGAAACCTACGCTCTCTTCGACCAGATCGAGAAAAAATACGGCTTGCGGATCGAGCGGTTCACCCCGGAAGTGGAGGAGTTGGAGGACATGGTGGCCCAGCACGGCGAGCACCTGTTCTTCGACAGCAAGGAGAAGCAGGAGCTGTGCTGCCGCGTGCGCAAAGTTTTGCCCAACGAGAGGGCGCTGGACACGCTGGACGCCTGGGTGACCGGGTTGCGCGCGGACCAATCCGCGGCCCGGGCGGCCACGCCGCGCCTGCAGATCATCCAGCACGGGCCGGAAGGGGCCAAGCGGCCCATTCTGAAAGCCGCCCCCCTGGTGGATTGGACGGAACAACGCCTGCGGGATTACATCAAATCCCGGAACGTGCCCGTGCACCGTCTGTTGAACAAGAAAATGGCCGGCGGCTATTACTACGAATCCCTGGGCTGCGTGCTGTGCACCACGCCCATCGGCCCCCACGAGCCGCGGCGGGCCGGCCGCTGGCGCTGGTTCAACGCCGTGGACGATAACAAGGAATGCGGCCTGCACCAACCCGCGGCGGACGACAAGTGACGCGCCCGCCGTTTTTCCCGGCGGCGTGACGGCGCCCGCCGGCGAAACCGTCTCCCCCGACGTTCTGGGCTTTCTGCCCGCGGCGCGGGCGCTGTCCCTGCGCGCGGCCCGCCGCGTCATGGAGCTTTTGAAGGACCCCCTGGTGACCAGCCGCAAGGAAGACCGCTCCTTGGTGACCAACGCCGACCACGCCGCCAACGACATCATCCGCCAAGGCCTGCGGGAAGCGTTTCCCGACCACGCCGTCTTCAGCGAAGAAACCGGCCGCGAGGGCCCCGCCGGCGCCGACTACGTTTGGTTGGTGGACCCTCTGGACGGAACCAAAGCCTACGCCCGCAACGTGCCCGGCTTCAGCGTCATGGTCGGGCTTTTGCACAAGGAAAAACCGGTGCTGGGCGTGGTGGCGGATCCCTGGGAGGGCAGCCTTTACGAAGCCGTGCGCGGAGCCGGCTGCTATTACACCCATCAGGGCGAAACCAGGCGGGCGCGCGTTTCCGAGCGGAGCGATTGGGCCGCTATGCCGGCCATCACCTCCACCGGTTTCCCGGAGAAATTGCGGGACCACCTGCAGGCGGCCTTCCCCCCCTTGCGCTTTTTGGACCCGCTCAACAGCGTCGGCGTCAAAGTGGGCGTCATGGTGCGCGGCGACGCGGACGTTTACGTGAACCATCACCCCGTGCATTATTGGGACACCTGCGCGCCCTTGGTGATCCTCGAGGAAGCCGGCGGCGTCATGACTCTCTGGGACGGTTCGCCCCTGGCTTACCCTCTGAGCGCGGCGCCGCGCCACGCCGGCCCCACGGCGGCCTCCAACGGCCCGCGCCACGCCGAATTGTTGAAAGTTCTCGCCGCCGCCCCGCGCTCTTGAAAGGAGGACCGACCGCCATGCCCGTCGCCGCGCAAGACATCCGGCTGCGCCGCCACCTTTTCTACGAGACGTCCCACTCGCCCTCCCTGGTGGACATCGTGGGCTACCGGGAAGCCGGCCGCATCACGGATTTTTGCTACATCGCCAACCCTTATTATCCCACGCCCGCCATGCTCCGCGACCTGAAGAACCGTTTGCCTCTGCTCATCAAATCCTATCCCTCCAGCCAGCCGGGCTTGAGCCAGTCCCACTTGGCCCAGGTCCTGCACGTGGACCCCGCGCACCTGGTCATCGGCAACGGCGCCTCCGAGCTCATCGCCTTCATAGAGGAAACCATGGTGGAGAACATCGGCATCCCCGTGCCCACCTTCAGCGAATATCTGGAAAAGCTGAGGGACGCCCGGGCCGCGCGGCTTTATCCCCTTCCCGCCGACAAGGATTATCAATTGGATTTGGACGCCTACCGCCAATGGATCCGCCGCAACGATTTAAGCCGCCCTGGTGATCAACCCCGGCAACCCCACGGGCCAGTTCCACCCGCTGGAGGACATGCTGCGCTTCCTGAAGGGAAGCCGCGACCTGGACCTGGTGATCGTGGACGAGTCGTTCATTGATTTCGCCGGCACGCCCATCCCCAGCCTCTTAAGCCGCGTGGGCGATTTTCCGAACCTTCTGATCGTGCGAAGCATGAGCAAGCACTGCGGAGTGCCGGGCCTGCGCCTGGGCTATTGCTGCACGGCCAACCCCCGCGTCCTACGGCACCTGCGCCGCGTCCTGCCCGTGTGGAACATCAACAGCCTGGCGGAATATTTTCTCAGCCAATTGCCGTCCACCGACGCGGACTACCACCGCGCGCGCAAGCGCCTCATGGCCGACGTGCGCTGGCTGGGCGCGCGCATCAAGGCCCTGCCGGGCTTCCATCCTTATCCGACGGGCGCCAACTTCATCCTGATCCGCGTGGAGAACGGCATGAGCGCCGCCGATTTGCAAATGGAGCTCCTGCAGAAGCACCGCATCTACGTGCGAGACTGCTCCAACAAGGTGGGTATGGACGCCCGCCACATCCGCGCGGCGTCGCAAGGCCGGGCCCAGGACGCCAAGCTGGTGCGCGCCCTGGCCGCCGTCTCCCGGAGGAACCCGTGAAGCCCCGCGTCGCCGTGGTGTCCCGCCGGATCCTGCGCAAGAACAAATGGGTGAACTGGGTATCGGAAATCCACATGGCCCTTTTGATCCGGGAAGGGCTCCTGCCCGTGATCGTGCCCATTCCCAAGGAGACGCGGCCCTGCCTCGAGGAATACGCCCGCGGCACCGCCGGGCTTTTGATGGTGGAGGGCGGGGACATCCACCCCAGCCAGTACGGCTCGCGCACGCCCGCCTCGGAGTTGGACGAGATAGACGCCTTGAAGGACGAGTTCGAGTTTTGGTTTTGCCGTCGCGCCCTTCGCCGGAACCTGCCCATCCTGGGCATTTGCCGGGGCCACCAGATCCTCAACGTGGTCTTCGGGGGCACGCTCCACGCCGACGTGCAGAAGGAAAAGAAATCGCGCCTCAAGCACATGGACTTGAAGCGCTACGACGCGCACCGCCACCCCGTGCGCCTTTTGGAGGGGACGCCTTTGCGCGAATGGTACGGCCGCGACGAGCTGAGCGTGAACAGCTACCACCATCAAGGCATCAAGGACCTGGCGGAGCCTCTCCGGCCCATGGCCGTGTCTGCCGACGGGCTGGTGGAGGCCGTCCATCACCCCGGCCTGCGCTTCTGCGTGGGGCTTCAGTTCCATCCGGAACGCATGCTCCCCGCCTACAAGGGCAACCGCCGCGTGTACCGCGAGTTCGCCAAGGCCGTGAAAGCGCGCCGCGCTTGACAGGCGGGAGGAATTTTGGCTAGAATATAGAACATCGACGGGCCGCGGGCCCGGACCAGCGTTTTGGTTGACACGATCGCGTGAGACCAGAGGTGCTTCATCCTCGGGTCTCTTTTTTTTTGCGGAACATCTTCTTACAGTCCACTTCAAGGAGCTTCCCCCCATGAGAAACGCCGCCCTCCCCGCTTCTTTTTTTACCGCTCCGCCGCGCCGAGGGAGGGCCTAGGGAAGGTCGGCGCCGCGATGCCTCCCATGAAATCCGCCTTTCTCCTGCGTTCCGTGAGGAAGGGCGGGTTTTGCTTTTTCAGCGCCCTGGCGCTGCTGGCGGCCGCCGAGTCCCGGGCCGATTTCAGCGGCGAAGGCTGGGGCGCCCGGCCCCTGGGCTTGGGCGGAGCCTACATCGGCGTGGCCGACGACGGATACGCCCCCTTCTGGAACCCGGCGGGCATGGCCCGCATCAAGGAGAGCGAAGCGGCCGTTTCCTATGGAAAGCCCGTGGGCCCGGACGGCGCCGCCGGCAGCAAAGGCCTGGCGTCCTTCTCCTATATTAGGAGCGGCATCGACATGCCGGGGACCCTGGGGCTGTGGTGGGCCCACGGAGCGGACTCGTCCGTGCGGCGAGACGGCGTTTTCGCCGTCAGCTTCGCCCGCGATCTTTATTTTCTTCCTTACGGGGCCAAAGTCTCGGGCGGCGTCACGGGGAAGTTCATGAAGCGGATGCCCCTGGACGGCTCCGGGCCCGCCGATTCCGTGTTCGGCGCGGATGTGGGCCTCATGTATATTCCGAAGGACCGTTTGTCGGTGGGATTTTCCGTGCGAAACGTCAACGGGCCCAAGTTGGACGAGGACTTGCCTCTCACGCTGGGCGCCGGCGTGGGTTTTTGGGCCAACGACCGCACGCTTCTGGCCGCCGACGTGGCCGAGGTGCACGACAGCAGCGCCGAATTCCGCGCCGGCCTGGAGCGCTGGTTCAAGAACCGCACCGTGGCCCTGCGGGCCGGGGCCGACGCCGACCGGCTGTCCGTGGGCTTCACTTTAAAATCCATCCGCCTGGCCGCCGCGGCGTTGGCCCTGGAGTACGTGTACGGCCATCCCTTCGATGAGGGCCGGGACGACCGCCTGCACCTCGTGACGATGAAGGCTCAGCTGGGCGGGCCGCGGGACGCCGTGCTTCGCTCCACCATCGCCTCCAAGAAGGGATCGGACCGGGAAACAAGCCGGGCCGCCGCGCCGGCTTGGACGTCGGTGGCCAAGGCGACCAAGGAGCCGGCTCCGAAACCCGCCAAGAAAGAGGACAAGGCCGCAGGCAAAAAAGATGACGACGGCTTCGAAAAAGGCGACACGGGCGCCACCCGCAAGATCATTTTTATCCAAAGGAAAACCGATCTGAAGCTGGGCCCCGATGACATTGTTGAAATCACGGTGAAGAACCATCCGGAGCTGGCCGCCGTGGTGAAGGTGGACTCCTGGGGCTACGTGGAGGTTCCTTTCGCCGGAGAAGTGCGCGTGGGCGACATGACGCCCCTGGAGGCGTCGCGCCAATTGTCCAACGTGTATTCGGAGTTCGTCCACGAACCCCAAGTGATGGTGACCGTGAAGGAATACAGCAGCCGCGTGGTCTACGTGCTGGGGCAGGTGCGCCTGCCCGGCCGCTATCCCATGCAGGACAGGCTCATGACCGTGCGCGACGCCATCGTCTTGGCCGGCCTGCCCACCGACCGCGCCGCCACCTGGCGGGTGTTCGTCGTCCGCCAGGGAGAGGACGGCGTCTCCTACAAGCACGTGAACCTCACCCGCATCCTTTACCGGGGCCGCCTGGAGAACAACCTCATCCTCCAATCGGGCGACATCCTCTACGTGCCCATGGGCTTCCTGGACACCGTCACGACTTTCGTCGGCCGCATCGTCGGGCCCATCATCGGCATCGGCCGGGCGGCCGCGACTTCCGTCGCGGCGCCCTGAGGAGGACGCAGGCCCCATGGAAAGCCATTTTCCCACCACCATCAGCGGCTACTACGAGCTTTTTCAAAAGCGGAAGAAGCTGTTCTATTGGCCCGCGCTGGGCGTTCTCGCCGCCACCGCCCTGGTTTACCCCCTCCTGCCGAGGGTGTACGAGTCCGCGGCCACCATCCTGGTGGACGACGGCCGCGTGATGGGCCCCCTGGTGCAAGGGCAGAACCAGAAATCGTCGTTCGAGAAAAAACTCGGCGTCCTGTCCGCCCAGCTTCTGAGCTGGCCGAGCCTGGCGCAGATGGCCAACGATTTGGGGCTGGCCGACGACGTTGAGAGCCAGGCGAAATTCGAGCGGGTTGTGGCCTCCATCCGTTCCCGCATCATCATCCGGATGGCGGGCCCCGATCTGGTGCGGGTGTCCTACGAGGGCGACGACCCGCAGCTGGCGCAGAAGATCGTGGACACGCTCACCAAAAACCTTTTGGAGAAAAACCGGCGCGCCAAGCAGGAGGAGGCCGGCCGCACCATCCAGTTCATCGACGGCCAGCTGCGGGTTTATAAGAACAAGCTCCAGGCCTCCGAGAAAACCTTCCTCAACAACCGCCTCAAGAGCCAGATCGACGAGGCGCGCCAGCGGCGGGAGCTGCTTTTGGGACAAATGTCCCAGATGGAGAAGACGAAGGAAGTTCTGGGCGCCGGCAACCCCGTGGCCGCCAAGCTCCAGGAGGAGCTGCAGGCGGCGCAAGTCCAGCTCAACCAGCTTCTGGTGGACGCGAAGAAAGCCCATCCGCTGGTGACGGAGCTGCGCCAGCGCATCTCCGACCTCCAGAGCCGCCTGCGGACGGAGCGCATGAGCATGGCCTCGGGAGAGGGCCCGTCGTCCTCGTCCAACCCGGCCTACCGGGAAAGCCTTTTCCGCCTTAAAGAAGTGAACATGCAGATCGCCTCCTTGGAGAAGCGGCTGACCGAGTTGGAGTCCGGCAAGTCGGCCACCGTGAACATTTCCGAGCAGGACGTTCTCGCCATGGAGAAGGACAAGGAAGTGAACGAGGACATTTACCGCTCCCTCCTCCTGCGGCTTGAGAACGCGCAGATCAGCAAGAACATGGACGAGACCGGCGAAAGCCAAAATTTGAGGATCATCGAGGCGCCGCGGGTGCCCACCTCGCCTTCCAAGCCGCGGCCGTGGGCCGTGGCCGGAGCCGGGCTCGTGGCCGCCCTGGCCGCCGGGCTGGGGGCCGTCCTGCTGCGCGAATATTTCGACACATCCCTGCGCGGCGTCAACGACGCGCGGGAGTTCCTGGGCCTGTCGCCCCTGGCGGCCATCCCCGACAAGAAGAAGGAAACGGGCCGGCGCCCGACGGATTGGGAGGAAGGCTTCCCCGAATCCGCGGCGCGGCGCGCGCCCGCGCCCGAAGTCCTCAAGAACCCCCTGATCTCGCCACACATCGCGGCGTTCCACAACCCGGGGTCCGAGGCGGGAGAGCAGTACCGCCTTCTGCGCACGCACCTCCGCCATTTGGCCGAGAAAAGGCCGCTGAAGACGCTCCTGCTCACCAGCACGGTGGACGGGGAGGGAAAGACCACCACCGCCGTCAACCTGGCCGTTTCGATGTCGCAGGAGTTGAGCGAACGGGTGCTGTTGATGGATTGCGATCTGAGGCGCGGCACCGTCAAGCAGACCCTGGGCGTCACGGCCGCCCGCGGCCTGTCGGACCTGCTGACGGGCTACTGCTCCCTGGACGCGGCGCTGACGCGCCCGCCGGTGGAGAACCTGACGGTCCTGCCCGCCGGCGCGCCGGTCAAGAATCCCGCCGGCCTCTTGAGCACGGAGAAATTCGCCGGCCTGCTGGAGGTTCTGCGGTCCCGCTACGACCGCATCATCATGGACGCGCCCCCGGTCACTTCTCTCTCGGACGTGCCGCTTTTGGCGCCCCACGCGGACGGAAGCATTTTCGTGATTCAGGCCGGCAAGAGCGGCCGCGAGCTCGTGGCGGAGGCTCTGGCCTCCCTCCAGCAAAAAGGACACGTGCTGGGCTTCGTCATGACGCGCGTGGACAGCTACTTTCCGAAATATTTGCGGCAGTACTTGGAGAAATACTACTACGTCGGCGCGGAGAGTTGACCTCCGCGGAAGGACAACCCATGAAAACCCCCCTCATCCTCGCCTTGGCGCTCTGGTGCGCCGCGGCCGGCGCGCAGGCGTCGGACTTGGACGCCATTTCGGTCTTTCCCAATCCCGTGCGCGTCTCGCAGGGCGACGAGCGCCTTATTTTCGCCAACGTGGTTTCGCCGTCCAAGGTGCGCATTTACAACGCGCAAGGCCAGTTGGTCCAGGAGATGGACCTGCCCGGCACCGACGCCTCCTCGGCGTTCCAGTGGCGCCTGATCAACGAAGGTCGCCGGGAGGTGGCCAGCGGGATCTACATTTACCTGCTCACCAACGACAAGGGCGACGAGCGCGTGGGCAAAGTGGCGGTCATCCGATGAGGGTCAAGCCCGCGGCGCGCGGCGGGATCGGCTGGGCCGCGGGAGGCGCGTTCGCCGGCAGGATCGGTTTCGCGGCGGCGATGGCCGCGGCGCTCTGCGCCCTGCCGCCGGAGCCCGCCTTTGCGAACTCCTTGGCGGGCACGCGGGGCGGGCCCCTGCTCACGGCGGGAGCCTCCGCCCGCGCCCGCGGCATGGGCAACGCCGGGTCGGCCCTGCCCGACGACAACAACGCCCTTTTCGTGAACCCCGCCGGTTTGGGCACGCTCAAGAACGTGGAGTTCACCGCGGCGCGCCGGAACATGTTCGCGGGGTTGTCTCAAAACCAGCTCGGGCTGGTGGTGCCTTTGGAAACCTGGACCTCGTCCAACGTGCCTGATTTCGGGGCCATGGGGTTTTCCTTGTCCACGATGAACTACGGCGATTTGGACGGACGGAGCGCCTCGGGCGCCCCTCGGCCCTCCTTCAGCGCCCGCGACGAGCTGTGGGGCTTGACCTACGGCCTGCCCGTGGCTCCGGCCATTTCCGCCGGAGCGCGGATGAAGTATTACCGCTTCCGGCTGGCGGAAAAGGTGGCCGACGGGGCCTTGCTCGACGCCGGAGTTCTGTTTTCGCCGGGGCTGGGCCGCTGGTCGGCGGGCTTGGCCGCGCAGAACATGGGCAGCGGCATCGGCTACGATCAAAGCGAAGATCCCGCCCCCGGACGCCTGGTGGCCGGCGTGTCGACGGAGCCCCTGGAGGACCGGCTGGTTCTGGCCGCCGACGCCGTGGACCCCCAGGACGGCCCGCTGAGCGTGCGGGCCGGATTGGAAATCACCTTGGGAAAGATCATGCGCCTGCGCGCCGGCTACGATTCCTCCGACGATCTGGGCGGCTTGACCGCCGGCATGGGGTTCCGCGTGGAGGAGATGGCCATGGGCTGGTTTCCCGTGCGCCGCCTTTCCCTGGATTATTCGTTCGTTCCTTCCAGCGACCTGGAGGACATTCACTTCCTGTCCCTGACTCTGCGGTTCGGCGACCAATAAGGTCCGCCGTCGGCACCGTCCCCCGGCACCCCTCGAACGGCCGGGCATATCCCTGAAAGCAGCCTCAATGCCTGAGAAAATCAAAGTGCTCTTCATCGCCAGCCATTTCCAGAAGCTCGGCGGCGCGGAGAAAAACATCATCAGCCTTCTGCGGGGGCTGGACCCGGAGCGTTTCGCGCCTTCCTTGGCCGTCCTCCAGGCCGGGCCGCTGGCGGACGACCTGCGGTCTTCCGGCGCGCCGGTGTGGGATTTGGAGTTGAGAAAGATTTTCAGCGCGCGCGGCCTCCGCCTGGGCCTGGCGCTGGCCCGGCGGCTGCGGGAGGAAAAGTTCCAGGCGGTGGTGACCTATCACCACGACGCGGACCTTTGGGGCGGATTCTTCGCCTGGTGGGCCGGCGTCCCGCGGCGGATTTCCAGCCGGCGCGACATGGGCTTCCAGCTCCGAATCAAGCACGTGTGGGCTTACCGCCTGGCGAACCGGCTTTTCACGAGCATCTTGGCCGTCTCCGAGGCGGTGAAGGAGGCGGTGGCCCGGCGCGAGTGGGCGCCGCGGGACCGCATCTCCGTGGTGTACAACGGCGTGGACGAGGCCGACGTTGCGGCGGGCGTGGACGCGCGCGCCAAGCGCCTGGAACTGGGCCTCGATCCCCGGCGGCCGGTGGTGGGCATGGCGGCCTCCTTCCGGCCGGTGAAAGGCCAGGAACATTTCGTCCGCGCCGCCGCGCTCGTCCTGAAAAAACGGCCCGGCGTCCAGTTCGTCATCGCCGGATACAAGGACGGCGATTATTACCCCCGGGTGGAGCGGCTCATGCAGGACCTCGGCGTGGCGACGGCGGTGCGCTGCCTGGGCGAACGCGCGGATGTTCCCGAGATTTTGCGCGTCTTGGACGTGTTCGTGATTTCTTCGCTCAACGAAGGTTTTTGCAACGCCGTGGTGGAAGCCATGGCGGCGGGCGTGCCCGTGGCGGCCGCGGCCGGCGGCGGCAATCCGGAGGCCGTCCTCCACGGCCGGACCGGCCTTTTGTTCCCTCCCGGCGACAGCGCCGCCTTAGCGGAGGCCCTTTTGCGCCTTCTTTCCGATCACGCTCTGCGCGGCCGCTTGGCCGGCGAAGCGCGGGACACGGCGCGCCGCCGCTTCTCCCGCCGAAGAATGATTGAAGGAACCGCCCGCCTGCTGGACCCTTCCTTCGGCCCGGCCGGCGCGTCCCGACGGATTTTGCCGGAAACGGCTTCGCGGGCGCCGCTCGAAGACGCCGCGCCGGCGACGGGCGGCCTTCCGCCCCCCGCCGTTTTCGCGCCCGCCTCGGAAAGGCCGACATGACGATCGCGGCGAAGCTCGTGAAGGGTTCCGTGTTCCGCACCGTGAGCATGCTCCTGAGCATGGTGATTTCCTTCTTCATGATGCCCTACGTGGTGCAATCGCTGGGGGACAGGCTGTACGGCTTGTGGGTGGTGGTGGGCGCGGCCACGGGCTATTACGCGCTGCTGGATTTGGGCTTGTCCTCGGCGGTGACGCGCTTCATTTCCCGCGCCATGGGCAGCGGCGACCGCGACCAGGTGCGCGAGATCACCAGCACGTCTTTCTACATTTATTCGGCGCTGGCGTGCGTGGCGCTGGCGGCCACGGGAGTGCTGGCGGCCGGCGCTGGCTGGTTCGTGCGCGCGCCCGAGGACGTGCGCCTGCTGAGGATTTTGATCCTGCTGGTGGGAGTGGACTTCGCCCTCAGCATGCCGGTGCGCGTTTTCAACGGCACCATGAACTCCGGGCTTCGGTTCGACGTGGTGACCACCGTGGACATGACCAAGACCGTGGCCACCGCCTGCCTGGTTCTGGGAGCGCTGAAGGCCGGCTGGGGCGTCATCGGCATCGCGGCGGCCCAGTTCCTGTGGTCCACCGCGGACAACGCTCTGCGCATCGTCTGCTCCTACCGCGGCGACCCCGCGCCCAGCGTCTCGCCCAGGTATTTCCGCCTCTCGCGCGTGCGCGTGCTTTTCAGCTACAGCGCCTACACGTTCGCCAGCCGGCTGGCCGACGTCCTTCGCTTCCGCATCGACGCGGCCGTGATCGCCGGGTTTTTGGGCGCGGCACGGGTCACCCATTACTTCATCGCCGCGCGCCTGGTGGACTATTTCATGAAGCTCATGTCGAGCGTGATGGGCGTCATGCTGCCGGTTTTCAGCCGCTACGACGGGAGCGGGGACTCGCGGAACTTGCAGGAGAAGTTCCTGCTCACCACCAAGATCAGCGTCGTCCTCTCGGTTTTTTTCGCGGGGACCTGCCTTTTCCTGGGCAAGCCGTTCATTGAGATTTGGATGGGGCCCGAGTATTTGGACGCTTACCCGGTGCTCGCGGTCCTGGTCACGGCCACGACCCTGGACCTGATGCAGTCGCCGTCCGTCAATCTTCTCTACGGAATCTCCAAGCACAAATTTTACACTTACTCGAATTCGGCGGAGGGTCTCCTGAACCTGGTCCTGAGCCTGGCCCTGGTGGAGCGGTACGGCATCCTGGGCGTGGCCATGGGGACGGCCGTGCCCATGGCCCTGACGAAGGTGTTCGTCCAGCCGGTCTACGTTTGCCGGGCGGCGGGGATTCCTTACCGCAAGTACATGGCGCACACGTCCGGCGCCCTGGCCCGCAGCGTCCTCGCTTTCGCGCTGCCTTGCGCCGCCCTGCGGGACCACATGGCGGGCGGATACGCCGGTCTCGTGTCCGCGGGCGCGGTGCTGGCGGCGGCCTACGTTCCGCTGGTGATTTTGTTGGTGTTCGACAAGTCGGAGTGGCAGACCCTCGGCCTGGCGTTCTCCACGTTCCGCCGCCGCTCGTACTCCGTATGAGAGCCGCGGAGGCGGCCGTGGAAGCCGGAACGAAATCCGCGGCGGGCGCCTACACGTTCATCAACGGCGTGGTGGAGCCGTGGCATTCGCCCTGGCTGACCCATCAGCCTCTCATGTCGGCCATGGGCGCGCCCCACCGGGTGCTCTACGTCCTGCCCGAGGAGAACGCCGACGCCGTGTTGCGGGATTTGGCGCGGCGGCCCTGGGCGGCCCTGCGGGGATCGGCGGGAGAGCGGTCGTTTCCGCGGCGGCTTTCGCCCAGCGGCCTCGAACGGATCGGGGAGCGCCTCTATCAACTGCGGACCGGGAAACTCTATCCCAAGTTTTACATTTCCCGCCGACTCAACGAGGCCTCGACGCGGCTGCGGGCCCGGGAAATCCGGCGGGTTTTGGACGGGCTGGGCTGGGACAACCGGATTTTTTACGTGTGGAACCCGCGTTTCGCGGATCTCATGGGCAGGCTGGGGGAAAAATTGACGGTCCTGCATTGCCACGACTATTACCCGGCTTTCTGCCCCGAGGGGCCGGCCCGGGCGGAGGCCTCCTCCCGGTTCCGGGCGGCGGTGGAAAAGGCGGACTTGGTGTTCGCGGCCGGCGAGTCCATCCTGCGCGAGGTGCGCGCCGTGCGGGCCGGCGGCGTCCTGGTGGAGAACGGCGTGGACTTCCGGCGATTTCGCCGGGCGGCCGGCGCGGAAACGCCGGGCGAGCTGGCGGATTTGCCCCGCCCCTTGATCGGCTACGTTGGGCGGCTGAACCGCAAGGTGGATATCCCCCTCATGGCCGAGCTGGCGCGCGCGCGGCCCGAGTGGTCGTTCCTGCTCATGGGCCCCGTGGCCGGTTGGAACTCCGCCTGC
>JBQTIM010000056.1:0-12741 GCA_052388135.1 Elusimicrobiota bacterium
ACGGGAAGACATCCATGGCCAGGTGGTGTTCGAGGCCACGCGGGCGTTCTACGACGTGCTCCTGGAGCGCAAGCGCATCGCCCTGGCCCGCGAATCGGCGCGCCGCGCGGAGGACTTGCCGGGCTCGCCTTCCG
This sequence comes from Elusimicrobiota bacterium, assembly GCA_052388135.1. Taxonomy (GTDB): domain Bacteria; phylum Elusimicrobiota; class Elusimicrobia; order FEN-1173; family FEN-1173; genus JBQTIM01. The sequence continues at coordinate 135 of JBQTIM010000056.1, forward strand.
TCCAGCTCCTGCGGGGCCGCCTGCGGCGCGACTTGGCCGAGCGGCGGCGCGCGGCGGAGAAAAGCCATCTGGCTTTTCTCGACGCCCTGGGCGTCGAGCTCTATTCCAGCCTGGACGTTTCCGGCGAGCTGTCCACCCAGCCCGTGGACTTGGACCTGGCCGTCCTCCTGGCCCGCGCCCAGCAGTCGCGGCCCGAGATACGCCAGACGGGCTACCAGCAGGAGATCGACCGCCTGGCCGTGAACCTTTCGCTGGCCGAACGTTATCCCATCGTGGCCCTGGGCGCGGGCTACGAGCTCAACGACCGCAAGTTCCCTTTGGAGACCACCCAGTGGAACGCCTCCGTCAACTTCAGCCTGCCGCTCTTCGACGGGTTCGCCAACCGCGCGCAGATCCGCCAGCGGCGCCTGCAGGCCAACGAAAGCCGCATCCGGCGCACCGAAGTGGAGGACAGCATCAACTTCGAGGTGCGCGAATCCTACGGAGACCTCATGCATTGGCAGGAGGAGCTGACCTTGCGCCGCGCCGAAATGGAGCGGGCCGAAACCGCCGCCCGCGCCGCCGGCCGGTCCGGCGACGCGCCGGTTCTGGAGGCCTGGCTCCTGGAAACCCGCGACGCTTATTGGACAGCCGTCCACGGCCACGTGGTGGCCCTGGCGAAGCTCGAAAAAGCCGTCGGAAGGCCGTTGAAGGAGTGACGGCCCGCCTTCCCCGCCCCGCCCGAAGCCAGGGCGCGGCTCCTCCGCGGCGCCGTTCCCGATTTCGCGAAAACATGAGAGCGATTTTTCCGACGCTGGTTCTGGCGCTCGGCCTCCTGGCGCCGCCGCTCCCGCGGCCCGCCGCTGCGGCGCCCGTCAACGACGAAGAGTCGCGGCTGGTGGACGCCCTGTGGCGGCGCATGAAGGACGCGCCGGCCGGGCGGCGTCCGCGGGTGGCGCTGGTTCTGGGCGGCGGCGGCGCGCGCGGGCTGGCCCACATCGGCGTTTTGAAAGTTCTCGAGCGCGAAGGCGTGCCCGTGGACATCGTGGTGGGCACCAGCGTGGGCGCCCTGGTGGGCGCGCTCTACGCCGCCGGCATCCCCGTGGCCGACATCGAGCGCATGGGCCGCGACATCGGCTGGGACCAGCTCACGGACCTGTCCACGGCCCGGCTGGTGAAGCTTTTGGTGACCGAAGAGATGCTGTCCACCCAGCGCATGGAGGACTACCTCAAGGGACGCATCGGGGACAAGCAGTTCGCCGACCTGGAAAAAGCTTTCGCCTGCGTGGCGGCGGACCTGAAAACCGGCGAGCAGATCGTTTTGAAGGAAGGCAGCGTGGCCTTGGCGGCCCGGGCCAGCGCCACCATGCCGGGCCTCTTCCGCCCGGTGCCCTACCGCCACCGCTTCCTAGTGGACGGCGGCATCGTCAACAACATTCCCACGGACGTGGCCCAGTGGATGGGCGCCGACATCATCCTGTGCGTGGCCGCTCCGGCGGATTTCGCCCTCTACAACGTGTCCAACGTGGTCACGACCCTCACCCAGGCGCTCTACATCCAGGGGGAAGTCATCGGCCAGGAGCGGCTGGCCAAGGCCGACGTGGTGGTGCGCCCCGCGGTGGGCGACGTGACGGCCATGCAGCTTTGGCGGTCCAAGGAGTGCATCGAGGCGGGCGCGGCCGCGGCCCGGTCTTCCCTGCCCGACATCCGCCGCGTGCTGGCCAAGAAATTTTTCGAGCGGCTCGTGGCGGGGGAAAAATGAGGCGCGGACGGATGGACCACGGCGCGGAAAACAGACGCGGCGCCCGCCGGACGGCCGCGCGCGCGGCGGCCGCGCTTCTGCTGATCCCCTTTCTGTGCGCGGCGTCCGACGCGGAGCCGCTTTCCCGCCGCCGCCGCTTGGACATGGCGGCCCAAGCGCAGGAGCTCATGCGGAGCGGCGATTTCGCCGCGGCCGCCGAACGGTTGGAGAAAGCCTCCTCTTCCGGCGCCGGGAAAAAGGACTTGGCCCAATGGCAGGCGGCCCTGGCCGATTGCTACGAGGCCTTGGGCAACTATCAAAAGGCCCTGACGGCCCGGCAGGAAGCCCACCGCCTCCAGCCCAAGGACCTTGTCAAACTTTCCGCCCTGGCGCGGCTCTACGAAAAAGTGGGCCTGAACGATTCGGCCGTGGCCGCCTATGAAAAGGTCTATAAAAAAACCCGCGGCCGCCGGGACGCGGCCTTGGCCCTGGCGCGTTTGCACCTGGCCGCGGGGCGCGCCGGTTCCGCCCGGGACTACGCCGAAAAGGCCCTGTCCGCCGAGCCGAGGGACCCGGCGGCCCGCCGCCTCATGGCGCGGGTGGAGGAAGCCGAGGGCGAATGGGCCGCGGCGGCCCACCGCTGGGAGATCCTTCTTTCCCAGGACCCGTCGGGCGCCGATTATTTTCATTTGGGCCTCCTCTGGGCGCGCCAGGGGCAGGACGATCTGGCCGAGGCCTCTTTCAAGAAAGCCCAGGAGAACGGCATGGCCGCCGGCCCCTGCCTTTTCCAGCGCGGCCTCCTGGAATGGAACCGCGGCAACGACCGCGCCGCCGCCCGGCTCTGGAGCCAGGCCCAGGAGCGGGGAGATGCCTCCGCCCTGCCCGATTTTTTCCTGGCCCTCAACGAGCTGAAAAACGGAAGCCGCGCCCGGGCGGCGGCCCTTATGCGGCGCGCCGAGGAAAAAGCCGGCAGCGCCTACGTGGACGGCCTGGCCGGGCGCTTCTTGGAGCTGACGGCCGCCGCGCCCGCGACCGCTTCCGAAAAGAACTGACGCCCGGCGAGAACCTTTTATGACGGAACCCTTCGTCCCCTTCCAGTACCGCGGCCCCGACCTTTTCGTCGAGGGCGTGCGCCTGCGCTCCCTCATGGAGAAAGCCGGCACGCCGCTCTACGTCTATTCCGGTGGAAAAATCCGCTCCCAGTTCGAAAGGTTCGACCGCGCCTTCGCCGGCATCCCCCGCCTCATCTGCTACGCGGTGAAAGCCAACGGGAACCTGGCCGTCCTGAATCTGCTGGGCGGCCTGGGCGCCGGCATGGACATCGTTTCCGCGGGAGAGTTGCTCCGCGCCCGCCGCGCCGGCGTGCCGGGAAGCCGCATCGTGTTTTCCGGCGTGGGCAAAACGGAGGACGAAATCGCCGCCGCGCTGCGGGCGCGCATCCTGTGCTTCAACGTGGAGTCCGCCGAGGAGCTGGAGGCCGTCCACCGCGCGGCCCGTCGTTTGCGCCGCGCCGCGCCCGTGGCCATCCGCGTGAACCCCGACGTGGCCGTGGACACCCACCGCCACATCGCCACCGGCAAGGCCGAAAACAAGTTCGGCGTCCCTTACGAGCAGGCGGAATCGCTTTACCGGCGCGCGCGCCGCCTGCCCTGGCTGAGGATCCGCGGCATTCAATCCCACATCGGCTCCCAGATCACGGACGTCCGGCCCTACCGGAAGACGCTGGAAAAACTTTTGGTGTTGGTGGACCGCCTGGACAAGCAGGGCATCCGCCTGGAGACCATCGACGTGGGCGGCGGCCTGGGCGTCCGCTACAAGGACGAAACGCCGCCGGACCCGGCCGACTTGGCCGCGCTGCTGACGCCGCTCCTGCGGAAACGGAAGCTCCGCCTCCTCTTCGAGCCGGGCCGGTTCCTGGCCGCCGAGGCCGGCGCCCTGGTGACCCGCGTCCTTTACCGCAAGGAAACCCGGCGGATCAGCGCCGCCGGCGCCCCAGGTGCCGGGAGCTCCGCGACCGGCCGGAAAAATTTCATCATCGTGGACGCCGCCATGAACGACCTGGCGCGGCCGGCCCTCTACGACGCCCATCATCCCGTCTGGCCCCTGCGCAAAACCACCGCGCCCCGCCTGGTGGCCGACGTGGTGGGCCCCGTCTGCGAGTCGGGCGACTATCTCGCCAAGGGGCGGCCGCTTCCGCGCCCCGAGCCCGGCGACGGCTTCGCGGTCCTGGTGGCCGGCGCCTACGGCTTCAGCATGAGCTCGCAATACAACGCCCGCCCCCGCGCGGCGGAAGTTTTGGTGCTCGGAAAAAAATGGTGGATCGTCCGCGAGCGGGAAACCCTCGCCGGCCTGCTGCGGGGCGAACGAATCCCGCCGGGCCTAAAAAAGGCATAATTTATGAAGTCCATGACGTTCACCAAAATGCAAGGCACCGGCAACGACTTCATCGTGCTGGACGCCCTGCGCCGGCCGGTGAAGATTTCGCCCGCCCAGGCGCGGCGGCTTTGCGACCGCCACACGGGCGTGGGCGCGGACCAAATTTTGATCCTGGAGCCGTCGCGCAAGGCGGATTTCCGCATGCGCATCCTGAACGCCGACGGCTCCGAGGTGGAGATGTGCGGCAACGGCATCCGCTGCGCGGCCCGCTACGTGTACGAAAGGGGCCGCACGCGGAAAAAAGAAATTTCCTTTGAAACGAAGGCCGGCCTGATCCGCCCCGCCCTGGAGAACGGCCGCGTGCGCGTGGACATGGGCGCCCCGGTTTTGGACGCGGCCAAAATCCCCGTCCGCGCCAAGGGGCGGTTCATCGACAAGCTGTTCCGCTGGACGTCGCGGGTCCCCGCGGCCGAGGACGGCTTGCCCGGCAAGGCTTCGCGGGTCAACGACGCCGCCATGACCTGCGTGTCCATGGGAAACCCGCACGCCGTGTTCTTCACGACCGACCTGTCCAAGACGCCGGTGAGCGCCTGGGGGCCCGAGATCGAGACGCACCCGTTCTTTCCGCGCCGGACCAACGTGGAGTTCGCCGAGGTGCTCGGCCCGCGCTCCGTGCGCGTCCGTGTCTGGGAGCGCGGCGCGGGCCTCACCCTGGCCTGCGGCACCGGCGCCTGCGCCGTGGCGGTGGCCGGCGTGCTCACAGGGCGGCTTCAGCGCGCCGTTATCGTTTCCTTGCCCGGCGGCGACCTGCAGGTGGAATGGGCCGCCGACGACCACGTTTATCTCACCGGCGCCGCGGAGTTCGTGTTCGAGGGAAATTTTTAAAGCTTGACGTTCGGTATAACATTAGTTATACTTGTGACATGAAAACGGCCATATCCATTCCCGACAAAGTTTTCCAATCGGCGGAACGCGTGGCCCGCCGGCTGGGCGTCTCCCGGAGCGAACTCTACGTGACCGCCTTGAAAGGTTTCTTGGAGCGCCACCGCGACGACAGGGTCCGGGAGAAGCTGGACGAAGTTTACGGAAGCGCGGACTCCCGGCTTGACCCGGCCCTTCAAACCCTCCAGTCGCGTTCCCTTCGTAAAAAATCTTGGTGAAGCGGGGGGAAATTTGGTGGGCCGACCTCCCCGACCCAGCCGCCTCGGAGCCGGGTTATCGAAGGCCTGTCCTCGTCGTCCAATCCGATGCCTTCAACGGCAGCCCCATACAGACCGTCATCGCGGTGGCTCTCACCTCCAATGTGCGGTTGGCCGACGCCCCCGGAAATGTAAAACTGTCTACGCGTAAAACAGGGCTCCCCAAGGAATCCGTCGCCAACGTTTCGCAAATTATCACTTTGGACAAGAGCTTCCTGCTGGAAAAATGCGGAGCCCTTGATCATGCAATGATGTCTTTGGTCGACGAGGGGATGCGCTTGGTGCTTTCTCTTTAATTTGAACGACACGTCGTTTCGGAGGCCCCATGTTTGAAGGTTCCTGCGTCGCGCTGGTCACGCCGTTCAAGGACGGAGCGCTGGACGAAAAAAAACTGGCCGAGCTGGTGGAATTCCAAATCGCCGGCGGCACCTCCTGCCTGGTGCCCTGCGGCACCACGGGCGAATCGCCCGCGCTCTCGCACCAGGAGCACGGCCGCGTGGTGGAACTGACGGTGAAGTTCGTCCGCAAAAGGGCGCTGGTCATGGCCGGGACCGGGTCCAACTCCACCCGGGAAGCGGCGGAGATGACGCTCCACGCCCGGGAGGCCGGCGCCGACGGGGCGCTGGTGGTGGTTCCCTATTACAACAAGCCCACGCCCAGGGGCCTGGCCGAACATTTCCGCGCCGTGGCCCGGGCCGCGTCCCTGCCTTTGGTGATCTACAACATTCCCAGCCGCACGGGCGTCAACATGGCGCCGTCGGCCATCATCGAGCTGGCCCGCTCGGAAAAAACCATCGTCGGCGTGAAGGAGGCCTCGGGCAATCTGGACCAGGCCAGCGAAATCGCCGCGGCCCTGCCGGACTTCGACGTGCTGTCGGGCGACGATTCCCTCACCCTGCCCATCTTGTCGGTGGGCGGCAAGGGCGTCATCTCCGTCCTGGCCAACATCGCGCCGCGGGACGTGGCGGACCTCTGCGCCGCCTGGAAGGCCGGCGACCCGGCCCGGGCCCGCGCGCTCCACGCCAAAATGTTCCCGCTGGTGAAAGCGCTGTTTTTGGAGACCAACCCCATTCCCCTGAAAACCGCCATGGAATGGCTGGGCCTTTGCTCGTCGGAAATGCGCCTGCCTTTGGCGCCCATGGAAAAGCCGGCGGCGGAAAAATTGGAAAAGGCCCTGCGGGCCTACGGGCTCCTGGGGCCCAAGCCCGCGCGGGCGGGGTGCTGAGCCCTTGCGGCCGGCGACGGAAAAATGGAGGGGCCACCGATGATTAAGCTTGCCATCTGCGGAGCGGGCGGCCGCATGGGCCGGGCCGTGTTCGACGCGGCGTCCAAGGCCAAGGGCGTGCGGGTGTCCGGCCTTTTGGAAAAAGCCGGTTCGCCCCACGTGGGGGAAACGTTCAACGACAGTCCCATCACCGCCCGGCTCGAGGACCTTCTGCCCTGCTCCGACGTGTTCATCGATTTCACCGCGCCGGAATCCACCGCGCAAACCGCCGCCGCCCTGGCCGCCGCCGGCAAGGCCCTCGTGGTGGGCACCACGGGCCTGACGGGCCCTTTGCTGGAAAAATTCAAGGCGTCGGTCAAAAACATCCCCGTGGTCCTTTCGCCCAACATGAGCCTGAGCGCCAACGTGCTCTTCGACGTGGCCGAGCGCCTGGCCCGGCTCTTGCCCGATTACGACGCCGAGATCGTGGAGATCCACCACAACTTGAAGAAGGACGCGCCCTCCGGGACCGCCAAGGGACTGGCCGAGGCCATCGCCCGGGGCCGGAACGGAAAATCCAAGTTCGTCCACGGCCGCGACGGCCTGCCGGGCGAGCGCAAGCCGGAGGAAATCGGCGTCCACGCCGTGCGCGGCGGCGACGTGGTGGGCGACCACACGGCCTTGTTCCTGGGCCGCGGGGAGCGCATCGAGCTGGTGCACCGCGTCACGTCGCGGGAGGCCTTCGCCCACGGCGCCGTGGCCGCCGCCCTTTGGCTGGCCGGCAAAAAGCCCGGCCTCTACGACATGCGGGACGTTCTGGGTTTGAAAAGCGATCCCTCGAAAACGGCCGGTCCCGCGTGATCTACTGCCGGTTCAGCGTGGACGGCCCCCCGTTCCGGTGGGGCGTGGTGGAGCGCGGCTCCGTGGAGGCCATTTTGCCGGACCCTTACGGCGAGTGGGAGCGCACGGGACTGCGCTGGCCGCTGAAGCGCGTGCAATTGGACGCGCCCTGCCGCCCCTCGAAAATCATCGCCGTGGGCATGAACTACGCGGACCACGCCAAGGAGTTCGGCCAGGCCCTGCCGCGGGAACCGTTGATCTCGTTCAAACCGCCCAGCGCCATCGTGCCGCCGGGCGGGACCGTGATCCTGCCGCGGCGCTCCCGGCGCGTGGACTACGAGGGCGAGCTGGCCGTGGTCATCGGGCGGCGCGCGCGCCGCGTCTCGCCGGCCCGGGCGTCGGCCCACATTTTGGGCTACACCATCATGAACGACGTGACGGCGCGGGACTTGCAGAAGAGCGACGGCCAATGGGCGCGGTCCAAAGGCTTCGACACCTTCGCGCCCCTGGGCCCCTGGATCGTGGGCGGCATTTCCCCGGCGGACCTGAAGATTGAAACCCTGGTCAACGGCCGCCGCCGCCAATCGTCGCGCACCTCGCAGCTGATTTTCAAAGTGCCGCGCCTGGTGTCCTTCATCAGCGGCATCATGACCTTGGAGCCGGGGGACGTGATCTCCACGGGAACGCCCTCGGGCATCGGCCCGCTGAAAAAGGGCGACCGCGTGGAGGTGCGCATCGAGAAAATCGGCAGCCTGGCGAGCCGTGTCCGCTAAAAAAACCCTCCGCGCCTTCCTGGACTTGTTCGAGGAGGACCGGCCGGAGGAAATCGTGTACGACCCGGCCCACGTGGCGGCGGTGCTGGTCTCTTGCCTGGCGGCCCTGGGATTTTTGTATTGGCTGTTGTGGGCCCTGCTGGTTTGCGAGGGCGGCCTTCCCTCGAAGGTGGTTCCGTTCTTTCAAGTTCTGCTCACATCGCGCACGATCCAGGATTTCGGCTACCGCGGCCACCCTTACGAATTGGGAATTTTCGAAGGCTGGATCGTCAACGTCGGAGCCCTGGCGGCCGGCGCGGGCTTGTTGGCCGGCCTGCGCCGTATTTTCACGGCGGGCCGGCCCGGCGCGCGGCCGGCGGACGCTTCCAGGAGGACATCGCCATGAAAAGCTCTCCCGCGGACCGGCTGAACCGCCTGCCGCCCTATCTGTTCGTCGCCATCGACGAGAAAAAGAAAGCCGCCCTGGCCAAGGGCGCGGACATCATTTCCCTGGGCGTGGGCGACCCGGACCTGCCCACGCCGCCCCACATCGTGGCCGCGGGCCAGAAGGCCCTGGCGGACCCCTCGAACCATCAATACCCTTTCGGCTCGGGCCTCCTCCGCTTCCGCGAAGCGGCGGCCCGCTGGTACAAAACCCGCTTCAACGTGGACCTGGACCCGGCCGCCGAGGTCCACGCGCTCCTGGGCTCCAAGGACGGCCTGACGCACCTGCCCCTGGCCTTCGTGAACCCCGGCGACGTCGTGCTCATTCCCGAGCCGGCTTACCCCGCCTACAACAGCGCCGTGATCCTGGCCGGCGGCGTCTCCCATTTCGTTCCCATGCTGGAGAAAAACAATTTCCTGCCGGATTTTTCCGCCGTGCCCGTCGAGGTTTTGCGCAAAGCCAAGTTCCTGTATTTGAATTATCCCGGCAACCCCACGTCGGCCACGGCGGACCGGCCCTTCTTTGAATCCGTGGTGAAGCTGGCCCGCGAACACGGCTTCTTCGTGGCCCACGACGCGCCGTACTCCGAAATGTATTACGGCGAGCCGCCCATCTCCTTCCTTTCCGTTCCGGGCGCCAAGGACGTGGGCGTGGAGTTCCACTCCTGCTCCAAGACCTACAATATGACGGGCTGGCGCATCGGCTGGGTTTGCGGCAACCGGGAGATCATCAAGGGCCTGGGCCGGCTGAAGGACAACTTCGACTCGGGCGCGTTCCAGGCCGTGCAAGAGGCGGGCATCGCCGCTCTCGCCGGCCCCCAGGACTGCGTGGCCGAAATGCGGAAGATATACAAGGAGCGGCGCGACCTGTGGATGGCGGGATTGAAGCGCCTCGGCTGGAAAGCCTTCGAGCCTCCGGCCACGTTCTACGTCTGGGCGCATACCCCCCCGGGGTATACCTCGGCCCGCGCCGCCGAGCGCCTGCTGGAGGAGGCCCACATCGTCTGCACCCCCGGCAGCGGCTTCGGCCCGTCGGGCGAGGGTTACGTCCGCTTCGCCCTCACCGTCCCCGCCCAGCGCCTGCGCCAGGCCCTGGAGCGCATGGAAAAGCTGAAGTGGTAGGAGAGCCGCGCGGCGGCGTAACAACAAACTTGCCCCTTGACAATTCCTTCCTTTCGCGTTAATTTATCCCCAGAGCCAAACAAGCCGTCCCTCCCTGCTGGACAATCGTGAAAAATTCGGCGACACAAGGCGCGGCCGTCATGACGGCGGCCTGCCTGCTCTTCGCGCTCATGGGCGCGGCGGTGAAAGCGGCCTGCCGCGAACTGCCCTCGGACCAGGTGGTTTTCTTCCGCAACGCCCTGGGGCTGGCGGCCCTGGCGCCGCTTCTGTGGCGGGCCGGACGGCGGGGCTTGGCCACGCGGCGCCCCGGGCCCCACGCGGCGCGGGCTTTGGCGGGCCTGGCGGCCATGTACTGTTCTTTCTACGCGCTGGCCCACATGCGTCTGGCCGACGCGCTGGTTCTGGGCTACACCGCGCCGCTGTTCATGCCCTTCCTGGCGAAATTCTGGCTGGGGGAGGAAATTCCGGCGGGCCTGGGCTGGGTTCTCGCGGCGGGGTTTCTGGGCGTGGGATTGATCCTCAAGCCGGGCTTCGGAATTTTTCGGCCCGCCGCTTTGGCCGGACTTGCGGCGGGGCTGTTGGGGGCCGTGGCGCAGGTGGGCATCCGCGGGCTGACGCGCACGGAGCCGGTGCTTCGCATCGTGTTCTATTTCGGCCTCATCGGCTCGGCGGTTTCGGCCCTGCCGGCGGCGGCGGGAGGATGGCGCGAACCGTCTCCGGGGCTCTGGGTCCTTCTGGCGGCCATGGGCGCGGTGGCGTCGGCGGCGCAACTGCTGTTGACGCGGGCCTATCGCGAGGCGCCGCCGGCGCGCGTGGGGCCGTTCATTTACTCGGCCGTGGTTTTCGCGGGGTTGTTGGATTGGGTCTTTTGGGGGAAGTTGCCGGACGTTCTTTCGGCGGCCGGAGCGGGGCTGGTGATTTTGTCCGGCGTCCTGGCCATCCGCGGGATGAACCGCGCCGTGCCGACGGAACCCGGCGCGCCGGCGAAATAATTTTTTAAGCGCGCTCAAGCGCTTGAACGGAAAGAGTGTCGAAATGAGAAAGTGGATTCTGAGTGTCGTTGTTTTCGCGGCCGCCGCGCCGCTCTGGGCGGGCGCCGCCCCGCGCATGAATTTTATTCTGAAGGGCTATCACATGCCTCCCGAAACGGAAGCCGCCTTGCGCGACGGCGTGGATCGCATCGTGCGGGTTCACGAGGAGCGCTTCGGCCTTTCCTACCCTCCCGGCCTGGAGGTGGACGTGCGCGTCTACGGCCGGTTTCAGGACTTCAAGCGCTACCAAAAAGCCACGTCGAAGGCGCAGTCCAACAGCGGCTATTATTCCATCGGCCGGCGGGAGATCGTGGTGTGGGCGGGCTCGTCTCCGGAGAAGCTCTCGCGCATCGTCTTCCACGAGGCCAACCATTTCCTTCTGCGCAACCGCCTGCCCGACCCGCCCAAGTGGGTGAACGAGGGCTTGTCGGAATATTTCGAGTACATGCAAGTCCGGCCCGGCGAGACGCATTTCGCGCGCCAAGGCCCCAAGCTGGAGCGCTGCCGCCGCCGGCTGGCCGACGGCCGCCTCATGGGCTTGAAGGAATCCCTCAGCCTGGCCGGAGCCGATTGGGACGGGCTCAACCGCTCCGACGATAAAATCGCCAGCAGCATGAGCTGGTCGCTGGTGTATTTCCTGCTTTCGTCGGAGGAAAAGGGGGCCGTCTTGCGCGGGCTGATCCAAACGCTGAGCCAAGACTCTTCGGTCGACCCGGCTCAAGTCATTCAAGCGCTTTACGGCGGCGGCGTGGAAGGCCTGGAGCGGGACTGGCACGCCTGGATGTCCTCGTCCCAAGACGCGCTGGTGTCGGCGTCTCCGTCGGCCGTTCAATAGGCGGTCCCGGCTCGTCCCGCCGCCGCGGCGCGGCGGGCTCGGCGAAATTCCGTTTCTAGAACTCATCTCATAAAGGAACTCGGAGCGAAATTTCAGATTTCGAGCCGAGCCGACGCGGGCCGAGGCGAGCATACTCCGCCGGCGGTATGTGAGCCGAAGACCGCTGAGGCGCAGGCCGAAAGTTGAAATTGCAGCCCGAAAGTAATTTATGAGATGAGCTCTGAAGTCCGGCCGCCGGCCGTGGCCGCGCCCGGGCTCTTCCTCCTTCCTTCCGAACCCGCTAAAATCAAGCATGGCCTCCCGACCCTCCCTGTCCGTGCGCGTGGTGCTGGTGCGGCCGCGCAATCCCTTGAACATCGGCGCGGCGGCGCGCGCCATGGCCAACTTCGGTCTGTCCGACCTGGCGGTGGTGAAGCCCCACGCGCCGGTCTGGCGCGAGACCGTGTCGGCGGTGGGGGCGGAACGGCTGGTGCTGAAAGCGCGGCGGGCCGATACGTTGGACGAGGTTCTGCGGGACCGGCAGATCGTGCTGGGCACCACGGCGGTGCGAGACCGCCGACTGCGGCGCCCGCTCATCCGCCTGCCCGACCTGCCGGCGTTCCTGAAAGAAAACGGCGCACGGCGCGTGGCCGTCCTGTTCGGCTCGGAAAAGACGGGCCTCAGCAACGCCCACCTGGACCGCTGCACCCACATCCTCACCATCCCCACGTCGCCGGGCTGCCCCTCCATGAACCTGGGCCAGGCCGTGGCGGTGTGCGCTTACGAGCTGGCCCGCGGCGGGACGGATTTCGGTCCGCTAACGCCGCCCGGATAAGGGCCGCCCGCCACCGCGTCCCAGCGCAATCAATTGGTGCGCCAAATCCTCCGGCTGTTCGAGGACACGGATTACCTTGCTTTCCTTCCGGCCGAGGCCAAGGCGGAAAAGGTGCGGCGTCTGCTTCTGCAATGGAGCTTGCGCCGCCGCGACGTGGCCATCCTCCACGGCATCTGCCGCTACACGCTGGGGAAACTGGGCGCGGGGCCGGGCCCGGCGGGCGCGGCCTCCTCCGCGTCCGCCCGCTCGAGGCGCAAGGCGGCGGGATGA
>JBQTIM010000057.1:0-21498 GCA_052388135.1 Elusimicrobiota bacterium
ATAGAGGCGGATGTCTCCCGGGACGCCGGCCGGAGAGAGGAATTGAAGCCTCCGCACCTCCACGAACTTGTCCCTCACGGGGCCAGCCTCCACTTCCTCGCCCTCGAATTCTCCGGTCAATCCTATCTGGACCCGGACGGCGCCCATGGTCTGGGCGAACAGATAGACGGAGCTCCTCTTGTCGCGGATAAGAGCCCGGGCAATGGGCAGCAGGTGGCCCCGGCGGCTTTCGGCAGCCTCCTCGTAATAGAGGTCCTGCAGGAGCCCCCGGTTCAATATCTTCAGAGCCTTCTCGTCCAGAACGGGCCGCAGGGGGTTTCCGGTCCGGTCCGTGGTGATGCCCCGGTCCAGCAGCTCGGCGTCCTCAAGCGCCTTCCGGATGTTCAGCTCGTCAATGGAGGAACCGTTGGGCAGGCGGCTCCGGTCCACGTCCGGAGCCGCAATCCTGTGGAACTCCGGGTCGGTGAGCAGGATGTTGATCGCCTGGGCGGCGGCCTCGGGCGTGAGGGCCGCCAGGTCCGCGAGGCCCAGCCTGTCCCGCAAAATCTCCCGCAGGCGCCGGTCCACGGGCCGGTTCCCCGATCCCAGCGTGTTCCTGAGGGCGTCGACATCGATGTCATTGGGCGTGAAATCGGCGTCTCCGCCGTTGAACCGCTCGAAGCCGTCAAGCTCCTGGTCCGTGTCCCCGCCGGGCAGGACGTTGACGTAGATGGTGCTGCGGGAGGAAAAGTCGCCCACGTCCACCTGCAATATGTTGGTGTGGAGCGGAAGCTCGAACTTCCGGGCGACGGCGGCGTCGGGCCTGTCCACGACACCTGTGATCAGGAGGTCGGAGCCCCGCGACTGCAACACCGCGCCCTGGCCCTGCTCCCAGCCGGCCGCGGTGTTGAGCGGCACAGGGATCCGCTGGATGGTGCCATCCGGCGCACGCACGGGCTTTTCGGGCAGAGATGTGTACTGGTCGAACCGGACTTGGTCCGCCCGCTCGGCGGCCAGGATGTTGCGCATATAGGTCACCACGTCGAAGCTTTCGTCACCGGCGCCGTAACGCGTTTCAAGGAAAGCCATGTAACGGGCCATTTGAAGGTCGTCCCATCCCAACTCAATGAACTCGTTGTAGACGTTTAGGCCGGCCTCCATTCCCAAGGTGCGCCGGGGATTGTAGTTGTTCAGCAGATCCTGGTCGGTCATCCCGGTGGTGTTCAGCAGGGCTGAGAAGAGCCGGGACGTTTCCCGGCTGAAAGCGCCCCGCACTTGCTCCAGCCGATCGTAAGTGGCCGAACCGGGCCGACCGGGCGTGTAATCGGCCTTCACCCGGTCGTAATTCGATTCCGCCGCCCGGAAGTCCCGGGCAAGCTCGGCCACGCGAAGAATCTCCTGCACCGACAGGCGGGTCGGGATGGAGAGGAGGAATTCCTCTGGGTTGGGAATGTTGCGGCCCAACTCCGAAGGAGTTTGGCCCCGGGCCCGGGCATCCAAATAGGCTTGGAAGGCCTTGTCGTCCCTCTGCTCTTTGAACTGCACGAACGCCGCGTCGTAGATGTCCGTGGTCCAGCTGTGCTGGCCGCCCCAATTGGGGAAACGCCGGAACGGATCGGAGGAACCCGGGTTGTAGACCCTGGTGGCGATGGCGAACGGGGTCTCCTGCTCAGGCCCGGGCGCGCCGCCTCCCAAGGTCCTGGGAGGCCGGAACACGAAGACATCCCGCAGGCCGGCCATGGTCTGCAAGTCGATGAGGAAAGAATCTTTGTTAACCACGATGCCCCGGTTGGACAGCTCCTGGACCAGGAGCCTGTAGTTCCCCGCGAAGAACCACTGATTTCTGAGCTCCTCTTCCGGCAGGGAGACGTATCCCTTCAAGCTCTCCAGCACGCGGGCCAGCTCCGCCCGGTCGGCGCCCGGTATGATGACCGGCGGGTCCTGGGACAGGCGATCCAACAGGAGGTCCATGCGGCCCGCTACCAGGTGATCGCGGAGCTCGCGGGTCTCCAGAACCCTCAGCATGAATTCGTGCTCCGGCCGGGAGCGGGGCACGTCCAGCTCCAAGTCCCAGACAGGCTTTTGGGCGTTGTAGGCGCCAAAGTCGTTCCCGAGGCCCAGGGCCGGCCGGGAGCCCGGCTCGGCGCGCAGGACACCGGGGAAAGCGTAACGGATGAAATAGGCCACCTCCGCCGGCGTGCGGTAGGCCTGGAAGAAATACCGCATGTGCTGCTGGTTGTTCGCACCCTCGATCCTCAAGGTATGGTAAACCCGCCAGGGGTCTTCATCTCCCACGTCCAGGTTCATCCCGGTGAAAGACTGGATCATGCCGATCATGTCAAGGGGGGACACCGGCTGGTAACCCATGCCCATCAGTTTATGATTGACCTCCTGCAGGATGAGATCCAGGTTTGGGGCCCTCAGCGGCGCCAACGGGTGGGTCAGCCTGTACTGAGTTTCCAGGGTGAGCCGGTCGCCATAGCCGAGGAAGCCGAAGATGTCCCATTTGTACTTCTCCACCACGGCTTCCAGGATATTCGCGCTGTAGACGGATAGAACTTGGTCCCGGACCAAGCCGTAGAGCTGCCTCGTGATGTCCCGGATATCCTGCTCCTGCTTGTCCTTCCGCAGGGTCCTCGGGTCCACGCCCCGGCCTTTCTCAGCCTCCTCCAGCCTTTGGAGGAGGCGGCGGCCTTCCGGGTTCTCGGTGAGGGCGACCGCGATGCGCGCCAGAGGAACCAAGTCCTCCACGGCCCGGGCGTTGTACTGGGTAAAAATCCCGCCGCGGGTTTTTTCGTAAAGGCTCCGAAGCAGAGCTTCTCTCTCCTCGCCCTTGGCGTCCTCCAAACCGACCAGAACGGGCTTGATCCCAGGATCCTTTGAAATTTCTTGTGCCAGGCCCAATATATCCGGCTGGCCGTTGGCGTTCACCAGAAAAGTGGAAAGGATGGCCTCTTCGAAGCCTTGCGGCGAAATGTCCAGGGTCCTCTGGAAGGCGGTCCGCGCCGCCTCGGAGGTGAGGAAGAGATCGCCGCGGCCCGCGTAAAGACCGGTGGTGGGCCCCCAATTGCGCAAGGTGCCGGGGATGCCCATGGTGCGGTCCGTGTACTCCTGGCTGAGTTCCTGGAGGAATTGGCGGAAAATCACGGGGTCGTAGCCGTCGCGGTCCTGATCCCAAAACTGGCCCAGGGAAGCGTCGTCCTTGACCCAGCCTTCAGTCGTGAGGAAGACCTTCACGGTCCGCATTAAGCCGTCCAGCTCCGCGATGGAATACCGGCCCAGGATATCCTTCATCTCTTGCGCCGTGGCGGGATGGCGGTCGGTGGCGCGGGTATTCCTGTTCATCCGCACCTCATTGTTCCACCACGCCAGTAGGCTGGCCTTGTCGGGGTCGTACTGGAACCTCAGAAAGTCCACTAGGTTGCGGATCAACTCCAGGCTCACGCCCTGGTCGCGCGCGAAATCGTTCAGTTTTTGCAGGTCCAATTCACCACCCGTGAGAAGCGTCTCGCTGTGGATATTCCCCCACGCCCGGCCGCCTTCCAGGGACGGGATGAAGGAAAGATATGCCGGAGGGTTCGTCTGGACCGGGAGTTCGGGGACAGCCTCCGCCGGGTCCCAAAGCGGATGGGTTATCTGGAACACGATCTCGACGCTTTGGACGTCCACCGGATCGACTGAACGCCCGGAGTTGTTGTGCAACGCGTTTAAGACATCCAGGCGGTTGTAATCGGGGCTACCGTATCCCCCCGCCAGGTGGCCCAGGGGGACGGACACCTGATCACCACCCGCCAGGTTCGCCCGGGCGGCCACGGCGACGCGGGCGTTGGCGCCGAAGGGGGCGGCGGTCATGTCGGCCCGCAAATAACCGGTGCGCCGGAGCGTGGCCCCGTCCACGGTCCAGCGTACGAAGGCCGGCCGGCCCGGCTCGGCTTCGACGTAGTAGGCCCCGTCGGGAAGAGCCAGAAAGCGATGGGCGTCCTGGGCCGTCAGGCCGGCACCAGGACGGACCGCCCCGGCCGCCGGAGGGCCTCTTTGGCTTAGGGGCACTCCGGCGTTGGCCTGCAGGTAGGCCTGCACCATCGCTTCAGGGGCCGGCTTGGCTTTGGAAACGCCGTACTGGGCGTAAGGCCCGGTGTCATGGATCAACCCGCGCACGTTCTCGTCGAGGTTAGGGGCGAGAAGCTGGACGGTCCGGGAGCCCACGGCCATGGGCACGCGCATTTGCCCCGTGAAAGTGGCCAGGGTCAGGAAAAAGGCCAAGAACACGCCGGCCAGCTTGGCGAAGCCCTTGCGCCGCCAATGGGGACGGCGCTCTTCGATGGCGGCCGGATCGTCTTCCCCTCGCCGCACGGCCGGCTGCTTCATGACCCGAATCATGGGGAAGGCCACCGCGACCCACAGACTGGAGATGATCCACAGCCACTGCATGAGGAAGGAGCCTCCGATCCCGGTTGCGAAGGTGGCGTACAGGCCCGCCGCCATGGAGATGAACCCGATGACGGTGACCCAGTTGGCCCGCTGGGACACGAAGAGGCTGTCCCGCCCCTTCTTCTTGCTCCGCATATTCATGCCCCCCAGGATGAAACCAGAAAGCGTGAGGCCGAAGACGATGTAAAGGGGAGCCGCATTGACGAAGGTGAGGGCGTTGAAGAACCACACGGTGGTGGCGCCCACCGCCATTCCGTAGGCGATGAGAATAACCCAGGCCGCCGCGCGCCGGGACATGGGATCCCGGGGGCCTCCCTCCAGCCCCGGGCCCGCCCGACGGAAGCGCCGCATGAACCAGCCCGGCAGGGTCAAGTCCGCGTAGAGGACCATGATCACGTTGGCCATGAGGATATAGAAGGAATACAAAGCCGCGGGCCACACGCCGAGATAGGCGGCCAGGGCCACCACGGCGGTGGAAGGGATCAAGACGGGCCAATGGGCGCTCAGGCGCCTCAGCCCGCCCTTGAACCCGGCCCCGGGCCGCAAGGCCGTGACCTTGGGTCCCGTGATCTGCCACAGCAGTCCCAGGCTGGCCACGCCCAGGAGGATGTGCACCGCCTTCGGGCTCACAAGGTCCGCCACGATCCCCGAGACCAGGGGCAGCAGCTCCCGCGTGAGGAAGAACACACCGTCCACCACGGCGTTGGTGAAGGTGGGCGGAAGGAAGAAGGTCAGCGGCAAGGGCAGGAAGAAAATGAGTGCCCGGCCGATGGTGGTCATGGAGTCCTTGAATTGGATGAGGGGGACCTTAAGAGTTTCGTCTCGACCCGGGCGGTTGACGATCTGCTTGTTCCAGACGAAGCTGAAGACGGCGCCGACCAAAAGGCTTTCCACGCTGCGAATGAGGGAAAAGAAGGGCGGGTCCTGGGCCAAAAGCAGGCTGGCGGCCTGCACCAATACTTGGGTCGCAAGCACCGGGATGACGCCGTAGGCCATCTGGGCCAGGGTTTTCTTAATGTCGGACCTGGGTCCGGTAAACTTTTCTTCGATTTTATATTCCACCACCCAGGTGGTGGGGAAGGAAATCGCAAACACCAAAAAAAGAGTGTTGAAACTTTGCACGAAATTGAACAGCTGGGGGACCGCGCCCCAATCCCCGGTGCGCAGGCGGATGCCGATGATTTGGGCCACGACGTCGGCCGTGACCGCGGCCGTGATGGAGACCAGGGCGTTGAAGAGATAGGCGTGCCACCGGGATTTGTTCTTGAAGGAAACGATGGCCTCTCCGGCGCGCCGCGTGAGGCTGTCGAACAGGCCCAGACGGGGAGCGGGCGCGGACGGCGCCCGGCCCTGCGCGCGAACCTCCAGGGCGGTACGGGCCGCGTCGCGCTGACTCTCCTCGGCCTTGGAACGGCGGCTTGCGGTCCGGATGCGGAAAAGCAGCGCCAGGGCGGCCACGAACGCGCCGCCCGCCAGGACCGTCTGTTGAGCGGCCAGCAGGAACAGCCCTACGCCCGCCAGAGGCAGCACCGCCCTGGCAAGGCCGCGCCCGAAAGATGACGGGGCGTCCGGCGGCGGACGGGCCAGGAAGCCAGGAAGATCGCTGAAGACATTGTCAAGGAACCTGCGATAGGCGTCGGGGCTTTTTCCGTAAAGGCGGTTCAGGAAGCGGAGCGCCCCGGTCAGGAGCGGGCTCAAGGCCTCGGCCCCGGAAGAGATTGCCCGCTCCCGGATGTGAAGGGGCCGAGGGCGGGCGGCCAGCCAGAGGCCGGCCAGCGACACCGCCGGCATGAAGGTCAGGGCCGCCAGAGCCCGGGCGGAAGCGGAGGGGAACACGGCGAGAATGACCGCTAGCCCCGCGGCCCACAGCAAGGCTGAAACGATGCGGATGTCTTCCCGCGCTGCCCGGGACAGGGTGGGATCCCTTTTAGCGAAACCCCGCAGGCGGGTGTAAACCTGGCCCGAAAGCAGGAACCCCACGACCAAGACGGAGAAGACCACCGGGAGAAGGAAGGCCAGGCCGCTTTCCGGCAGGATTCCAGCCACGGCCAAGGCGCCGCCGTAGAGGAGCCCCAGGACGCCGCCCGCCAGGGCCGCGACCGCGCCGATCCATGCATCGTAGCGGGATCGAGAGGCGTAGTCCGCGCTCATTAAGTCCAGATACCGCAGGATGTCCCAGTTGGTTCGGATGACGTCCCGGGGCGCCACCGCCAGATTCTGGCCGGCGCGCCGGATCTCGAGGGAGCCGTCGGGAGAAGCCCCGGTGCTCCGGGCCAGTTCCGCCTTCCGCTCCCTTTCCGCCCGCGCCAGATCGCTGTTGTGGCGCACCCGCCGCAGGGTTTCCCGGACTTCCGGCGAAAGGGCGAAACGTCCGTCGCCCAAAAGCTCCTCCATGCGCAGCACGAAACTTGGGGACGACATCCGGCGGTTCAACTCATCAAGGAATTTCCGGTCGTCCTCGTAAAAGCGCAGGGCGTGGGCCGCCACGGCCTGGGCCACCTCCACCCGCAGGCCTTCCACCTCCCAGAGCTCACGTTGGAGCTGATCGGCGCCGGCGATGCGCCGGCCGGATTCCTTAAGCCTGTCGAAATATTCCCGGACCTGTCCGGCTTCGGATCGGCTGACCCTCCCGGCCTGCGGGTCAAGAAGGGCACGGATATGGTCCCGCTCCAAGTCCTCGCTGAAGTTTTCCACGATCATGGAAAAATAACCCAGCCGCTCCTTCAGGGCCGCGGCATCGGCGATGTCCTCGGTCCGGACGACGGGATCCCCGAAGACGCGTTGGGAAATGAAGTCCCGCAAGGCGAAGGCCAAGGCGCCTGCCAGGGCCAGGATGGGGACCGGGCCGGCCAGGGGCCCGGCGCCAGCCGCGTCCTTGAGAAGGAGCAGGGCAGCGCCCAAGAGGAGGGAGGCCCCCAACCCGGGAAGGGCCCAACGGCGGAACCGCTGATAGGGAAGCGCGGGGGCATCCGCGGCGGGAGCGGCGGCCTCGGCCTCCGGCGCCGCCGGAGCGGAAGCCCGGGCCCCGGGAGCGGGGCTCGTCTCGGGATGGCGCGGGATCCGGGAAGAATCCTCCGCCGTCCGGACGGCTTCGGCCGCCTCGGCTCGGCGCTCGTAAAGGGCGTCCCGCTTGCGGGCGGCCTCCTCGGCGGAGGCCCTGTCCGCCGCGGCTCCGTCCCCGATCCGGCCGTCCCAGAAAGTGGAGGAGAAATCCTCCAAGCCCATGCCGCGGCGGAAAATGTTGTCGTACTGGGAGGCCACGACATGGGGCGGATAGCGCTTGGACCAGAGGAGGAGGGTCTGGGCCATCTTCAGGCCCCGGGTGTCGTAGTTCCACAGGATGTCCGTCAGCTTCTCGGCCGCGTCGTCCGTGTCCGGCTCCGTGGTCTGCCCCTCGCCCCACATCCGGGCCAGGCTGAGGCCGCTCACGATCTCGCCGTCCACCTCGGCCGTGAAGAAATCCCGCAGGGACATGAAGTCCGGGATCTCGGTGCCCAGGATCGGCGTCCCCCGGCCCGCGGCCTCGTGAGCCGGGCCGCTGGTGCCGGTGGCCGCGTGGTAGACCTGCAGGCTGACGGAAAAGATTTCGTTCAGCCAGAGGAACTCGTCTCCCTCAATGAAACCCGGCCGGTAGACGGCTTTAACCTCGGCGGCGCTTCCGGCCCTGCGATGAGCCTCATTGGCCCCTTCCACCCGCGCCGCCAGCCAGGCCTTGTATTTTTCCAAAGGCGTTCCGGCATCGTCGCCGGCGAACAACCCGCGCCGGTCGGCGGCCCTGACCTCGGCCTGTGTGATGACCAGGACTTCCGAGTCCTTGGAGAGCTTCTCCTCCAGGCTCCTGGTGTAGCCCGGAGAATTGGGGTTGTCGCCGCCGGCGATGAGACCGATGGCCTTCATCTCGGGGTTAGCCACGGAGGTCATGGTCCGACCCCGCACGGCCCCCCGGGACTCCCGCTGGATCAGGGCCCGGTTCAAAATCCGCCTTTGCCGCTGATCCAGGATCTGGCCGGCGCGGGCCAACCTCAAAAGGTCCTGCAGGGCCGGCACGCCGAAGCTGACGCCGTCGCCGATGGCTTCGAACAAGTCCGGCCGGTCCACCAGGGCGTTCAAGGCCCGGAGGACATCCTCGTCGGAGGCGTTGCGGGCGATGCCCAGGAGCTGTCGCGCCGCCGGGGCGCCCCGCAACTCCCGCGTCCGCACGTCCTCAGGCCGGAACAGGAGGGAATCCAGCTTCCTTTTTTCCACGAGGTCATAAGCTTTTTTGGCGGTCTCAATCTGGGGCTCCACCTGCTTGTAGCCCTTGGTCACCGGCTCGCCGAAGAGATCATCCTGGTAGCCTTCCCATTTGCCGATGCTGCCAACGAAGTGAAGCTGGTTGGGATTAAAGCGCGTCTGCGCGTCGCCCAGGCCCAAGAGCCTGAAGATGCCGTGAACGTTTCTTTCCGCCTCGATGCCGTGTCGGCCGCGGTAAGCTTCCATATAATATTTGAAGAGAAGTATGGGCTGGATCAGCAGGTTCCCATCCCGGTCCTTGAGGCCGTAGCTGCTTTCCAGGGCGTGGGAGCCCAGGACGGAAGTGGCCCAGGAGGCGACGTTGGACGCCTTGCCCGCCGCCTCGAGGTCGATGGTCCAGACCGTGTGGTGCATGGTCGGGAAAACGTGCAGGCCCAACTCCCGGGCTGCGGCCCGGGCCAGGAACCCGCCCAGGACGCCGGTGCGCCTCTTGCCGCCCGTGTAGCTGGTCAAGAGGAGCTGGCCGTGGAGGGCGTGGACGCCGGCCTCCTTCAGCGCGCGCAAGGCCCGGGGAAGCGAGGCGCTTTCATCGAACCGGGTCACCCGGTAGATCCGGTAGCCCAGGGCGTAGTTCCCCTCCGAATGGGACTGGAAGTCTTCATCCAGCCGCCGCCGGTCGTATGTTGCCGTAGAGTCCTTGATGTGAGAGGAAATGAAAACTTCGTCCGGGGCCGCGTAGGCGAGTTCCCGGCTGTCGCTCCACACGATGTTCAGCCGGACACCCTTGTCCCGGAATTGGTCCATGAGGGACCGGACGTTGTCTCCTCCGGCCCACGACCGGGGCACTCGGAGAACCACGGCCTGGTCGCTTTTATCTTCCTGGTCCCGCAGGTCCCGTGATACCAGGTCGTCGTAGGAGAGGGCTTGTCCGGGCTGAAGGGCGGCGGCATCGATTTCGACTTCCAGCTTCTGAAAGGACCGCCTGCGCCCCAGGGACTCGATGGTTTTCCAGCCGAGCCGCGCCCGGGCGTCTGCCTGGCGGACCTCCGCGTCCCGGAAATCGCCGGCGTCCCAGCCTTCCCAGTCCTCCAGCCGGTAACGCTCCAAATAAACGCCGCCCCACAGGTCCCCCGTGTAATAGACCTGGGGGCCTTCCGCCGTCCGAGACACTATGTGGAGGGCGACGCTGGTCTGTCCGCCGTCTCGGGGACGGCGGTAAGCCTTGGCCTCCCGTATGAAGTCCTCCACATACTCCGGCGGGACGACGCCATCGCCCAGCCATTCCTCGGGCACCTCCAATATTAGGACCACTTGGTCCGCATGCCTGGGCCGCTCCCGGGCGGAATCCCCCTCATAGCGGCTCAGGAACCCGTCCAGCACCTGCCGAAAGGCGTTGAAATCGATCTTCTCCCCTGGGCGCGGCTTTTCCTCGCGCGGCAGGTCGGTCAGGCTCACCACGATCTTGTCGGCCTCCCGCTCCTTACCCGTATTCACGTTCTTAAGGGTCACCCGGCCGGCCCGGGCTTGCAGGGAAACGGCGCGGTCTCCCAGCGGGGCGGTGAACTCCGCCCCTCCGAGAGAAGACGGGTTGTCCCAGGCCGTCAGCAGGTGCTCGGCTCCGGCGCGCATCTTGGCCGAGGTCCAATCCTGGTGCGCGATATAAACGGGCGCGATCTGCCCCGCGTCGCCGAAGAGCGCGTAGCCGGGAAGCAGCATTTCGGTGTTATATTCCGCTAGGCCGCCCTCTTGGGACATGGCGGACTGGACGCCCAAGACGATCCTCTGGCTCAGGGGCCAAATTTTCCAGAACCCCGCCGCCTCCAGGGCGGCGTTCACGTGGCCGTCGATCTCCCTCTGCAGCCGGTTGAAGAAAATGGTCCGGGCGTCCTCGGGCCCCGCCGGCACGGCGTCCCGCCAATGATACCGGAGGACTTGCTCGGCCAGTATTCCATAAAGGAGGGACTGCAGATGATCCCTTTCATCGACCAAGCCCGCGCTTTCCGGACCCGGTGACTCATCGATCCTGCGGGTCAGCGCGGCGATCCTTTCCTGAATGCGGCCCAGGTGCACGGCGTTCAAAACGATGCGGCCGTCCTCGAATCGGGCCAGGCGCCTTTGGCCTTCTTGATCGTCCAGAACGTCCACAACGACTTCCGGGAGGGCCGCGGGGTCCAGGCCATCCAGGCTCGGCAACCTCAAATCCCCGCCGATGGACGTGAGTGTTCTTTCCCTTAACTGTTCCGCTATGCGCGGGACGGCCTGTCCGGCGTAGGCTTGAAGACCCGCGATGGTTCCTCCCAGGCGCATCATGTCCCGCCGGCGTTCCGCGCGGAGGCGCCGGCGACCGCTCCAGCGGGAGAAGGACTCGGAAAGCCGGGCGGCCAAGACGAACGGAAGCGTCGAGGTTAGCAGTCCGCCCAGAAAGGACAGCCAGAGAGGCGCTCCCAGGGCCGGCAGACCGGCGGACACCGCCAGGAAAACGGCCAGGGTGAAATAAGAACGGGCATTCATTACGTACCCCAGGTCGCCCACCGAGTCCAGGCTTGCGAAGGCCAGCGTGAAAACGACCACGGAGGCTCCGGCGAAGGAACGGAAGTCCGCGCCCAGGACCGCGGCCAAGGACCCCGCCAGCAGGCCGACCAATCCCGCCGTGGCGGCCCTTTGAGGCAGGTAGAGCAATTTCGCCTGGGCCAGCCGCCAGGACACGACCAGGACACCGACGCCGGCCGTGCCCAGGATCAATCCCGCCTGGGGAGGAAGCGTGCCGGACAGGAGCGCGGCGGCGCCCAGCCCTCCCGCGGCGAAAACCGCGGACCAGAACCGCGGGCTGGTAAGGGCGTCCTTCAGGAAGCGGCCGAGATTTTTAAGGACCTTCCTGTAAAGGATGTCCCGCAATATTTTAACTGGCGCGTCCCATGCCACGGTCTTGGCGACCTTGATCCCTACGTTGAGGACCCAGGCCGTCCCGGCCAGAAGCCGCCGCGCCACCAAGTCCAGCCGGAGGACGCGGTTGTATGTCCACCAGGCTTTGTCCGCGAGGAAATACCAAACGTCCGGCAGGCGGAGGATGATGTTGCGGTGGAAACCCATGATCAGCAAGTCCCAGACCACGTTTCTCCAGAAATTCCGTGTGATGAACTGGAAGGTTACCTTGGCCGCCTGCCCCAGGACGTTGGCCGCCCGAAGCAACGTGCTGACGACCCACTCGCGGGGAGAGATTTGGCCTCGCGCCGTGGCCCTGGCCTGCACGGTCAGTTTGTCCTTCTGGCCCAGGCGGAAATCGACCTCGAGGCCGCCCTGCAGGGCTCCTCTCAGGGACCGCGGGATCCAGCGGTTGTAAAGCAAATACTCGTACACCGCAGAGACGGGGCCGGCCGAACCCAAAGCCGTCCCTCGGATGCGGTCGACCAAGCGGGCCAGCCGGGTGGTGCGCCTGAACTGATAGTCCTTGGGGGCGGCGACGGCCCCCGGCCGCGGCGGCCGCAGGGCGAGCCCGAGGCGGCCTCTCGCTCGGGCAAAGAAAGAGAACTTCCCGGCGCCGCGGCCCAACCGGGAGGAGTCATCCAAACGGCCCTGGTTCTTGGTCTCATAGAGGTTGACGGCGAGCCGCGCCATTCCAACCGGAACGAACTCTTGGTAGCGGTACAGGAAAAGGACAGATCGTGAAAACACCCATGACAGCGGCCGTCCCAAGCGGACGGTCAGGCGCCGGACTATGTCCGCCGGCTTTTCCCGGTACAAGAACAGCGCCGACACGAAGAAGTTGGCCGCCGCCGCGGCCATGACCGCGGCGGTCTTGGCCGCGGCGGAGCCCAGCGGCCCCAGGTGGATGTAGGCCAGCACCGGGATCCAGACGAAAAGGGAAGCCACCGCCACGTCGCTGAGGACGGTGTAATTAAGGATCGGATCCGCGGGCCGGCGGGCGGAACCCACGAATATCCGAACGAACCGGTCTTGCGCCGTGACGAACAGGACGAAGAGGACCGACAACGCGACCTGGAACGCCGGCAGGAGGCCCCCCATTACACCGAAAAACGCCAGGTATTCCAGGCCGAAAAGCGCCCCGAAAGCGGCCATGACCCAAAGACGTGACCAGCGGTGCCGTCTCTCGCCCCGTAAGTACTGGCCGGTCCATTCCGTGAAGCCGGCGGTCAGCGCGCCAGCCAAAACGGCCATCAGCCACGGCCGGGCGACGATTGATTCCGACGCGGCGGCGAGGAATTCCGGAGCCAAGCCGGCCAGCGCGGCGGCGGCCGCCATAAGGACCAGAGGGGCACGGAAGAAAACGACGCGATGGGCCCGGCCAAAGGGAGTCGCGGGATCGAAAAAGGAAGAAGCGCGGGCGGCGGGCCGGGGGGCGGGGAGCTGGGCGCCGGGAACTTGCGCGAGCTGAGGAGCGGAGGGCGAGGGAACGGCCGGACGCGCCGGCGGCGCACGGTCGCGCCAAACGGAGACGCCGTCCCTGACGCCCATCTCTTCCAGGAATATACCGTGATATTGTTCCGTCACTTGTCGGGGCTGCCAGCGGGCCGCCGCCGCCACGTTGGCCTCGGCCATGGCCCGGCCCACGGTTTCGTAGTTGAGGACGATGTGGGCGATCTCCCGCCCGGCCTGGGTTACGGCGGGCTTCGCCGGACCGGTCTCCCCGGCTTCCCGCCCCGCGGGCGCCGCCCCGAAGCCGCGGCCGCGGAGGCGGACCAGAACGACACCTTGGTGGGTCTGGCCTTGAGAAAATTCCTCTCGGATGCGCCGGCCTTCCGGGGTATTGGACGTGACGATGGGAAGGCCGTTCCCCGCCGCCTCGTAAGCCGTGCCCATGTTCCCCTGCCCGCCGTGGCGCAGATCCACGCTGACGTCCAGGAGGGACTGGACCACCCACTGGTATTCGTCCCCGTATCCGATGTATTCCGGACGGTAGATTACCCGGACGCGCACCTGCTCGCCTTCGCGGAGGATGCCGCGGCGCCGGAGTTCGACGGTGCGGAGACGCTCCTCCCCCCAGACACGGTAGCGCAGCCAGTCGTCATAAACGCGCGCGGAGGAGAACCGCCAGTCCGGTTGCCGGAACGCGCGGAACCTGCCCTCCGCCCATTGGTATTTCTCCTGATCGCTCTCGTTCCGGGCGGCGACCATTTCCGCCTCCAGCCAGTCCAGGTATGCGTCTCGCGAAGCAAACACGAGGTTTCCGTCGGCGTCCTGGGGCATGTCTTTCCTTTTCAGGATCAAAACTTTGCTGTCGCCCCAGAGGCCGTCTTCCTGCATCCCCAGACGCCTTTCCAGCACCGTGTGGTAGCTTGAAGCGCCGCCCAAATAACCCAGTATCTGGCGCCGGCCCTCGCGCTCGGCCGCCTCCGCCGCGACTTCGATGGCCTCTATCTGTGTCTCCAACCGCTTCAGGCCGGTCTGGACCAGCTCCTTGTCGCCGTCCCGGTCCACCACCTGATCACGCTCGTCCCAGGCGGCGATGAGGCCGGCCCAAAAGACCCGGCGCCGGGGATTGAACTTGTCCTCCCGCAGGTCTCGGCGGCCTGGGAAACCCACGGGAACCAGGTCGCTTTCAATGCCGTAACGCCGCCTGAGTTCCTGGCGCTGGTCCTCGCCCAGAACCAGGACTCGGATTCCCGAAGGCTTGAGGCCCCATTCCACGGAGCCCACGGCCAGCTGGCCACGAACAGCCGACAACCAGTTGGAGGCGATCCCGGCCGCATGTGGGTCCGTCATATCCGAGTGAAGCCTGTGGACCGTGGCCACCAGAGGGAGCCCGGTGGCGCGCTGGATGGCCCGGGGAAAATGGGGGGCCAGGGTGCCGGAGAAATCTCCCCGGGTCCAGCTGCCGTAGGGGTCTTCCTGGGCATGGAGAATGTCGACGCCCGCGTCCGCCACGGCCCTCGCCAGCCGGGCCAGGTGCCGCGATTCACCATAGGTCCAGGGGCGGTAGAACCGCACGGGGTTGGCCGCGCCCCGCCGCGTCGCGGCCAGGGGCCGGTCCTCCACGTAGGCGGGGCCGGGCCGGTTGGAATAATAGACCTCCCGGAGAGCCGGATCGTCGTCGCGTTTCACCAGAATGCGCAGCGACCGAACGTAGCGGCCGCCGGCGTCCAGCCGGTTGGCGTTTCGGAAACTTTGAATAAATTCCTCCAGAACCGCCGGCGGCGCCTGGCGGCCTTCCAGCCAGCGCTCCGGGATCAGCACCACGGCATCCTCGACGGCAGCGTCGCCCGTCAGGGCGCGGAGGATGCCGAGGGAACCTTCCAGGGTGGCCGCAGGGCTGGTGAAGTCCCGAAATTCTCGGCGTCCCCCGTCCCGGGCCACGGAAAGAATGCCCTCCCGCAGTTCGTGATCTTCCCGCGTGTCATACCGCACCCTGTCGGGAAGACCGGCCCCGCGCCGAACCACGATGCGGAGCCGCTTGGCATAGTCTCCCCCGGGGCCCCGGGACGACACTTTAAAGCGGCCGATGAATTCGTTGATTCGGCCCCGATCTTGGGACAGCCACGCTTCCGGAATCACCACGTCCCATTCGGCGGGAGCGTCCAAGCTTCGCGCTTCTTCGTCCGCACCCGCCAGGGCGCCGTTTTGAACCAAAAAAGTTAGGGCCTCTTGCAGAGTCAAGTTCTGCTCCGCCCATGTGGAAAAGTCCCAGGCGCGCCTTCCCGGCAAGGCCTCCCGTACGGCCTGGGCCATGAGGCGGGTGGGCATCCGGAGGGCGCCCTGGCTGCGGTAAAGCTCCGTCCCGTCGCGATTGCGAAGAACCAATTCCGGATAAGCCCGCCCGCCGTTTTGCCCGGCGAAGGCCGCGGTCATGGCGTCCACCAGGCCGGAGTCGCGGAAAGACGCGGGGTCCATGACCCCCACGTTCAGCTCGATGAAACGGAGACCGCGCTCCCGGGATAGGGTCAGCTTTTCCAGCACGGCCGACGCGTTGGGGGCGACCTCCTCCTCCTCCATCCAGTCTCTGTCCGTAAAAACGGAAAGCCGGGCGCGGCCCTCTTGGATTAAATCAGAATAGCCGCGCAGGAATATGTTTTGCAGGTAAGGCTTTAAGTCCGGCCCCGGCGCCAGGACGCCGATGTGGATCTCCGGCGACAATGGCCAGACGGGCGCCAAGCCCTGCCCAGCCAAGAACTGGTTGACCCGGTCGTTCACGTCCAGGCGCTGCTCTGGCGTCAAGGCGCCGCCCCGCCCGACCTCGGGATACAGACGCTGGAGGATCATCTGCTCCGCCAGGACGCCTTTCCGGACCGCCTCCGGCTGCCGGAAGAGCGCAGGGCTGAAAAAGATCCGTCCGCGGCCTTGCCGCGCCAGCACGGGAAGGGTCCCCAGCGCGCCCAGGTCCCGGAATCCCAGGCGCGGGACCGCTTCTCCGGGGAACAGGACCTGCGCCGCGGCGCCGGCTTCCCTCTTCCAGGACGCCCTCCGCGCACGTCCCGCGGGGCCGATGAGGGAAGCGGGAACCGCGGCGGCCCGGCCCAGGCGTCCCAGCGCCCGGCCGGCGGCTCTCCACAGGGCCCTGAGCGGAGACCAGACGGCCAAGGCCATGAGAGGCGCCACATTTTCCGTCAGACGCCCGGCCCAATAAATCACTGCCAGGTTGACGAGGCTAAGCACCGCCACGAAAGCGAAGTGTAAGGCCGGATGGAGGGACATGAAAGCCAGGGGGACGGTCATAAAGGCCATGGAGAGGAAGCCCAGGGCGTAGCCCACCAGCCACTTCTGTCCCGTGTTGAAGCCCAGGTAAAAGCCGGCCAGCGCCGTTCCCTTTTCCGGGTTCTCGGCCGAAGAGCCCCCGGCAACGGCGTTGGCGATGGCGATATAAACGAGGCGCAGGACGCCCATGAGCGGGATGAGGGCGAACGCGGCCCCCAAGCCCCAAACCCACCCCGGCAGTTGAATTCCGACGAGCCGCAGAACCGAATCGCCCAGCAGATAGGCGGGATGGTAGTCCAAATAACCGCCGGCGGCGGCCACGCCCATGGAAGCGAACAACAGCATGAAGAACCTCTGGCGGAGGAGCCGAAGGACGAAGTTCTTGATCCACAGCCCGAACCGCTGGGCCACCTGGCCCGGCCGCGCCCGGGCCAGCACAAAATTTTCGGCCAGGGTCAGGGTCTGGCGCTGTTCCAGGGCGTCCAGGTTCTCCTGGGACAGATTGGCCTCCATAGCGGCGCGGAAAGGACGCGGGAACCAACCTTCGCTCCGGACGACGGCCAGGTAGGGCCAGGTGATCAAATATTTTTGGAAGAGGGCCCAGGCCAGGATGAGCTGGTCAATGAATCGGGTATCTATTTTTTCCACGGGGAAGCGTCCCGAGATGATCTTGTCCAGGAAGTTGGATTTGACCACCCCCTTCCTCACAAGGACCCAGCGCACGGCGTAAAAAAGTCCCTGAACGCCGGCGAGAACCATGGCGGGCAGGCCCAGTTGCAGGGGCAGGAAGAAAGAGCTTACCGCCATGATGATTCCGAAAAGCCCCACCGCCACCAAAAAGGGGGCCGCGCGGCGGCGGTAAGGCGTGTCCTCCCATTGCTCCCGCCATTGCGTGTAAACGCCGTAGAGAATGTCCAGGCGGTCCGTCAGGGCCACGGTGCTTTCCGCCGCTGACTCGATCCACACGATGGGCCGGATGCTGACGCGAACCTCCCGCTCCGAGCGGTCCTCCTGCCCCGTATGCGCCTGCGCGTGCCTCTGGACGGAGGACAGCAGGTCCGTGTCTACGGACATGTTGTAGGTCCGGCCGTAGGCCAGGAAGGTCTCCGCCGCCCGGCGATTGGCGGTCTTGTCCCCCGCCTGGGTGTCGCGGACGTCGTCGCCGATGGGCAGCATGCCGCGGACCAAGCGGTTCAGCACCGCGCTCATGATCTTGCGGAAGACGGGCTTGGCCACCACCACGCTCTCTTTATGCTCCCGCGACCCGATGCTCAAGTCGTAGCCGCGGCCCACGTCCCCAACAGAACGGCCGAGTTGGAGCAAGTTCACCGCCGTGTCCGTGTCCGTGACGTTGTGAGCCTTGGCGCCTAGGTCGTGCAGGAACAGCCGGTGGCTGACCCTCAGCGACGCGCCCTTCTTCACGATGCGGGGGTCGTCCGGAAGGTTGGCCTCCGGGAAATAGTCCACCTGTCCGTCGGGCCGGCGGAGGCCCGCCTTTTTCCGGTAAAGCACCTGGACGGGAGGACCGTAGTTTCCTCTCTGCGCGTCCATTTCCGACGGGAAGTAGCCGTCGTCCGTAAGTTCCGGGTATTCCTCCCTTAAAATCTGCCGGGCCATTTCGGCGCTCCAGTGCGGGTCGCTCACGTAAAGGAGCTTACCCATCTCGTCGCGGACCACCACGCTCTTGCCCGCGTAGAGCGGGTCGTGGCCTTCCAGGAGTTCAAAGAGCTCTCGCCGCAGGTTCCGGATGTCGTCCCGCACTCGCGGATCGCTGTGATCCAGGGAGCCGACGTTGATCCTCAGCTCCACGGTCCTTTGGCCGCCGGCGGAGTCCACCACTTTGGGCCGGTGGGCGGCCACGGGATTGGAGGGACGGTAGGCGCTCCGGATGAACTCGACCACGCCTTCCAGGGACACCTCGTGGTCCAGGGTTCTGTCCCAGTGGTTGTCGATATCCATGTTTGCGATGTTGGTGAAATAGAAGCGACCCTCGTCGTCGCGGACCACCACTTGGCGCCCGGCGTTCTCGGGCTCCTGCAGCTCCGCGCGCAAATCTTCAAGGATTCCGCGTATCCGCTGGAGTTCCCCAACATCCGCGCGGTCCACGCGGCCCACGTTCAGGCGCAGCTCCTGTGTGGGCTTGCCCGTGCGGGGGTTAAGCCGGGAAGCATGGAGGAATTCGCCGCCGGCGTCCCGCGCCAGCGCGCGGTCCAGGACACCGGTTGGCGGGACATCGTGGTCAAGGCTTCTGTCGAACTCGTAGTCCAGCCGGTAGGGAACCGAATCCCGCCGGGGACGGGCGTCGTCCACCAGGAACATTTTCCAGGACAGCCGGCGGTTCACCGCGAAAAGGGCCCGCAGCTCGCGGATTTTGCGGCGCAGGGCGTCCTCGCCGTTGGGATGCCCGAAGACGGGGTCCTCGTCCAGGGACGCCGAAAGGCGGTTCTGCTCCCGGAACATACCCATGCCCACGGTGAAGGTCGCGGACTCGCCGTCGTAATTGTAGGTCTCCTCGATGTTCTCGGCGTACACCATGACCATGCTGAGCTGCATGGCGTCCATCTCCGGCGTGCCCCTTTCGGCCCCGTGGGTTTTGATAAGGGTCCTCGTGGCAAGACCCCGGATATGATGGCGGCGGGCCGGGTCCCGGACGATTCCTTCCAAGTAGGACCAAATAAGGCTCCGGGACGGCGAGAAGATCCTCGCCGTGGCCAGAATATAGGCCAGGAAAATCTCGTATTTGGAGTCGCTTTCCACGCCGTATTTGGCCCGGTCGGACATGAGGTCATCCAGCATGATCCGTACGTCCTGCTCGGAGTAGGCGGTGTCCCGGAAATGGTCCCGAAGGGCGTGCCAGGCCAGCTCCCAGTGCTCCCGGCCGGCGAAAAGGCGCAGCTCATCAACCAGAACTGGATCGGCCAGGGACCGGCCTTCCAGGCGCGGAAAGTCCCGATAGGGGAGCTCCCGGGCGTACCGGCGGAGATCATTTTCCTGGCGCAGCAGCTGCCGCCGGTTGCCGGCGGCCAAAGCGTCCGCGGCCTGCTCCAGGATCCGGCGCAACTCGGGCTTGGAGATGTACTCCCGCAGGCGGGTCACTCGGTCCGGCTCGCCGGGCTTGACCTGCTGAAGCTTGGGAATCACCTCGAAGTAACGGCGGTCTTGGCCCGCCCGCCGCGCCGGATCGGAATAATTTTCGGGGAACATCTTCTGCAGAGAGATGACCGCCAGCCTGTCTCCCAGGACCGGCGCCAGGAGGGCGTGGAGGAGGTATTCATCCACCAGGCGGCCGCCCCGGACGGCCTCCTCCCGACCGAGATGTTCCAGCACGTCGCGGGCGACCGCCAGGGCATTGCCTTCCCGCGCGGCCAGGACGAAATCGTTGGGGGCGATGGTATAGGACCGCATCTCGTAAATCCTAAGGACGCCAGGCCGTCCCGGATCTTCCAGCTGGTCCTCCAGGTCCAGTAGGTCGGATTCGATGCGGGCCCGCTCCTCCAGGGGCAGGTTTTCCAGGGCCCGGGCCGCCTCGTAATCCCGCAGGAGGTCCAGGAGGCGGCTTGCATAGGAGGCGGTCACATCCCGCCTGTGGAACGGCGCGCTGGCCATGAATCGGCGGAAGGTTTCCATGGAGGTGGAGCCCGGCCGGGCCAGGTAGCCTCCCGAAACCCAGGCCTCGTCCGAAAGGGTGATGCCGCTGCGACGGCTGGCCGAGAGAAAGCCCCGAAGGGTTTCGCCCAGGGCCCCAAGGTAGGGACTGGCCGCCCGGGGTCCCACCGATGACTGGTCAAGTTTGGCTTCCAGGACGTCCCGTACGATGCGGGCCCGGCGACGGTCCAAGCTATGCCGTATCCCCTCGAAGAGGACGGTGCGGGCATGGATGGACCAAAGCCCGTCGAAAGCCTCCGGACGGACGTCCAGGCCGGCGGCCGCGTCGTAAAAGACCCTCCGGTCTTCCGGAAGGTCGCCGTCGCTCAGAATGGCGGCGGCCAGGACGTCGGCCAGGCTTTCCCGCATGTCCACGGGCTTTCCGGCACCGAAGAGACGCCTTCCGGGGGCCTGACGAAGGTCCTCCAACAGGAGCTGGGCCGCGGCGTCCACGAACAACCGGGCGTCCTCTTGCGTGAAACGCCGGCGCCGCCCGTACTCGTCGTGCCGGAGCCTTTCCATCAAATCGTTCATAAGCTTCCGGGAATCCAGGCCCCGATCGCGGTAGTCCTTAACCAGTTGCGGCAGCCAGCGGAAGCGCGGGTCCATAAAGACGGTCTTGTGGCCGGCCAGGGTCCAAAAGGCCGCTTGGTCGTTCAGATTCAGGCCGACGGCGGACACGACCGCCCCGGAAGGACGGTTGGTGAGCCGCACCTGCCAGGCCCTGAATAAACTCAGGAGGCGGCCGGGGGAATCCCTCTCCGTCAGAAAGCCGGGGGCCGCTGCGCCGGGCTCGGTGCCGCCGGCCAGCCGGTAGGCGGCCCAGACGTCGGAAAGCATGGCCCGCATCTCGGCCCGGGTGCGGAGACCGTAGCGGCGGTCGGCCGCCGAGCGATCGAAATCCCGCGCAATGAGCCGGGACAATTCCAGCATATCCCGGCCGGCCTCCTCACGGGATTTCTCCAAAGCTTCGGCCATCGCTTCGATGAAATCGGGGGAATTATCGTTGCGCCAGGTTTCCGCCAGCCGGGAGAGATCCAGCAGGCGGGCATAGCCGCCGGCCGTCTGCCGGGCGGACATCATGGCGGCCCCTCCGGTCAAGCCTTCCGCCAGTGATTCCCCGTGGGGGTAGGATGGATCCCGGGACACCCGAACCACGGCGGCGAGCAGGCGGCGCCGGAGCGAATTTCTATCGTCCGCGTCCATGCGGCGGAGGCGGCGGAGGAACTGGCGGGCGGAGGGAACGTCTTTGTGCCTCTTGCGCAACCCGGCCAGGCTTTCCCCGTCGGCCTCCAACCAGGCATCCAAAATTCCCCGCATATCCGCGACCTCGTCCGCAGTCCATTCCCTGGACTTCAGCCCTGCCTCCAATGCCTCCATGGATTCGATCTCATCGCGTCCGTCCAGGGCCTCCAGGATTTTCTCCAGGAGCGACTCCTGGGACCGGTAGCGGACCAAGGCCAAGGCCTGGGCCAAAGAAGGATGAGGCCCCCTTCCCTCCTGCTCTTCCTCTAATGCGCTGGTCAAAGGCCGCCGGCCCGCGGGTCTGAGGCCTTCGGATTC
>JBQTIM010000058.1:0-4610 GCA_052388135.1 Elusimicrobiota bacterium
TGCTCCAGCTGGGCGGGGATCATGCCCAGCAAGGAACAGGCCCCGTGGCGGTCGCGGGGTATCCCCGCGCTCTCCAGTTTTTTTCTTAACGCTTCGCTGGGATATTCATTGTCGGGCATCATAAGATCGGCCCCTGGTCTGGATTACGCTATTATACCAAAAGCGCCCCGAGCGGATGTTTTTTTCGCCGCTTACTTTGCCACCAGATGGAAGTCCAGGGAGAAGTCGTCGTGGATCATCTTGTCCCCCAGGTTCTGGAAAAATTTACCGGAGCCGTAGCGGACGTCCCATTTCGTGCGGTCCACGGTGATGGAGCCCTTGGCCTCGGCCTTGTCCCCGGAAATTTTGACATGCGCGGGGAACGTCACGGGGTGGGTGATGCCCTTGATGGTCAGGTCGCCCGTGATCTCGTGGGTGGGTTTGCCCGAGCCGGAAGCGCCGGACAGGGGTTTGACGCCCGTGACCTTGAACGCCGCTTCGGGGTGCTTGTCCACGCCGAAGAAATCGTCGGACTTTAGGTGGCCCACCAGTTTGGCGCGGGAGGCGGCGTCTTGGATGTCCTCGTTTTCAATGCTGGTCATGTCGACGGTAAACTCGCCGCCGGTGAGCCGGCCTTTCGTCACGACGGCGCTGCCGCTTTTCAGCCGGATGGTGCCGTTGTGCGCGCCCGTCACCTTCCGGCCCGTCCATTTCAGGACGCTTTTGGCGGGGTCCAGGGAGATGGTCTTCGAGGCCGCGTCCTTCTTTTCCGCCGCGAACGCGGCCGGAGCCGCCGCCAAAGTCAATGCCAGAAATCCCGCGATGAGCCGTCCCGTTTTTTTCATTGGACTCCCTTTCAGATGAGATGATGCGTTCCCCAATTATACAATACCGGCGGCGCCGCGTCTTGCCGATTCCCGCCGATTGCGGCGGCGGGGCGGAAATATTAAAATCAGTGACCCCTTTTCGGTGGGTGTAGCTCAGCGGTTAGAGCGTCCGGCTGTGGCCCGGAAGGTCGCGGGTTCAAATCCCGTCATCCACCCCATTTTTGTGGTCACCGAGTTCCGCCGCTTCCCACACCTTGTTTTTCGCCCTTCCCGAGTCAAGCGGACGACGCTGTAGAAATTCCAAAGGAGGCATCTCAATGCAGGCACCCCGAAACGGAAAGGTGTCGGCGGTCCATCTGGCGGGACGTCCCGTGGGCGCGGTTCGCCACGTGTGTTTGTTCCACCGCGGCGCGGAGGAACGGGACAGCATCATCCTGTCCTTTTTGAAAGAGGGTTACGAGGGCGGCGACAAGCTCCTTCAAATCCTGGAGGAGAAGGAGCGGGCGGCTTTCCTCGACGGCATGGCGAAGGCCGGCATTCCGGCCGAGACGATGGACAAGGGGCAGATGGTGATCGCGCCCGTCTCCGAGACGTATTTGAAGGGCGGCGATTTCAACGTGGCCGTCATGTGTGACACCTTGAAGGCCGTGGCCGCGGCGCGGAAGGCCGAGGGTTACCCGCGCGCCCGCCTGACGGGGCGGATGGAGTGGGCGCTGGAGTCCCGCCGGCACCTGGAGAAACTGGTGGAGTATGAGTCGAGGGTGAACATGGTGCTGAACTCTTCCAACGAGGACATCGCCGTTTGTTCCTACGACCTGGATCGGTTCAACGCCGGCGAGCTCATCGATATTTTCCGCGTCCATCCGGCCGCCATCATCGGCGGCGTGCTTCAGGAGAACGCCTTTTACACGCCGCCGGAGGAGTTCTTGAAGGAATTGAGGGAGCGCCGCCCGGCCGCCGCGCGCTGAGCCCCCGCCGGTGAACGAGGAGGTCCGCGACCTTCGCCGGGCGCTGAGCGATTTGGCTGCGCTCTCGGCTCTGCCCGCGCTGTGGGCGGGCCGGGAGCGGGATTTCCTGGCGCGGAGCCTGGTCGAGACGCTGAGCCGGTCTCTGACGCCGGGGACCCTGGTCTACGCCGGCTTGAAGTTTCCGGAGGAGCCGGCGTTCGCTTTCGAGGCGGCCTGCTCCCAGGGGAAAACCGTGGACGCGGCGGAGGCGCGGCGCCTCGGCGCCGCCCTGGCCCCCTGGCTGAAGCCCACCGAAGTGGCCGCCCAGGCCGAAGTTCCCCACCCTTCCGGCTCCGGCACACTGCGCCTCCTGGTCTTCCTTCTCCGGCACCAGGAGGAGTTCGGGTATTTGGCGGCGGGTTGGCCGTCGCCGTCGTTGCCGTCGCCCATCGACCGGCTCATCCTGGCGGCCATCGCCGGCCAGGCCGCCATCGCCCTGCAGAACATGCATTTGATGTCCGCCCTCGGGCGCCAAGCGCGGCTGCTGGAGTCGGCCAACGACGCCGTGATCTTGGTGGACGAGGGCGACGTCATCCGCCTTTGGAACAAGGGGGCCGAGAAATTGCTCGGCTGGAGCCGCGAGGAGGCTCTGGGGCGGAGAGCGCGGGACCTGCTGAAGACGGGTTTTCCCGTTCCCTTCGAAATCATCAAAGAGGCCGTGCGCCGGCGCGGCGAGTGGGCCGGAGAATTGACCCACACGACTCGCGCGGGAGCGTCCGTGGCGGTGGTCAGCCATTGGACGGCGGAAATCGACGAGAGCGCCGGGCCGGGGCTTTTTTTGCAGATCAGCCGGGACGTCACGGCGCAGAAACAGGCGGAGGCCGCCGAGCGCATCCAGCACGGCCGCCTGCGCCTTTTGGCCGAGGCCGCCGAACTTCTGCTGGCGGCGCGGGACCCGCAATCGGCGGAACGGCAGCTCGTGGACAAAGTGGCCCGACACCTGGACGCCGATGGGCATTGCGTCTTCGCGGCGGACGCGGCCGGCGCCCTGCGGCCGGAGATACGGCGGACCGTTTCCCCCGAGGAAGCCGCGGCGGGCGCGGCCGAGGAGACGGATGGTCGGGGCCCGTCCGAGGCGGCCGGCGGCGCGGCCGGAACCGGCGGGCGGGCGCGCGTCTTCCAGCGGCTGGAGGCGGAGGGCCGCGTTTTGGGCGGCCTGGCTTTTTTCCGCCGGCGAGAGGTTTTCAGCGACGACGAGCGCGAGCTCGTCCGCACGTTTTGCCACTACGTTTCGGCGGCGCGCCGGCGAGGCCGGATCACCAAGGACCTGGAAACGCGTGTGGAAGAGCGCACCGCCCAGCTGACTGCCCTCAACGCGGAGCTGTCGGCCGCCCGCGACCAAGCCCTCGCCTCGGCCCGCTTCAAGGCGCAGTTCCTGGCCAACATGAGCCACGAAATCCGCACGCCGCTCAACGCCGTCATCGGAATGTCGGGCCTGCTTTTGAACACTCCCCTCGCCGCCGGGCAAAAGGAATTCGCCGAGGTGATACGGCACGCCGGCGACGCGCTTTTGTCCGTGGTCAACAACGTTTTGGATTTTTCCAAACTCGAGGCCGGGAAAATGGCCCTGGCCCGGGAAACTTTTTCGCTGGCGCGCCTGGTGCGCGAAACCGCCGAAATCTTCCGCCTGGAGGCCGAGCGCAAGGGGATCACGCTGCGGGTTTCCGTCGGCGAGGGGCTGGAGTCCACTCTGGAGGGAGACCCCTCGCGCCTGCGCCAGGTGGTCATGAACATTTTGGCCAACGCCCTTAAATTCACGGACCGGGGAAAAGTGGAGGTGTCCGTCCGGGCGGAGCGGGAGGAAGCCGGGCGCTTGTGGGCGCGGCTGGCGGTGCGAGACACGGGCATCGGCATCGCGCCGGAGGATCAGCGCATACTTTTCAAGCCCTTCACCCAGGCCGACGGATCCCTCACCCGCAAGTTCGGCGGCACGGGCCTCGGGCTGGCCATCTCCCGGCAGATCGTGCGGCTCATGGACGGAGAGATCGGCCTGGAGAGCGCGCCGGGGCGCGGCTCAACGTTCTGGTTCCGCGTGCCCCTGGTCAAGAGACTCTCCATCGATGAAAATCTTCTGCCCCACTCGCCCGCCGCCGCGGCCGCCGCTCAACGCCGGATCTTGGTGGTGGAGGACAATTCGGTCAACAGCAAGGTAGCCATGGCCCAGCTTCATTCCTTGGGCGCCGCCGCCGAAGCCGTCGCGGACGGCGAGCAGGCGATCCTGGCCTGGGAGCGCGGCGGCCACGACCTCATCCTCATGGACTGCCAAATGCCCGTCATGGACGGCTACGCCGCCTCCCGCGAGATCCGCCGCCGGGAAGCGGGCCGCCGGCGCGTGCCCATCGTCGCCATGACGGCCCACGCCATGGAAGGCGACCGCGAGAAATGCCTCGCCGCAGGCATGGACGACTACATCGTCAAGCCCGTCCATCTGGAGGAACTGAAGGACGTCCTCGCCCGGCACGCCCCCCGCACCGCCGCGGCCGCCGCCGCCGACGACGGGACGAAGACTCTCTAACCCAAGTGAACTCAAGATGTGAGAGGCCGCGGCCTGCGGAATCCATGGACCCGGAATATTTAAACAATCTGCTTTTTACCCTCCAAAATCAAACCCTCCGCGACAGGTTTACGGGGATCGAACCGCGCCCTTTTTTGGACGGGGTGACCCCCGAAAACCTGCAAAAAGCCCTCAAAAACTACGTCAACACCTGCGCGCGCAAGGCTGGAATTGTAAAGACCCTGGCCGTTCGCCAAGGCATCAATCAAATTCTCTACTCGCCCAACAGCTTCTGTGTCCACT
>JBQTIM010000059.1:0-4132 GCA_052388135.1 Elusimicrobiota bacterium
CCCGGCAGGGCGTGGGCGGTCATCGCCACGATGGACGTCCGCCTGCGGGGGTTGCCGGCCCCCTGCCCGGGGCGTCGGTTCGATCGGGGCGCCGTCCCGCTTTCCGGGGATGACGGAAACCGATCCGCCCGCCGGTCTTGAAGTCCCGCCTCGCTCCGCCTGATCGCGCCAGGGGCGGGATCGGCGCCGGCTTGGGAACGCGGGGGCGAGATCGGCGCCGCGCCGCGATCGGACATTTCCTTTTTTCGGATTTCCACGGCCGCGGCGTAGCCGTCCATCTCCGGCATCTGGCAATCCATGAAAACCAAGTCGTAGGGCTTGCGTTCCAGAGCGTCCAGGGCTTCCCGACCGTTGGCCACGGCGTCGGCGTTCACCCCCAGGTGTTCGAGCTGGGCCGATAGGACTTTCCGGTTCACCACGTTGTCCTCGGCCACCAGGACGGCCAGGTTCTTCCCCCTCCGGCCGGCCGGCCGAAGGGCCGACGGCGGCGCGGGCGTCCCTTTGGCCAAGGGGACTTCGATCCAAAAAGTGGAGCCCCGGTCCGGCTCGCTTTCCATGCCGACGGACCCTCCCATGAGCTCCACGAGCCGCTTGGAAATGGCCAGGCCCAGGCCCGTGCCGCCGTATTTGCGGGTCATGGAAGGGTCGGCCTGCGTGAAGGGGCTGAACAGGGACACCCTGGCCTCGGGCTGAACCCCAATGCCCGTGTCCGTCACGGCCACGCGGACCAAAACATGGCCGGCCGTTTCTTCCAGTTTCGCCGCGCGGACGGCGATGCCGCCCCGCTCCGTGAACTTCAAGGCGTTGCCCGTCAAGTTCATGAGTACCTGCCGCAGGCGCCCCGAGTCGCCGCGCAACGGAACGGACAAATCTTCTCCGCAAACGATCTCCAGGCTGAGGCCCTTGGCGAGGGCGGCCTGCCTGAAGACGCCGGCCAGGTCGCGGACGAGGCCGCGCAAGTCGAAGTCCCTCTCTTCCAGAAGAAGCTTCCCGGCCTCCGCTTTTGAAAAATCCAGGACGCTGTTGACGACGCCGAGCAAGGCTTCGCCGGAACTGCGCACGGTTTCCAGGCCTTCCCTTTGCCCGTCGTTCAAGGGAGTGTTCAGGACCAGCTCGGTCATTCCGATGACGGCGTTCAGGGGCGTCCTTATCTCGTGGCTCATGTTGGCCAAAAACTGCGCCTTCACCTTGAGGGCTTCCACGGCCTCGTCCCGGGCTTTGACCAACTCGACCGTCGCGTCTTTGAGCTGGACGGTGCGTTCGTCCACGCGGCGCTCGAGCTCGACGTTCAGATCGCGGGTCCGTCTTTCGGACCGCCTGCGCTCGGTGACGTCTTGGAACACCAGGACCATGCCCAGGTGGTTCCCCTTCGCGTCCCGCACGGGCGCGACCACGGCGTCGATGGAGAGCAGCTTGCCCCCGCTGGACAGGAGGGCATCGCCGAGACGGACGGCGGCCCCGCTCTTCCGGGCGTTCTCGTAGGCGTCCTCCAGCGACGCCTCTTGAAGCAATTTAAAAACGGAGGCCAGCTTTTTCCCCAGGACTTCCTCGGCTTTCCAGCCCGTGAGCGTTTCCGCCGCCGGGTTGACGAAGGTGATGGCGCCGCGCGCGTCCGTCGCCGCCACGGCTTCCCCCAGGCATTTCAAGGTCGCGTCCAGCCACCGATGGCTTTCCTGCAACTGCTTCTCCAGCCGGCCCCTGTATTCCGCCAGTTCGAGCGTGGCCCGCAGGGCCCTGTCTTTAAAAGGCTTCACGACGTAACCCAGCGGCCTGGTGAATTTCGCCCGTTCGATCAGCTCGTCGTTCGCGTAGGCCGTGAGATAAACGACGGGGATGTTGAACCGCTCGCGCAGCTGATGGGCGGTGTCGATCCCGTCCATTTTCCCTTTCAGCTTTATGTCCATGAGCACGAGGTCGGGAGGCGCGGCGGCCGCGCTCCGCAGGGCTTCCTCCCCCGATGAAACGATGTCCGGGGCGTCGTAGCCGAAACGCCGCAGCGTGGTTTGAATATCGTCGGCGATGATGCGCTCGTCTTCGGCAATCAGAATTTTAAGCATGGTCGGCTCCTTGGGGGACGATCGCCGTCACCCCGGCGTGAGAAGGAAATCGGACGGTCATGGCGGCGCCCTTGAGAGAGCTGTGAATGGTCAAGCTCCCCCCCAGTTGCTCCGCCAACTGCCGCACCAGGCGCAGCCCCAAAGAACCGCCTTGCGACTCGCTCAGGCCCTCCGGAAGGGCGAGGCCGTCGTTCCCGACCTCCAGCATCACTTGACGGCCCTTCCCGGCGCGCACTTCCACCCGCACGGTCCCTCTCTGTCCGTTCGGGAAAGCGTGTTTCAGCGCGTTCGAGACCAGCTCGTTCAAAATCAGGCCGCAGGAGAGGGCCGTCTCGACGCCCAGGGACACGCGGTCCGCCCGGACTTGCAGGCCGATCCTTTCCGATCCGTCGTAAGAGCGTATCAGCTGGGAGGCCAGGCCCTCCGCATACTGCCCCATGTCGATGCTGGACAGGCTGTCCGACCCGTAAAGTTTTTCATGCACGAGAGCGATGGCCTGGATGCGGTCCTGGCTCTCCCTCAAGGACGCCGACACATTGTCGTCGGCCGAAATGCCGGACTGCATCTTGAGCAGGCTGGAGATGATCTGCAAATTGTTTTTAACCCGGTGGTGGACTTCCCTCAGGAGTATTTCTTTCTCCTCCAAGGCGGCCTTCATCCGCTTCTCCGACCGCTTGCGGTCCGTGATGTCTTCCATCGCCAGCAGGATGGTTTGAGTTCCCGCCCCGTCCAAGACGATCCGCCGGCCGCTGAGGAGCATGGTTCGGCGCCCGATCCTGGGGAAAATTCTCTCCACAACGTAATCTTCGAAGCCGTCCTCCGCGGAAAAGGCGTTCTTCAAAAACGACTTCAGCCTGGGGATGTCCCACTGCCCGTTCCCGATCTCGTGGATGAGTTTGTTTTCGGTCTCTTCTTTTGAGACCTGAAAAGCCCGGTAGAAAGACGGGTTCCCGCGGATGACGCGAAGGCCGGCGTCGAGGATCAGCAAAGGGCCCCGCACCGTTTGCACGATGCCTTCGCTGTACTTCTGGGCGATCTTGAGCTCCTCCAGGCCGCGGGTCAGCTTCTCGACGCCTTTGACGGAGTCGATGTCGACGAAGAAAAGCACGGCGCCGTCGATCTTTTTCTCGGCCGTCTTGTAGGGATGGATGCGCAGGGAATACCAACGGCCCTGCCGGTCCTGGATCTCCAGCTCTTTGACTTGGACCGTGTCGAGGACCGAGAGGAGCAAGGTTTCCAAATCCGGGATGGAGACGTGCAGCTTCAGGTCGCTCAGGGGCCGCCCCACGTCCGTGGGGAGGATGCTGAGCAGCTTCTCCGCCGTCCGGGTCAGCCGCCGGATGCGCAGGTCGTTCCCCAGCATGATGATGGGCAGGTTGGCGCTGTTGAACAGGTTGTTCAGGTCGTTGTTGGCCTGGCCGAGCTCCAGGTTTTGGTTCTGGAGCTCTTCGTTGACCGTGGTGAGCTCTTCGTTCGTCGACTGCAATTCCTCTTTGGCGGTTTCCAGCTCCTCGTTGGTGCTCTGGACTGTTTTTCATCGTTCTGATTCACTATTTTGATATCACCGTGTCTTCTCTTATCATCGGACTGCGTAGCCGGTACCATCATTGGCTCTTTTCTCTGGACACTTAATTCCATGGCCTTGGACTGTTTATCCGTCTCGATAGCCACCGACGCCTGCAGTTCTCCTCCTTGCAAGAGCACCTGGTTTAGATTCAATGCTTCTCTTGCCGCTTGCGCCACCGCCGGGTCGCTGTCTTTTGTCATCCTGTTGAGAGCACCGAGAGCCTCCGGGCAAGGCGACGCGGATAAAACGGAAATCAGCTTAAGCCTCACTTGAGGGCTTGTGTCTTTTTCCCGACCAAGAACATGACCTAATGCTGTCTGAGTCCCGAACCGCCCTAATCGCTCGATGGCCTTAATCCTGATTTCAGGCTCTTTCTTTACAAGTCTATCCGACCAATGCTTCTCGGTTTCTTCGGACGGAATGATAGCGATACGTTTCCTCAGCGATTCAGAGGCCGATGGAACATTTGAAAACCCTGGCGATTCTTTCAAACCAAGACTTTCCCCAA
>JBQTIM010000060.1:0-3612 GCA_052388135.1 Elusimicrobiota bacterium
CGTCACCGAGGTCACCGTCCGCGAGAGCCTTATCAAGGGCAAGTTCAAAACCGACGACGGGAAGGCCGCCGCCTTCCGCACCATCCCTCTGAACGATCCCAACCTCGTCAAAGACCTGGAGCAATCCGGAGTGGACCGCTTTTCCGGCGAGCCCGAGCGCAATTGGGTGGGCTCCATGCTCATGAACCTCATCTGGGTGGCGGTGTTTTTCTTCCTGTGGTGGTTCATCATCATCCGCCAGATGCAGGGCGGCGGCCGGCAGGCCATGGCTTTCGGCCGCTCCAAAGCCAAGCTTCAAACGGGCCGCAAACAGAAAATCACTTTCGCCGACGTGGCGGGCTGCGACGAAGCCAAGGAGGAACTCCAGGAGATCATCGAGTTCCTGAAGAGCCCCGCCAAGTTCCAGAAGCTGGGCGGAAAAATTCCCAAGGGCGTCCTGCTCTACGGCGCGCCGGGCACGGGCAAAACCCTCCTGGCCAAGGCCGTGGCGGGCGAAGCCAACGTGCCGTTCTTCTCCTCCTCGGGCTCGGATTTCGTGGAGATGTTCGTGGGCGTGGGCGCCTCCCGCGTGCGGGACCTTTTCGAGCAGGGCCGCAAAAACGCCCCTTGCCTTCTTTTCGTCGATGAAATAGACGCCGTGGGCCGCCAGCGCTTCGCCGGCATCGGCGGCGGCCACGACGAGCGCGAGCAGACCCTGAACCAAATCCTGGTGGAAATGGACGGCTTCGACACCAAAGAGGGCGTCATCCTCATCGCCGCCACCAACCGGCCCGACGTTCTGGACCCCGCGCTCCTGCGCCCCGGCCGCTTCGACCGGCAGATCACCGTCCCCATGCCCGACCTGAAGGGCCGCGAGGAGATCCTCCGCGTGCACGCCAAGCAGATCAAGCTGGGGCCCGGCGTGGACCTGAACGTCATCGCCCGCCGCACGCCCGGCTTCGTGGGAGCGGACCTGGCCAATTTGGTCAACGAAGCCGCCCTCCTGGCCGCCCGCCGCAACAAACAGTGGGTGGAAATGAAAGAACTGGAAGAAGCCATCGACCGCGTCATCGCCGGACCCGAACGCAAGAGCCGCGTCATGCAGGAGAAAGAAAAATCCATCATCGCCTACCACGAATCGGGGCACACGCTGGTGGCCAAGATGATGCCGACGGCGGACCCGGTCCACAAAGTTTCCATCATTCCCCGGGGACCGGCCCTGGGCTACACCCTCCAGCTTCCGACCGAGGACAAGTACCTGACGCCCAAGTCCGAGATCGTGAACCGCTTGTGCGTTCTGCTCGGCGGGCGGTGCGCCGAGGAGCTGATCTTCGCCGACATCACCACCGGCGCCCAGGACGACCTCAACAAAGCCACGCAGATCGCCACCAAAATGGTCTGCGAGTACGGCATGTCCGAGCGGCTGGGGCTCGCCACCTACCAGAAAGACCGCGGGGAAATGTTCCTGGGCCGCGAGATCGGCCACGGGCGCGACTACTCCGACAACACCGCCCAGGCCATCGACGAGGAGATCAAGCGCATCCTGGCCGAATGCATGGACCGCGTGCGCAAGATACTCAAG
Source organism: Elusimicrobiota bacterium (assembly GCA_052388135.1). Classification (GTDB taxonomy): domain Bacteria; phylum Elusimicrobiota; class Elusimicrobia; order FEN-1173; family FEN-1173; genus JBQTIM01. The sequence goes on from JBQTIM010000060.1 coordinate 1,562, forward strand.
GAAAACCGCTCGAAGCTCGAAGCGCTGGCCAAGGCGCTGGTCGAGAAAGAAGTGCTGAACAGCGACGAGATCGAAAAGATCGTCCGCGGCGAGCCGTTGGACAAGCCCGTCACGGGACTTCCCGGTCCTTCCTCGGACAAAGGCCGCCCCGAAATCGGCGGCGCCGGCGCCCCTGTCCCCAACCCCGCCTGACGGCGGCGCGAAGGAGCGGGACGCAGCAGCCGCCCGCTCCTTGTTTCGCCATTCATGATCCTGAACACCCGGGCCGGCGATTTGAACCTTTCCTCGCGGGTTCACTTGATGGGCGTTCTCAACGTCACGCCGGACTCGTTTTCGGACGGCGGGAAGTTCCTGTCTCCCGAAGCCGCGCTCGCCCGGGCGGAGGCCATGGCCGAGGAGGGCGCGGACATCATCGACGTGGGGGGGGAGTCCACCCGTCCCGGCGCCCCGCCCGTTCCCCTGCAGGAGGAAATCCGCCGCGTTGTTGCCGTGGTGGAGGTCCTCGCCCAGCGCTTCCCATCCCTTCCTATTTCCGTGGACACCACAAAAGCCGAGGTCGCCCGCCTCTGCCTTGAGGAAGGGGCTTCTCTCGTCAACGATGTTTCCGCCCTGCGTTTCGACGCCGGCATGGCCGCGGTCTTGCGGGAGCACGGCGTTCCCGTCATCCTCATGCACATGCAGGGCTCTCCCTCCGACATGCAGGACAACCCTGCTTATGGGGACGTCGTGCGGGAAATAAAGGATTTTTTTCAGGAGCGCCTGGGCTTTCTGGCGGACCAAGGCCTGAAGAACCAGGCGGTGCTGGATCCCGGCATCGGTTTCGGAAAAACTTTGGAACACAATCTGGCCATCCTGAAAAACTTGCGCTCGTTCGTGGAAATGGGGAAACCTGTGCTTTTGGGAGCGTCCCGCAAATCTTTTTTGGGCCGCCTATTGTCCGAGGATGGCCCGCTGCCGCCCCCCGATGAGCGGGAGGAAGCCACTCTGGCCAGCGGCCTCTGGGCGGCCCTGCAGGGCGTGCACATCCTGCGCGTCCACGACGTGAGGGCCGCGGCGCGGTCTTTGAAAGTCTGGCGGGCGGCCTCCGGAGTTGATAAAATATAAGAGCCTATCCAAAGGACTTGGTTTGGACGGCCGCCGGCGGATTCGCGCCGGGCGCGGTGAATTCGCGAAGGCCCGGCCAAACCAATAGGCGTTCCCGGTCCTTTTGATTGACGAGAGCCTGCGGGCTCCCCCACCCAACCATGCTCGACACGCTGGTCCACCTTTGGCGCTCCTACCTGATCCACCTGGCCGACATCTGCCTGGTGGCTTTCATTTTTTACCGCATACTCCTCCTCATCCAGGGCACCCGGGCCATGCAGGTGATCATGGGCGTCGTCATCCTGGCGGCGGTCACGTTCCTTGTGCAGCACGTCCTGCGCCTGCCCACCCTGGGCTGGCTGCTGCGCACTTTCTGGGTCGCCTGGGTGGTGGTTCTGGCGGTGGTCTTTCAGCCGGAGCTGAGAGCCATGCTCGCCAAGCTGGGCAGCCAGCGCCTGGGAAGGATCATCCTGCCCGAAGACCTGAGTTTCATCAACGAGATCACGGCGGCCGTCAAGGAGGCCTCGCAGAACCGCGTCGGCATACTCATCGCTCTCGAACAGGAAACCGGCCTGCGAAACTTCATTGACACGGGCACGCCCGTGAACGCCGAAATCACGCGCGAGCTTTTGTTGACGCTTTTCCATCCCCGCACACTGCTGCACGACGGCGCCGTGATCATCCGCGAGGACCGCGTGGTGGCCGCCGGCTGCGTGCTCCCCCTGTCCAACGACCCGGACATTTTGAAAATTTTGGGCACCCGGCACCGCGCCGCCATCGGGCTTTCGGAAATTTCCGACGCGCTCGTGCTGGTGGTGAGCGAGGAGACGGGCGCCGTCTCCGTGGCGCGCGAAGGGAAACTGGACCGCGAGATCGACGCGGACAAGCTCAAGACCATGTTGACGGAGTTTTACCGCTCGCTCCGCCAGCGCGGGCTTTTCCGCCGCCTGGGGCCGCGCCCGTGACGA
>JBQTIM010000061.1:0-3789 GCA_052388135.1 Elusimicrobiota bacterium
CGTCGCCGATCCGCTCGTAGTAGACGCCCCGGTCGGGATAATCCTTGGGCTCCAGCACCAGAGCTTCCACACCGAGCCGGCGGGCGCGCTCAAGGGCGCCGGCGCCGGGCCGGTTGCAGACGAGGAACCGCATCTCCGCTCCGGGGATAGCGCCGCTCCGGACCGCTTCCGCCAAAGATTCGAAATTGGACCCGCCGCCCGACGCCAGCACGCCGACGCCGACGGGGCGCGCCGCCCCGGGCCTCTCCACTAAACCAACCGCACGACCCGCCGGCCCCGCTCCACCCGGCCCACGCGGTGCGCGCCGAGGGCTCTCCGCACCGCCTCGGCTTTGTCCGGATCCACCGCCAGGACCATGCCGAGACCCATGTTGAAGGTGCGGAACATTTCCTTCTCCTCCACGCGGCCGCGGCGCCGGATTTCCGTGAAGACCTCGGGCACGGGCCACGAGGCGCGGAAGAAAACGGCGTCCGTCTTTTCGGGAAGGAACCGCGGCACGTTCTCCAGCAGTCCGCCGCCCGTGATGTGGGCGATGCCTTTGACGGCGCCGGGGAAATTTTTCAAAGCTTTCAGGACGGGACGGACGTATAGGCGGGTCGGCGCCAAAAGTTTTTTCCCCCACGTCTTCAGGTCCTTCCCCTTGAACAGGGCCCGCACCAGGGAATAGCCGTTGGAGTGGACGCCCGAGGAGGACAAGCCCAGCAAAACATCGCCCGGCCGGATGCGGTCGCTGCGCACCCTTTGCGATTCGTCCACCACGCCCACGGAAAAGCCAGCCAGGTCGTATTCCCCGGGCGGGTACATGCCCGGCATCTCCGCCGTCTCGCCGCCGATGAGCGCGCAATCCGATTCCTCGCAGCCCTTGATGATGCCCCGGATCACCTTTTCCGCCACGTCCACGTCGAGCTTTCCCGCCGCGAAATAATCCAGGAAGAACAGGGGCTTCGCCCCGCAGCAGATCAAGTCGTTGACGTTCATGGCCACGAGGTCGATGCCGATGGTGTCGTGAACGCCCAGGTCCTGTGCCAATTTCAGCTTCGTGCCCACTCCGTCGGTGCAGCCCACGAGGTAGGGTTTCTTGTAGCCCTTGGGGAACGGAAAGAGGCCGGCGAAATCGCCGATGGAGGGAAGGCGGCGGCGGATGCGGTCCACCAGCGCGTCGCCGGCGTCAATGTCCACGCCGGCGCGCCGGTACGTCCAGGGTTTCAGTCGGGCCATAGAGGATTGCAGAGCATCTTTGTAAAGCCTTTGGCTGTACAGCGGGTTTGGGCTGTGGATTTACGGGTCCCCCTGTGGCGGTTCGAGCACGCCATTTTCACGGGAGCGGGAGGCCGACCTGGAGCCCCCGACAGGCCGTTGAGGGGGCGGAATGTCGGCCGCCGTGAAGATGGCGCGCGCAGGCCGCCGGGGGTGTCTTTTTGGAGGTCCAGGAGGCCCTTTTTGGACAAGCAAAAAGGGCCTCTTGGCCGGGCGCGGGCCGGGAAGGCCCGCGACGTTGCTTGGGTTTCATCCATCGAATATTGCTCATGCTCAGGCGGCGGGGCGGCTGCCCGGCTTGTCGATGGGAAGGCCTTGCCGGCACAGCGGGCACTCCGCCGGCTCGTAATCCTGAAAATCCAGCTTGATGAGGACGTCGCGGGGAACCTTGAACGTTTTGTCGTGGAAACCGCGCTCGGCCGCCGCGGCCACGCCCACCACCCGCGCCCCTTGGGCCTGGGCCAGCTCGAACAATTCCCGCAGGGAGCCGCCCGTGGTCAGAACGTCGTCGGCCAGCAAAACGGTTTCCCGCGGCGCCAGCTTGAAGCCGCGGCGGAAAGCCATTTTCCCGTCCGCGCCGCGCTCGGCGAAGACGGACCGCGCCTTGAGCGCCCGCGCCAGCTCCTGGCCGATGACCAACCCGCCCACCGCCGGCGACGCCACCGTGTGGATGCGGTTCTCGATGCCGACGCCGTGGGCGGAGCATTTCTCCGCCAGCGTCCGGCACAAAAGTTCGGCCTTGTCGGGATGCTGCAAAACCTGCGCGCACTGCAAATAATGGCCGCTGTGGCGCCCGCTGGACAGCTTGAAATGCCCCGAGAGCAGGGCCCCGGATTCCTCCAGGATGGCTCGAATCTCTTGATCGCTCAACATGGCGTCCTCTTCATGGTTTTTTTGCGGCCCGGCCGGCCGGGCGCGGCGAAGGTCTTTCGTCCAATATGCGGAGGGCGGCCTCCGCGGGGTTTTCGGCTTCCAAAATCGCCCGTCCGACCACGATGTGATCGGCTCCGTCGGCCCAAGCCTGCCGGGGAGAGGCCGTCCGCTTTTGATCGCCCCCTCCGCCGCCGCCCCATTGTATGCCGGGCGTCACGAGGGTGGAGCGGATGCCGTTCCGCCGAAGCAGGGATATTTCTTGGGGCGAGCAGACCAACCCGTCCAGACCTCGGGCCTGGGCCAGGGCGGCCAGCCGCAAAACTTGGTCCGGCGGGCTTGAAGGAACGCCGGTTTCTTTCAGCTCCGGTCCCGACAGGCTCGTCAAGACCGTGACCCCCCAAACGCGGGGGCGGGGCCGAACGCTCAAGACCGCCTTCATGACCGCGGAACCGGCGGAGGCGTGGATGGTGCAGGCCGCAACGCCCATGCGCCCCGCCGCCCGCACGGATCGGGCCGTTTGAGACGGGATATCATACCATTTAAAATCCAGGAACACCTTTTTGGCCCGCTCCCGCAGCCAGGAAACGATGCCCGGATCCTGAAAGTACAAAGACGGCGCCACCTTGTAGAAATCCACCGCGTCGCCGATGCGCCGGACCAGGGCCTTGGCTTCGGCCGGCGAATCCACGTCCAGCGCCACGATGAGGCCTTTCTTCTTCATGTCAAACGCCCTTTCCCACGGCTTCTTGAACGCTGCGGAACCCGTCCCGCCGCAGCAATTTTAGCAAACCGCGGTTGACGTCGCGCGCGAGGGAAGGCCCTTGATAGACGAGGCCCGTGTAGACCTCCACCAGGGAGGCGCCGGCCAAAATTTTTTCGTAGGCGTCCTCGGCGTTGAAGACGCCGCCCACGCCGACGATGTGGAGCCGTCCCCGCGCGGCTTTGTGGAGCCTCTTGACGAGCGCCGTGGAGCGGGCGCGCAAAGGGCGGCCGCTGAGGCCGCCCTGGGCCGGAGCGGAAGACGACAGGCCCTCGCGGGACCGGGTGGTGTTGGACGCGACGACGCCGGAAAAGCCGCAGCGCAGCGCGATCTCCACCGTCTCCTCGCCGTGCTCCTCGTCGGGGGAAAGCTTCACGAAGAGCTGAGGCTTGTGGACGCCGGCGGTTTCCCGGGCGAGCTCCTCGTTCTTTTTGCCCAGCGCCGACAAAAGGGGCTCCAGCTCCGAAGGTTTTTGGAGGTCCCGCAGGCCCGGCGTGTTGGGCGAGCTGACGTTCACCACGAAGAACTGCGCCCAGGGATGCAGGAGCTCCAGGCAAAACAGGTAGTCGCCGGCGGCCTCCTCCGGCGGCGTGTCCTTGTTTTTGCCGATGTTGATCCCCAAGGGAATCGTCAGGCCCGTGGGGCTCCGGACCCGTCCGTGGTTCGTGCGGCAGGAACCCTCGGAGAAGCGGTGGGCCGCGGCGGCGGCGCCGGCGTTGTTGAAACCCAGGCTGTTCACCAGCGCCCCGTCGCGGGGCAGGCGGAAAATCCGCGGCCGCGGGTTGCCCGCTTGAGGCCGAGGCGTCAGCGTGCCCGCTTCCAAAAAACCGAACCCGAGCGTTTCCAAACCCGGCAAAACCTCGGCGTTTTTGTCGAAGCCGGCCGCCAGGCCGACGGGG
>JBQTIM010000062.1:0-20204 GCA_052388135.1 Elusimicrobiota bacterium
AGGCCAGCCGGCCGTCCTCGGCGCGCGCGACCACGGGCAAATGGACGATGTTAAAGTCCAGGTTCAAAAGCCGGGCGATGCGCTGTAAAATTCCCGCAGACCGCGAAACTTCTCCGGCCGCGCCTCCCGAGACAGGCGCAAGCCGCTCATCGTTCGTTCCGACCCCGGCCGCCTCTTCCTGGATGCGCATCTCCCGATTGTAAATGTCCATCAGCGCCTGGGCGCGGCCATTTCGAATGCTTTCCTCGTCTATCAACTCCATGGCCATAGCCAAAGCCACCAGTCCCGCTTCCCGCTCCGACCATTTCACAGGGTCGGCCATGTTCTGACGCGCGAGTTGGACTTGGATTTGTTCGTGCAAGGCCCTCGCCTTAACCGGATTTTCTTTAGCCCAGCGGAAAAATCCGTTACGCTCCGCTTCAGCCCAATAGGGCGATGTCCGCAGGAAAGTCGGGGCTGAAATACGGTCATATGGCAAATCACCCTGCTCCGCCGACTCCTTTTGGTCAAAAAACGCGGAAGCCGTTATCTTCAGGAAAGAGGGAGCCTCGAGCATCTGGGTGATCACCAAGGATGGATACCGGCCTTCAAATCCGACGGACTGGACTCCCACGTTCGGCACAAGAGAGTCCTCAAGCCTCGCCGCCGGCTGAGCGCCTTCTTGAGCCAATTCGGGCCCGGAACGGACGGAATCCACCGCCTCGCCCTGCCGGCGGTATGCGCTGATGACATTCTCCAAGGACTCAGGTTTCTTAAACGTCGTTCCAGCGTCGCCGGGCAGAAAGACCGCTTTGAAGCGGATTCCGACGGGGAACCCCGTCCTGGACAGAAAGGCGGACAGGCTTCTGAATCTAGCGCCAATCCCTAAAAGCCCCAGGTTAGACATATACGTCTCTATGGCCAAACGTTTCTGCTTCCGTGCGTTTTCCCGCACATCCAAGGTATAAAAGGGCTTGGATTTGCGAAGCTTCCGAGCCACGGGCTTCATAATGTACCGAATGCCCCAGAAATTCAGCATTGATCCCTTTAAATGGTCGTAATCACGACCTTCGATCAAATATTGTTCCAGAATGACCTGTCGCCCATCCTCATCCTCGACGGCATATCCGCCCTTTTGCTTCGTCAGGTTCTCCGCCACGCGTCCGATGTAGGTGTACCCGCGGTCGAAATTGACCCGGGCGGCCACGTCTTGACCGAGCTTGAGGGGATTCACCAGCATGTTGACGTCGCCCACTTCCTCCACGGATGCCATCCTTCCTCCCCGCTCCATCATGGAGTCCATGGCATCCTGGGAAATAAATTTCTGCACATAACGCCCGTCCGGGGCCCTTTCCATGAGGAAAGCAAAGCCCGGGACGACTTGGTCGTAGAGGAGCTGCCCATGCCCGAAAACGCGTTTATGCTCCGGATCGCGGGTTAACTCGCCGCTCTGTGGATCGTATTCCCATGAGTTGTAGACGTCCTGGAAAAGGAAAACGATGTTCTCAAGGTTGAACCCGAAGAAATCTTCCCGGGCCATGTCGCGAATAATTTCCGGGCCCGCCTCTTGATTCACATGGATGATGTATTTCTGGTTGTTGACCGCCGTTCGCGGATCATAATAGGGGTTCCATCCGCCGAAGGACACGATCCGGAGCAGCGCGTAGGCGACGGGATGCCGCTTTTTCCATTGATCGGTCCGCTTGTTGGCTTCACGAACGAGCCGTTCAACTTCGATCCTGTAGGCCCAAAATATCCACCGCCCGTAGGGCATGTCGAGATCGAGGCCCTCCAGTTCCTTGGCATCGGCTCTATTCCGGAGGCTTAAAAGGAAGGACTGGATATCTTCGCCTTCGAATTCTTCGATAGGCGCCGTCAGTATCTCCCGCAAGCTGAAAAAGTAAACCGGCTTGCCTTTGTTCAATTTGGCCAATCGCGTGGCGACGCCGCCCAAGAGGGTGATGTCAACCATGTGCCCCTTCAGACGGTCGCGAATCACCTTTTCCACCGGCGACCTGCGGAACAACTCCCGCCAGAAGCTTCTTTTCCCGCGTGGTTGAATCTGATCGTAAAGGGATGCGCCATTCACTCCGCCGCTGAAGCTTTTGATGGTGTCCAAATCTTCTTCTGCGAGTTCACCCAGTATGTCGGCGATGGACTCAGGCTTGGCGGGCCGGACATTGCCGGGCTTCAGATCCGGATAGACGTGATCGATCCGATTAGCCTCGACCAAAGCCTCCTGGTCCTCCAGGGGATTGCGCCCGGGGATTCGCGCCAAGAGCTTTTTGATCCACTCCTTGGCACCCTCCTCATTGAACCGCCGCTGTCGTTCCTTCTGCGCGGGCGGCATTTCAATGGAGCCTACCTTTGTTTCGGCCTGTTTTTCGGTATCGGCCGAGGCTGCCGGCCGGCGGGCGAAATAAAGGAGCTCGGCGGGGCCTTTGGACGCGTATTCGATGGCGTCATAGGGCAGGCCGGCCGGGAGGAAAACGGGATGCTTGGGCGTGACAGTCACCGTGCGGGAAGGCTGTCCCTCTCTTTTCAAAACGATTTCCACTTCTCCCCGGGTGGCGTGGATTTCCACGAAACTATGGTGCTCCAGAGGCGTTCGGGACCGGCCGGCGGCGCTGAAACGCAGTTCCCGCACCAGGAAATAAGGCCAGCCGGCTTCGTCCACGGACCGATGCCAGCCCGCCCCGCCTTCATTGACCGCGCCCGGCACCTCCATGGGCTCGGTGGAACGCAGATAATGATCCACAGGCCGGGGCGTGGCGTCCATGCCGGCCGCGAAACCGTCTAGAAATTCCGGCGTCATGTTCTTTCGGAAACCCAAGCGACCTTCCTCCGAGTCCCAGGCGAAGGGCGTGTAAAAATCCGCGCCGGAATCCGTCTTATCGAAGGTCCGTTGGGGTTCCACCAAGAGCGCGCCGATGGGCTTGCCCTTGTCGTCGTAGATCATCTTGTAGATCCACAGCTCGTCCTTGGGCTGGTCCGGCGGGTGAATTTGCAGGGACAGGCCGGCGATGGCGTGGACCGTGGGGGTCTCGATGAGGATGGCCTGGTTCTCCTGAAAAGGAATTTTGTGCATGAGCCGGACGATCTCAAAACGGACTTTTTTCTGTTCTTCCAACACTTGGGCCGCCTCGGTGCCCCGGCCGTTTTCCGTGAAAGGCGAAAGGTCCATGACCGCCTCGCCTGCCCAATCCGCCTCGGCCTGGGCGATGGCCCAGGCCTTGTAGGCGTCCTTGAAGGACTGAAACTCCTCCTCCGTCCTCACCTGGACGAGATCGCGCAGGTTTTCCGTCAGCTCCCGGTCCCGCTTGAGCAATTCGGCGAAATGTTTCCGGAAGTCCCTCAGGAATTCGATGTCGGAGTTGTATTCGGCGCCGCTGCGGCGGTCCGCGACCCACTGCCTTTTTAATTGCTTCAGGGCCTCCGTATTGAATCCCACGTGGGCGAAGGGCGGGAAATCGGAGGTGTCCATGAACTTGACGAAGATATATTTCTGGTTTTTGTTGGACGGGTCCGCGCCTTCGGGCCCCAGGACCTGGGGCGTCCGCAGGACCAGGTTGCGCATGGTCATGGGTTTTAGAGCCCGTTTCCCAGCGATCACGATGGCCGTGTCCGTGACATCGGCCGGGCCGATGCCGGGAAAGTCGCTAAAAAATGGCCACGTTTGGGAAGGCGGCTTGTCCGTGCCGTGGAGCGTCTTGAGAATTTGCCCGTACCATTCGTAAAAGGCGAAATGGGGGTCGGTCTGGATAGGCTCGTTGGGAAGCACCAAGTATTGCAAGAGGCGCAGGATGGTGGCGGCTTCTTCGGCCGTCCAGCCCAGTTCGCCGAGGAGCTTGTTTCCCCTTTTTCCAGCCAGGGCCGGGCGAAGCTTGGCCAACAAATACCGGGCGGAGACCAGGTCCACGTCCTCCCGCAGGACGGCCAAAGCCTCCCGCACGGCCTGGTCCCGATCCTCCGATTTCATGGTCACGCTCAAATCCAGGCCATGGGCCAGCGGCGTCCACTTTGTGGCGCCTTCCACCTGTCCCTGAATCAATGCGAAAACATCCTGGGCGAAAGAAAGATAAACCTCGTCGCCGTCAATCACGTCCCGGCGGGAAACCACGAGCTCCTCGATGAGGGACCCGATGAAAGGCAGGCCGGCCAGCCGGGGGTGGTTGACGCGGAACTCGATGTGGCGGGCTTCGTGGTGCAGGATGGACCGCTGCTCCATGTTGGACAGGCGGCTCAGGATCAGCGGATTCACCGCCATTTCCGAGACGCCCCGGGCTTCGGCGGCCGATTCCAGCCGATGGTTATGGACCACGGTGAAGCTTTGCTTGCCCCGGCGACCGTCCACGTAATGGGTTTCGTCTTTTTTCAGGCGGGCGTTCAGGCCTTCATGGCTTTCCCGCTCAGTCCCGGGCAGGCCCTCCACCGCCTCCGCCGCGGCCCGAAGGCGCGCCGCCTGCTCGCGATGGAACCGCCCCCGCCGCCACCCCGCCGCGCCGGACGCCGGAACGGCCACCACCGACACCATGACGGCCAGCGGCAGGTATATAGGAGTCGTCACACTCACCACGACCGATACCGTGAGGGAAAGGGACAGAGCGGAAAGGACGTAAACACCCAACACGCCCTGGGCCGCCAGATTGGCGGAGCGGATGGACTTGGTCCCGGCCCTCTCGGTCACCCACCGCTCTAATCTACGAAGGATTCCGGAGGGCTCGCTTCTGCCTTCCAAAACGATCTTCTCGGCGCGGTCCGAAGAGCCCGCGTTGGAGTAAATCCTCAATTGAGGCGCGTTGCCGGAGGGCCGGATGTGCGCGATGTCGCCGTTGCGGAAGAAAATGCGGATGCCGTCCTGATAATTGATGCGGACAATGCCGCCTTCGAACAGCGGGGATTCCTCCCCTTCCCTGGGCGCAAAGAACACCTCCAACTCGCCCTTCTTCGCGAGCAAGTCCGCCGCGGCGGGATCATCCGAAGGACGTTCATCCGGCCGCTCATCCTGGTCGACCAAGAGAACGGAGTTTTTCCGGAAATGGACCTCTTGAACCGCAGCGTCCTGGGGTGAAAAACGCCGGATCATTTCACGGCTGACTTCCGTTGGGAAATTGTCGAGCATGCCGGCCCGGCTGTGGCGGGAGGGGAGCCGGCTGAACCGGGCGGACAGGGACCCGGCTTCCTTGGCCGACAGGAGCGCGGCCAGGATGGGCAGAACCGCGTCTCTCGTGGGAAGGGCTTTGAAAGATTTCCCGTTCACCTCCATATCGGAGCCCGTCAGGAAACCGCCGTTGGCCTCCCAAGAGACGATCCTTTGGAAGATACCCAAGCGGTTCCCCGACTCCCGCGCTTCGTTCATGGCCGCGATCACATAGGGAGACCCGATTTTGGTCTTCTTGACTGTAAAGCCCAGGCCGGTCTGCGCGGCCTGGTCCACCGCGTCGTTGGCGCTGATGGGAACGGCGGCGAAATCCGCCTTAAGGTGTTGCGCCACCACGATCCCCAGTATGTCCCCTCCGAAGAACCGCACCTTTCCGTCCTCGTCCACTCCCGCCACGAGGGGCCGGTCCGTATCGCCGTCGAAGCTGATGACCGCGTCCATCTTCACCCCGGCCTTGCGGGCTTGCTGGTCCGCCAGGGCCTGGAGGCGAGCCATCTGCTCCTCGTCTATATTTTCCGTATCAATGGGAATAAAGTCCTTGCTGCGGCCGGCCGGGCACACTTTGGCCCCCAGCCCTTTGAGGATATCCACCACGATGTCCCGGCCCACGCCTGAATGCTGGAACACGACGACGTTCATCCCTCTCAATGGGTTCCCGGAGAAAATGTCCAGATACCTCTGCTTATAAGCCGACTCGGCTTGCCGGTCCACCGTGGGCAGCCGGGGGGCTCGGCCGCGGCGGAAGAGTCCGTCGTCCTTGAAAAGCGAATCCTTCGGGGGCCGGACGTACTCGGCGCGCCGGACGGCCGCAACGTTTCTCAATATGCCTGCCTCGTCCGACTTCAAGACCTCGCCGTTGACCTTGTTGAACTTGATGCCGTTGCGGTCGAAAGGAATGTGGCTGCCCGTCACCATGACGCTGGCCCGGCCCTTTTGCATGGCGTAATAGGTAAGGGCCGGGGTGGGGATGAGGCCCAGGTTCTCCACCTTAAAGCCCGCGTCCTCGATGGCCCGGGCCACGGCCTTCATGATGCGAGGCGTGCTGGACCGCAGGTCCCCGGCGATGGAAATGTAGGTGTTTTGATTGGGGTCAAGCCGGACGCCGCCCTCGGACTCCGGGATAGTAAGGAGATAGTCCAAGAAACCCCGGGCGTTGATATAGGCTTCCAAATCCGTGATGTCGGTGACCAGGCCGCGCAGGCCGCTGGTGCCGAAGGCGAGGTGTTTGGGTTTTTTGCCGCGGAAGTAAGTGGTCTCCATACGATCGATGAGAGGCTTCCGGAATTGTTCGTTTACCGACTGTTCCACATCCGCTGGAGGTACTTCCCTTTGGCGCATTTGCTTGAATTTTTCTCCGAACGAACCGGGGTTTCCGAACTTAGCCGAGGTGTAGTTCTCTTTCGCGCCCACGTCGACGGTGGAGTCGGCGCGCCAGTCCTCCAATCCCCTGGAAACCTCCGCCGGGTCGGCCGGGATGCTGGTATGCACCCCGTCCCTCGGAATGTCCAGGGTGTCCACTTCTTCGGAGGCGTCCTTCATCGACGCGTAGGAGAACGCGTTCTGCCCCATGCGGAGCCGCATGACCGCGGAACCGAAGACCACGGACCCCTGCTCAACGCGGGCCTCGCCCAGCCGGCTGTCCACCAGCACGGCGCCGTCCACGTCCGAGGGGCCGTAAATTTTCGTGTCGATGATCACGCTGTTGCGCACGCTGCCGTCCTGGGGAACCAGGGAATCGCCCACAACGATGTTGTTGAATTTATCGGGCTTGACGTTTTCCAGGGCGGCCAAACGGCGGGCAAACTCGCCTTCCTCGGAATAACGGTCGTTGACCGCCCAGAGGGTGGCCCGGGCCTTGGCCAACTGGCCGATATCGCCCCAATAAAGTCCTTCGCCGAAATCTATAACCTTGATGTTGAGGGGCGCCTCCGCCTCGCGGCCGCGTTTCGCGTTGATCCGGCGCTTTAACTCCTGGACCTTCTCGTAAAAGTCGGGGTGGTCTTTGAGGAGCGCGGCGAACTTGGCGTCTTCGCGCAGATCCGCGCGCAATGTGGCCTCATCGTGGGTCAGGGCCTCGAACAAATAGCCGTCCACGTCCATGACGCCGGCTGTCGGGCCGAAGACCTCTTCGGCCGCCTCCAGGAACACATCGGAAAACGCCGGACTGCCGATGTGAGCCGCCGCCGTGACCTCTTGATCCGGGTTTTGGTGCCCCAGGCGCGCCAGAAGCTCGGCCCTCGGCCGGCGGTGCACCTGCTGGAACTCCCCGGTTTGCGGGTTCACGTAGAGCCATTCCTTCTGCCGGGCCAAATCGTCCGTCACCGGCACCGGCGCGCCGAACCGAACCGCGTCCACTTGGCTGAAATCCTCGCTCATGTCCGCCAAAACTTTTACCGGAACCTGAGGCTCGTCCCCCCATTTCCAAGCCATGCCCTTAAAGCCCATTCGTTTCAAGTGATGCGCGACCAGGACCCAGGAGTAAAGAGAGGCTTCCGCGCCGGACATCCAGGGCTGGTCCGGACCACCACGCACCAGCATGGGCAAAGACGGCTTGATGCCGTGGGCTCGCTGGGTCAAGGGGCTCATGCGCGTGCCGCTGCCCGGCAGCATGACGCCCAGGGGCACGTCCTCAAAGCGAAGAGGACGGCTCGAACGGCGAAGGCCGCGGATGGCGTCCAGAAGACCTAGAAATTGACCGCGCTGGGGAGACTCCTCGTGGGTGAAGACTTGCGCACCGCCATCGGCCCGGAACAAGCTGGGCGCGGAAGACGTCAATTCGTGTCGCACGATTTCCCCGTCTCCCCCATTGGTGATGGCCACGACTTGGGAAGGTCCTTCGGACCGTGCCACGATGTCCCTGATTTGTTGGAGGTTGGTTGTTTTAGACCGCAGGATTTGGGAAACCGGCCTTTTCGGATGACCCACTGCGAGAGAACGGACCACCTGCCCTATATCGTTCCCCCGGCCCATAGGAGCTATGCCCACCAGGGTGAGCGCCATGCTCGCCAGGCTGATGGGCGAGGAAGCGTCGAACCCGGTCGCCGCGGCCAGGAAACCGGTGGCCAGGAAACCGGCGGCGGCCACGAGGGCGTTGGCCCCGCGGCCCAAATCGCCGGTCTCCACCCAGACGCCGCGGCGGAAGGGCTGAAAGCCGAAACGCGCCCGAGGCTCCTTCGATCTCAACAGTCTGCGGAGCGCCTCGTAGGCCAGGAAGTGGCCGGACTCATGGATAAGCACGCCCAGAGCCCCGAAGGCCGGCACAACCAGGGCGGCCCACGACAGCCCGAAGATTCCCGCGCCCAGCGCCGCGGTGGCCGCAAGCCCGGCCCCGAGCTGCCAGCGGGTGAGAAAATTTTCGCCTGAAAGTGAGCCGCTAGAAAGTCCTTGAGCGCCCAAATAATCCGCGATAGACCCGCGAGACTCCTCTATCATCTGTTCAAAAGTCATGTCCAACTTCATCCCCTGGGCTCGTACGACCCGCGCAGCCGCCAAAGCATTCAATTCTATCAGCAGGCCCGTACCATTATAGGCGGCAGCTCCCCTTTGCTGTGACTTGTTCAAGAAAGCGTTTGTCATGGGCCTGTAATTGAGATCAACGGCCACGGCTTCTGGATTTATAGCGGTATGGTCTTTATCGGACAAAGGAGATTGGGAAGAGTCGGCCTTGCCGACTCCGGTGGCGTTGATGACGATATCCGCTTCGGAAAGAGCTTGGACCAGCTCATCGCTCTCCTGGGCCACGGTAGCGATTTCGGCATCCGGAAACGCGCCGCTGAATTCCCTAGCGACAGCGGCGGCATTGTCGCGGTTCCTGTCCGACAAACGAAGCGATGCGGCGCCCCTTTCAAGGACGCTGGCGGCGATGGCGCTCCCCGCCGGTCCGGCGCCTCCCAGAACGACGATCCTTTTGCCGCGCAAAGGGCCGACTTCCCTTTCATACCAACCCGCCCAGGCTTCGCCGTCCTCGTTGCCGCCTGAAACACGGCCCGCGGCGTCCTTGAAGACGAAATCCAGCCCGCTCCCTTCCCTTCCGCCCGTCCGGCGGACATCTCCCAGAGCATTTTCCACCGCGTATTTGAACGGGGCCCCCGTGTCGAATCCCACGAACCTATCGCTCTGCCTGAAAGCGTTCAACATTGTCCCAAGTCTGCCCGAATCCCCTTCGGCGATTTCATAGGGCAAATAGACGATGTTGACGCCTAGATGTTGAAACACGGCGTTGAACAGCTCATGGGTCTTGGACCCATTGAGCTCCCCGATTTTCAGGTCGCTTCCGATATGAAGGAGGAATTTCGTTTTTGCATCGACGCGATAGCCCAGGCGGGTAGCAGTCCGTTGCAATTCTTCCTCAAATGCCGCGATATACTTCCTTCCGTTAATCCCGATGACTCTTTCGCTTTCCTGCCCTTCTTCTTGAATATGGGCTTGGATATTCTCTTTGATCCTTTGCAAAAGAGCGTCCGCTTTGGTTGTTTGCTGTGGGTTATGCAACAACCCTTGTAATGTTCTCTGAAATTCTAAGTCATTTTGTGCATCTCCTTCCCACATTAAATTGACGGCGGCCTCTCTTATCAAGCTCGCGATCTTATCTAAACCTATACGGGGATTCGCGTATTCGACGGAGAAGACGGCATTGGGGAGATAGCCCGAAAAAGTATCCATGGCCCCTATGATACGGCCGATGTTGTAGCCGGCGCGGGCACCAGCGGCCTGATCATGAGCCTCCACGGCCCGGTCGTATTCAGACAAAAACCGTTGGAGGTTGCTTTGAACAGTACCAATTAAATCCGGGGGGAATAAGGAATATCCTGGATGAACAAACATGTCATGAAAATGAAATATGTCGTCGGAAGAGATCGGAATCTGCCGTTTGACCAAATATCGCGCTATCGTCAGACCGTCCATCGGCCCGTGGTCCTCCGGATGATGCCAGACAAATGTCCAATTTCCTTTATCAGGGCTGAGCCCCAACGCCTCCAATCTTCCATTGAGCTCGGCCATGTCCGGATAGGAAACGATATGCCGCCCTGCCGCAGGCTCGTTCTCCACTTCGAAACCTAAAAGAGCCAACCACTTTTTGGAGTTGGGATGGGCCCACAATTGGTGTATGGGTGACTCCTGAAAAATTCCGCCGCGCCATAAAGCTTCGAATATTAGGCCGCCGCGTTGGCCGGGACGGGCCACTTTCACAATCCAGCTTCCGCCTCGCGGCAATTCCCCCGATGAGCCTGTCTGAAAGATCCCACCAGCGATGCTTCTCTGTTCCGGTTCTTCTGCCGATTCTGGTCTCCTAAATTCTTTGGGAAGAGCTCTCCACCTTAACTCTTTAGGAAGGACTCCTTCAAGGACCAGGTTCTGCATAAGCTCAGCTCCATCATAGACGGCAATGCGATACCGCTGGGCGGCTGAGGCATCGAAATATTTGTTCCTTAAAGTTATCGACTCATGGCCCTCGTGAATTAAGCCGATAAGAGCGGTCACATAGTCCCTGCGGACATGCCCGATATCCAAATAGTCAGAAAGGAATTGTATAGGGGCGAGAGCGAGAGATAGCCTGCCTGACAAATAAATTTTCAATGTGTTACCTTCTACGCGGGAAAAGCTGGGCAAATCCGGCCCATATCGGCTCCGCTGGCTGTAAATTTCAATGGCATACGTTTTACCGGCCCCGTCATTGAAGCTGCCACTCCGCAGAGCTTGAATCAAGGCGGGAAGTTCCATATGCGGCGGCGCCTGGTCCTGCACGCTTTCCAACAGGCTTAACAGGTCCCTCAGATCCACGTTGGGAACCAACCTCCTGGCCCGGCTTACATCGATGGCAGCTAGTTCCTCCGCAGAGACGGGCTCCCCAATGGCGTGCAGGGTGGCCGCATCTTGGCCTCCTTTTCGGAATCGGAATCGCCTACTACCGGTTTCCGTTCCCCAGCCGCCCAAACGAATAATCGTTGCCACAAAGGCTATTGGCAGGATTATTGCCGCCGCGAAACCGCTCATGTAACCTAAGCCCACTAAGACCAATCCTAAAGAACCGAATGGTACGAGCATTCTGTTAAATAACTTCCAGATTTGATAAAAAGGGTGCAACGGACTGACTTCGAAGGTGGAGGTTTTAGAGATGCCTTCGGTGCGGGACTCGGCGTGTTGCAGGAACATAAGGTTATCGATGATGCTGGCTTTTTTGTCGAAGCCGGTGAGACCGTGTTTCAGAAGCTCGCCGCCTTCGTGCAGAGAGACCGGGTGGTTGCTGAGTTGCAGGCCGCCCACCGGGCTGACTTCTAGGCCGTCCTGGTCTTCCAAAGCGGAATCATAAAGCTCGACGAAGCGTTCGTGCAAATAACCCTGGACATCGAGGAGGGATCGGCCTTCGGCCAGCATGCGGGCGATTTCGTAATGGTAGACTTCTTCGGCCACGTGCCAGGTGTCGAAGATGACCGTGACGGGAGGGCCCCGCTGGGCCTCCGGGTTGCCTTCACGCCAAAGATTCCTCAACCGCCGGGCCTCGTTGATGACGTTCTCTTCCATGTATCGCCGGCCGAAATCCGCGTAAGCCTCCTCAAATGCGCGGGCGTCCTCTCCCCGCTCTTTTAAGGCCCGGACGGCGGTCAGATAATTCTTTCCCTTGGCCGGCTCCTGCAGCTCGGCGTCAACCTCGCTCCGATTTCGGTCTCGCGCCTTGTCCGTGGTCATGTACCAGTCCAGAAAGTTTTCCCAAATGGTTTCCCGGGCGATGGTGGTTTCCAGCCCGATGCGTACGTTGTTCCGGGCGGCCAGGCGCAGGAGGTCCGCCTCCGCGGCCTCTCTGTCCGTTCGGGCGGCCTGGGTGTGGGCGTCCACGAACCTGTCCCAGTCGTAGCGGTGGACCACGAGGTCCACCGGGGCGTTGTGAGAGGTGTTCAGAACTTCGATGGCGTCGTAGGTCTTTTCCCCCCAGGCCATGTGGTAGGACTTGACCTTGATCCCCAACCGGCCGGCCCATCTCGCGGCCCGGATTTGCGTCCGGCCGGCGTAGACTTCCAATCCCCTGCCGCCGGCCGTGAACCGCATGAAGAAGTAATAAGCGATCATGAGCGGCGCCATGAAAAGCGGACGGGCGAAGGGACCCTTCTCCAAGAAAACCAGGGACGTGGTGGAGACCGATGCGCGTCGTTTGAAAGCGCGCGGGGATACCGGCGCTTCTGATCCAGACTGCGCGCCCGGCCCGGCCCGACGCATTTCCTGCGGAGTTTCTTTTTTCCGCCCAATTCCGCCGGTAAGAGCCCGGAAGACGGCTCCGGTTATAAAAAAGCCAGAGAGGGTCCCTATAATAGACCCCAACAAGACCCAGCGGCCGGCGCGAGTGTCCAGGACGACGGCCTGGGGGCTGGATTCCAGGGTGAAGCTGGTTTTTCCGTCTTCCACCAGCTGCGGCTGTTGCGCCACGATGTGGCGGACGACGGCTCCTACGTCATAAACGCCGCCTGCGACGATCCGGCCCCGCTGGAGCTCGCCCGGCAGCCGCAGGTGCCAGTCATCGCTGTTGCCGAGGTAGACTCGAACAACCAAGCCGTCGGTGGCATCGAAGAAAGAGAGAATTTCGTTGGTCACCGCCCGCGGATCCTGCGCCGCCAAGTCGTCGCCATAAACTTCGGCGGCGTAGGCCCAGGGATTGAGCGTGATGCCAAAAGGCAGGGGCCGCCCGGGATGCGTCGTCAGCCATTGGGAACGGTAGGCTTCCACACGGGATATAATGGCCGCCGAATATTGGCGGCCATCGGCCGCCGTCATGTGACTCACCGGAATGGGAGGATCACCTGGAAAAGAATGCGTTACCGACTCAGTTTCTGGACTCAAGTCCCCTTTTACTTCCTCCGCCAAGCGGTTTTCAAATAGGATCGTAACGTTGCGAGCCGCTGCACGTTCAAAGACCTGCATGGGGGTCTGGCCGGTGGCGACCAGATAGTTTTCCCAGTCGTAGAAGTGGATGGTGGCCTGGACGGGCCGGGAATGGGGGGCATCCAGTATCCTGTCCAGATTCAAAACATCGGACTGCCAGGGGATGTGGTAGGAAGGAACCTCCCACCCCGCCGACTCAGCAATGTCCAACTGGCCGGCCGTGGCGTAGACTTCCACGGCATCGGCAGCGGTCATTTGTCCCGCGACGGACACATAGGCCCGCATAAGCGGGGAAAAAACAAAACCGGGAAGGCTTTCGAGGCGTTCGAACGACGCGGTGGGGACGGCGGAGTTTTCTAGAAGATATTGCTCCAACTCCTCATCGGAAAGTTCCAGCACTGCGGCGGCGTCCCCGGCCCGGATGGGATGATGGCCGACCTTGGCGGCAAAAAGACCCAGCGTGGCGCCGACGGTCATGGTGACCGCGAGGACACCGGCCGCGACGACCAATCGGAACGCATTACGAATGTGGCCGCGGCTTATGGAAGGGGATAGATCAGCTTGAGCGGCTCGTCTCGCTGTGAGGGCTGAGACGACATTGGAAATGTCGTTCCCACGGCCCATTGGAGCGATGCCCGCCACGGTGAGCGCCATGCTCGCCAGGCTGATGGGTGAGGAAGCGTCGAACCCGGTCACCGCGGCCAGGAAACCGGTGGCCAGAAAGCCGGCGGCCGCCACGAGGGCGTTGGCCCCGCGGCCCAAATCGCCGGTCTCCACCCAGACGCCGCGGCGGAAGGGTTGAAAGCCGAAACGCGCCCGAGGCTCCTCCGATTTCAACAGTTTGCGGAGCGCCTCATAGGCCAGGAAGTGGCCGGACTCGTGAATGAGAACGCCCAGAACCCCAAAGGCCGGCACGACCAGGGCCGTCCAGGACAGGCCGAAGACGGCCATTCCCAGCCCTGCGGCCGCAGCCAGCCCGGCCCAGAGCTGCCAACGGGTGAGGGGGTTGCGTCTGCCCTCAGGGCGCCAATGGGGATGACGCTGCCTGATGGCTTGGATGAGCGTATCAACGCTTTTCTTTCCGACCCCTTCCAGGGCTCTCAATTCAGCTTCGTCCAGCGAGAGGACGTCTTCAAGAGTGAATATCCCCGACCGCCGGAGCGCATTGCTGAAACGCTCAATGAGCGTGGAGGCCGGCCTCCTGCTCTCCTCCACTTGCTCTAAAAGTTCCGTTATGTCGGCGCGCCCTTCCTCCCGGAGGCGCGCCACGATTTCCTCGGCGGCGGTCCCTTCCACCCCCGGCAGAGAGTCCGGTTCCCTGCCAAGGAGAATGCCGAGGGAGTGCAGAGTGAAGATGTTCCTTTGCGCTAGAAACCCATCCACGTTTGCGCGGACGTCCGGATCCAGGCCGGCCAAAAATTCACGAAGGCTGGGAGTTCCTCTAGCCCCCCAGGCCGGGAGCTTGCCTTTAAATATTCCTTCTTCCTGCCAACCCACCTGCCGCAACGCGTCCTTCAGGGACATCCCTTCACCCAACAGAGCCCCAAGTCGATACGTCTTGCTGTAGTCATAGTCCAAAAGCTCCAGAGCGGCATAGGCCAAAAGCTCTCCGTAAACGTAAGTCCACGGTGGCTGACGCATGTGTCTTCCAATGGCGTTATAGAACCAACCTGCTTCCGACTTCGCTTTTTCTTCCAACCGATATTGCAAAGTAGAGATGTCGCCACGCAGGCTTTCTTTGACGAAGGCTTGGCTTCCTTGCCAATACGGACTCAATTTACCCCCGAAGCGACCTCTCTGAGAAAATTCCGCGTCAACCACTGTGGCGAAGAATGGTCCCACAAAAGCTCTGGACTTGTCTCTAGTCCTACCCCTGGTGCTAGTAAAGTAAACGGACGCGTAATGCTGAAACAAATCTTTCCACAATGACACTTCAGATTGAACTGCTCCCTGGAAAACAATGACTCCACCGGTTCCCATATCAAGCGACTCGAACTTGTTCTTCAAGATATATAAACCAAGGGCCATCACAAAAATCATTACGGCCACTGCGTTGCTAAAATGCGCCAGTCCGGCCACAAAGGTCGCTCTGCCTGTCAATAAGATAATGCTAAGGCTTACAATGCCGGCGGCCCCGAGTGCTAAAAGGAAACGCCAATTTTGAAACCCAACCCTCTTGGATAACCTCAGAAAACCCCAAAAGCTTTCGCCTACCACGATTGGCCTGGACATGAGATCTTGAGTCAATGAAACTCGTTCACTGGGGCTAACGACCTCTGAAAAATAGGCGGCCGATTCATTAACCACGCGGCCAATGTAAACAAGCCCCCGATCGTCCGCCAGTTCAGTGCGTCTGGCCTCGGCGTATTCCTTCACTGCTTCGGTATAGGTAATAGCCGTAGTCTTATACCTCCCGTACCGGGCCAGATCCGCGAAATCTTCCTCAAAGCTTTGCAGGAGCGCTTCGGTGCCTCCGATAATCCCGTCCAAGTCAGTGATGGACATGCCCCTCAGCTCTCTCACCGTCAACGGGCTCAGGACTTTATGCTGCAAATCATCGGACACCAAACCCTGCATGCCGGCCGCCAATAATGGGCCACCGCGAATTCTCATGACTCTTGCCTCATCATAAACAGTCAGCCTATGCCGCAGACGAGGCAGGGCGTGTGGAAGCCTGTTTTTGAGTGTCACATTCTCATGCCATTCATGAAAAATTCCCACAAGCGCAGCAACGTATCTATCTCTTGCTATATAATCCACCAAAGATAAGGAACGTTCCAGGTTACCGGAAACGTATATTTTTAGAGTACGGTTTTCTAAACGACTGAAGGAGGTCAAATCGTCGCGGTAGGGATTTAGCTGGTGATAAATTTCGACTTGGATTGGTGCGCCCTGGAGGTTGGCCCTTCCTGCTTTTACGCCTTCTAATAGGCCTGGCAAATCCAGCTCAGGTGGGCCGTGCTCTTGGACGCTTTCCAACAGGCTCAGCAAACTCTTTAAATCCACGTGGGTATCTAGCTTCCTGGCTTGACTGACGTCAACGGCCGCCAACTCTTCGGCTGGAATTGGATCTCCGATGGCATGCCGGGTAGTTCTACCGTCATCCTCGGGAGACGGCCGGGGAAGATCCTTTTCGGGATAGAGGGTCAGAACGCGCTCCGCGCGCAGAGAAGCGATGGTTTTCTCCACGCCCGTTTCCAAGGGCGTTTCGTCGAGAGGGCCGACGAGAGTTTCCAAGAGGGTCGTGTCGAGGCTGAAGGGCCGGATGGGGGCGTTTTGATCTATCTCGAGACGGCTGGAGGATCCTGTAAGGCGTTTCACAAGATTGGCGAGGCGCGGGGTGCGGGTCAACCGGGCGGAAGCTACATTGACGACCTTCGGCGGACTTTTCAAGGATCCAATTTTTATGAGCAGCCTCACCAGGTCTTCAACATAGAGATATTGTCTTTCATCGGGCCAGAGGGCGGAGGGCCCGACGAAGTCCTTGTTGGCGAGCATGCCGCGGGTCAACATGTCCATCTTGGTGCCGGTGGCGTCGCCTGGGCCGTAATTGTTGGCCAACCGGACGTTGACGCCCCGCTCCGTCTTGGCCACGAATCGTTCGGCCGCATATTTGAAAAGGCCGTAGGCGTGCTTGCGGAGGTGGTCCGGATTGGGATGGTTTTTCAATTGCGGGATGGGGCGCTTGTCCAAGTAACGTTCGGCGAATTTTCTGGGGTCCTGCTCCGCGTCCGCATCGCCGGCCATATAGCTTTGGGCGTAGTCCCAGAAATCTTCCTCAAGGCGGCTCAGCCACGGGGCGACTTCGGGCCGGTCAAAAATAGGCAAGTCCGCGTTCTCATTCACGCGGCCTTCCGCGACTCCGCCGGCCGCCAGCACGAGCTGGCTGGAGGCGTGGACCACGCGCTTCCCCCCCTGCTCCGCCTGCCAAGCCACCAAGGCCGTGCCCAGCGCTATGCTGGCCGCCGCCTCGACGGGATCTTCGCGCGCAGCTTTGGCATCGGAAACCGAGGCCAAGTGGTAAATGACGTCGGAGGATCCCACGAGGCTTTTCACAGCGTCCCGGTCCAGCAAGTCTCCCGTCACGGCGGGAGAAGAGACGCCCCGGGCCCGCAGACGGGCCTCGTCGCGGGACAGCACGCGGGTTTTGACGCCCTGACTTTCCAAGGCCTTGGCCAAATTCGAGCCGATGAACCCGCCGGCTCCGGTCACGGCAGCGGAACCCGCTTCAGCGGCGCGTTTCCGCCGTAGCGCGCCGATTCGCGCCGCGAGGGCCGCCAAGAGAGTCGCCCTTTGCGAGCCAGCCCATCGCGGGGTCCATTCCCAATTAGTAGTTTCCCGCAGAATGGCGTCGTAGCGGTCGGCGGCGCGGCGGCGCTGGGCTTCGTTGAGCGGGCGGGGGTCGGCGTAGAGGAAGGCCAAACCGCCGGGAATCTCGGCCGCGCTGGTGCCGACCGTGGTTTCGGGAGCGGCTGCGCCGGCGGGAGCCAAAAGATAATCCGTATCCGTGACACGCTCCCCCCTTAAAGGCCCAATGACGAGCTCGAACGTTCCGTCGTCCAGGACCCGGGCGTTGAGGGACGGTGGGATGTTGGCGGCGTAAAGGTCGGTCAAGTCCTCCGCGGCTTGCTCCGCCAAGTCGGCCGCGTCCTTGCCGCGATAAAGCAACGCCCGCGCCGGCCATCCTTCCAGGTCGCCGAAGGTCAGGCCGCCTTTGCGACGGATTTCTTTGAAGCGAACCGATTCCCGGTCGAGGGCGTCCCAGAGGGGGCTCCTCTTGCGGCCTGAATGGAAGTGGAAATGGGTGCCCTGGCTGGCGCCGCCCCCTTGCGCGTTGGCCCAGCTCTCATGGCGGACGCCCCGGGCCGCCGTAAAGAGCAAGAAGTCTTGCAGGCGGCCCGTGTCGTTGAACACCTGCGCCGCGCGGTCTTCGGCGACCACCATGACCTGCTCGGCGGCGTAAACGACGGCCGGCGCGGCCAGGCGATAGGAGCCGCCGTCCACGCCGCGCACGGCGCCGAAAAACTCTTCGCTCCTCTCGCGTAAGAGCCAACAAAGTTTATCCTCCTCCTCCGGGTGAGGCGCGTCGACGTCCTTCGCGGAGGAAGCGGCGCGCGGGAGCCTGGGTTCCGCTTTTCTGTGGGGAAGGAAGCCCAGGCGGAGAGGCACGCCCGCCTGGCCCGCGACCTCCAGCTCCAGGGAAGGATCATAAGGTTCCGCGCCGACGATCCGCGCCGTCGCGTCCAGACCGCGCTCGATCCAGGCGGCCGCTGAGCCCAGGGGCTTGTTCGCGTCCAGGATCAGAGCGTCCGCCGAAACGCGGGGGCCTGTTCGCTTCAGCCAGGAAAGCAGCCGGCCGCTCCACGAGGACCGCGCGGGCGCGGTGATCTCAACGTGAGCGCTTCCCACCGGGCCGCTGTACAGCGCGGACCCCCCCGCGGCTCGCCGCAAAGCTTTTAAATCCTCCCTCGCGTCGGGCGTGAGGTCGACCCACACCTCCGCGTAGGCGCGGCCGTCGATGGTCGGCCGAACCCGGTAGGCGCCTCCCCGTTTGCCGACGAGCTCCAATTTCAGGCCGAGGGGAAGGCGCGCCTCCTCCTCGCCCGACAACACGCCGTCCTTCGCGGACAGCGCCAAAGCTCCGATGAGTGACGAGGCGAGGTGCTCTCCGGCTTGCGTGGCGTAGCCCGGCGTCGGGTTTAGGGCCCCCAGCGTCCGGGGCGTCTGGAGGGTGATCTTTTCGCCCGAGAACAGCTTTTCCAAAGACGGGCGCTCGCGCAAGAAGTTCAAGGAGCGGACGCCCTGTTTGATGTCCTTGATTCGGGGGGTCATCACCACGTAGGAAACATTTTTCCGGCGCAGGAGGGCGGTGAGGCCGTCGGTGTGGAAGCCGCCGGCCACCAGAACGGCGGCGCGCCCTCCGTCCGCGCCCATTTTGGCGAGCAGGCCGTCGATCAAGGCTTGGTTGCGCCGGAGGGCGTAACGGCAGAAGTCCTCGAAGGGGCGCAGCAGATCGGGCGTTAAATCAGAGTTCCCGGCGCCTTCGTCCTTCAAGCCGAGAGGCTCTTGCAGGGAACGGAGGCGCCGGGGCATGGAATGGATTTCGGAGCGGCGCCGGTCGTAAAGCGCCCAGTCGTCGGGCGTCATTTTGAATTCGGAAAGCCTTTGCGCCAGCGACAAATCGTCGAAAAGTTCCTGAAGGTTTCTTTGCTCGCGGGTGAGGAGCAGGGGCGCCAACGTCCCGTCCTCCAGGCCTTTCAGCTCGGACAGGAGAACCTCGCGCTCGATCCTCTCGGCGGCCAGGACATATTGGATGTAGCGCTCCATGCGCGGGAAGCGGCCGAGCTCCACGCCGCCGTTGCGGCACAGGGTCCGCAGGTCGTCGTAATAGGCGCCGTAGCTGAGGCGGCCGGACCGGTAAAGCAAGCTCTTCCGCACCAGGGCCGAAAGCTGTTCCTTGGACAAGGAGCCGGCCAGTTCCTTGATCAAGTCCAGGCGCTCTTTTTCCACCAAAGAGAAGTCCAGAGACTCCTCCAGGGCCAAGACCTGGACGAAAAGGTCGAGGTTGGGGAACCGGCCGGCCGGAGGTTTGGACAAGCCGCGGAGGTAGCGGACGTAGGAGCCTAAATCCAAAGAGCCTTCGCGATACCGGGACTGGCGGTGCCCGAATTCCTGCAGGCTGGGGGTGAAGAGCCGGCCTTTCACCTGCTCGACTTCCACCCGCAGGCCCCGCAAGGCTCCGGTCAGGCCGGCCTGGACGGGCACGGAGTCTTTAAACGCCCGGATGTTGGCCAGGTAAAGGCCGGGCTCCTCCACGCCCCAAAGAGGCAATTCCTTTTCGGACGTCCAGGCGGCCAGCTCGGCGCCGCCGATGAAATGCTCGCGGAGCAGGAAGTCGGCCACATCGCCGACGATGCCGCGGTCCGGGAAGTCTCTGTAAGGCTTGAGGTTGAATCCGCCGTGGGCGCCTTCCAGGCCGATCAAGGAAACGTCGCCTTTGGCCGCCATCTCGGAAATCATGGCGCCGATGTTCTTTTGGGCCTCGTAATGATCGTGGGCGTCCTGGATGTGAATGACCAGGGGCCGGCGGGCCGCGTCCGGAGCCAAATGCACTTTTCGTATGTCGCCGTAATGGAGCGGGACGGCCGTCAGCCACCGGGGAAGCTGTTGCAGGCGGCCCGCCGGCGCGTCG
>JBQTIM010000063.1:0-10063 GCA_052388135.1 Elusimicrobiota bacterium
GGCCACATGGCCGCCGCCGGCGGCCTCAGCTTTTTCTACGCCCATGGGCGCGGGACGGTGATGAACATTTACAACGCCTATCTTTGGAAAATCGTCGGAACGATCCCGGGCGAAGACGCCGAAGGCCTCGAAGCCGCCCGCAAACCTCTTTCCGGACGGCAGGCCGCGTCGGCGGAGAAAGAAGCCCGGCCCAAGGTCGCCGCCGCCCTCAAAGCCCACAAACGCTGGGCGGAAGCCGGCCAGGCCTGGGCCCAGCTCCAGCTCGGCCGCATGCACGCCGGCGGCTACGGCGGAAAGCAGGACGACCGCGAAGCTTTTCGCTGGTTCCAAAAGGCGGCGGAGCAGGGCGATATGAAAGCCAAGGCCGAACTGGCCGGAATGCATTACGCCGGCCGCGGCACGCCCAAAAATTTCGCCGAGGCCGCCAAGTGGTACCGCCAGGCCGCCTACGCCGGCGAGTCCCATTCCCAGGCCGTCCTGGGCGAAATGCACAGCCTGGGGCGGTCCGTCCCTCTGAACAACTACCAGGCCTATTTTTGGCTCAAGCTGGCGGAGAAGAACGGTTACACCGCCAACAAAGACCTCCGCCTGGAGGTCATGAAGAAGCTGTCGGCGGCGCAGATCGCCCACGCCGACGCCAAAGTGGAAAAATTTACGGCCAAGGCCGCGCCCGCCTCGGACTGACCTTTAAGGAGCACCGGCCCGCCATGCCCCCATCGGAAAAACCGGCTTCACAGCTTCCCGTGATCCACAACGGCGCCAAGCCCGCGCCTTTGGGCATCCCCAAGCCCCAGGGTTTCATGCGGGTTGCGCGCGAGCTGCCCAAGGATCTGGATCCGTTGGAGCGCATCCGCCACTGGGAAGAATTCCACCATCCCATGCCGGAAGCCGACCTCCGCAAGCAGGGCGCCCGCTGCATGGACTGCGGCGTGCCCTTCTGCCACACCGGCTCTTTGCTGGCCGGCATGGCCACCGGCTGCCCCATCAACAACTTGATCCCCGAGTGGAACGACCTGGTCTACCGCGGCCTCTGGCGCGAAGCGCTGGGGCGCCTCCACAAGACCAACAATTTTCCCGAATTCACGGGCCGCGTCTGCCCCGCGCCCTGCGAGGGCTCCTGCGTGCTGGGCATCAGCGACCCGCCCGTCACCATCAAGAACATCGAAAACTCCATCATCGAAAAAGGCTTCGACGAGGGCTGGGTCGTCCCCGAAGCGCCGGCCAAGCGCACCGGCAAGAAAGTGGCCGTCATCGGCTCCGGCCCCGCGGGCCTTTCCTGCGCCGCCCAACTGAACCGCGCCGGCCACGAGGTCACGGTTTTCGAGCGGGCCGACCGTCCCGGCGGCCTCCTCATGTACGGAATCCCCAACATGAAGCTGGACAAAAAAGAGGTGGTCCTGCGCCGGCTCGCGCTCATGGAGAAGGAAGGGATCAAATTCGTCTGCAACACCGAGGTGGGAAAAAATTATCCCGCTGAAAAACTTTTGAAGGAGTTCGACGCCGCCGTCCTCTGCACCGGCGCCACCAAGCCCCGCGACCTGCCCGTCCCCGGTCGGGACTTAAAGGGCGTGCATTTCGCCATGGAGTTTTTGCACCAGAACACCAAAAGCCTGCTCGACTCAAACCACAAGGACGGAAAGTACATCAACGCCCACGGCAAGGACGTCATCGTCATCGGCGGCGGCGACACCGGCACCGACTGCGTCGGAACCTCCATGCGCCACGGCTGCAAAAGCCTGGTCCAATTTGAGATTCTGTCCCGCCCGCCCGACAGCCGCGCCCCCGATAACCCCTGGCCCCAATGGCCCAAAGTCTACAAGCTGGACTACGGCCAGGAGGAAGCCGCCGCCGCCTTCGGCGGCGACCCGCGCGCCTACTTGATCATGACCAAAAAGTTCGTGGGAGGGGAAAACAGCGGCCACGTGAAGGAAGTGCACACCGTGAACATCGAATGGGCCAAGAACGAAAAAGGCCAGTTCGTCCCCAAGGAAATCCCCGGCACCGAAAAAGTCTGGCCCGCCCAGCTCGTCCTCCTGGCCATGGGCTTCCTGGGCCCCGAGGAGAACTTGCTCAAGCAGTTGAACGTCGCCCAAGACGCCCGCTCCAACGCCAAAGCCGAACACGAAAAATACGTCACCAACGTCCCCGGCCTTTTCGCCGCCGGCGACGCTCGCCGCGGCCAAAGTCTCGTCTTCTGGGCCATCAACGAAGGCCGCGGCGCCGCTCGGGAGTGCGATCGGTATTTGATGGGACACACAGACCTTCCTTGAGTTCCGAATCTCTTAAAGTTGCCCGTTTTCTAGCCAACTCTACCGTCCGCATTACCTTGACAATCACCCTCCCCTGTTTTCATATTGAATGAAAAAAAAGACGCGTGTAGAAAGATAAAAAGAGCACGCGATAAGTGTTCGACGTAATTCCTACTAGGAGATTCTATGTGGAAATCGAAAGT
The DNA here is from genome assembly GCA_052388135.1 of Elusimicrobiota bacterium. GTDB lineage: Bacteria > Elusimicrobiota > Elusimicrobia > FEN-1173 > FEN-1173 > JBQTIM01. The sequence continues at coordinate 2,453 of JBQTIM010000063.1, forward strand.
GGCCGAATCGCCTTGGCGGCAATTGCTGAGGGGGATTGATTTTAAAGGGCAGACCCTCGATGAGGGGTTGGCGGCCTTGGCGGCCAAGTTCGGGCCGGCCAAGGTGCGGGAGGCCGAGGGCTTTCGGGAGTCGGCGTTTGGAGACGGGCGGGGGGTTTATAGGGTCTTTCAGTCTATGGCGACGGCTGATCTTGCGGGATTGATCCGCATCTTCGCCCAGGTGGCGCCCCCGGCGCCGCCTCTGCCCTGCCCGACGCCGGGGCCGGCGGGTGTGGCCACGGGCATAGGTTCAGGGAGCGTGACGGTGGCCCCTTGGAAGCTGTTGGCGGGCGGGGTGCTGGCGGGGGAAGTGGCGCTGGCCACCACCATCGCCACAGCGCAAGCCCTTTGGAACCTCAATGGCATCGTGCGGATGCTGTGCCCCATCATGTGCCCGGCGCCTTGCCGATGCCAGGTGTCGCCCGGGATCCCGCCCGCGCCGGTCGTTAGCACCACGGTCAACCGAACCTTCGGCATCCCCACCAGCGTGACGGTCACCGTGGACTTGGGCGTCTCCGCCAACCTGTCCTGCGTTTGACGGGCGGCTGGTGACAGTCTTGCGTTGTTGCGGTTAACGCGACTTAACGATGCGAGCCTTGCGTTATTGACGTTTTCTTTCGTAGTGGCTGGCGTATCCCTTAAGGACTTCCCTCATCATCCGTTGGTATTTGTACGCGGTCGTTTTTTTGGGGAGAGTCGTAACCCCTAGCAAGCCACGAGTTCCGGCAGCCTTCCTGATTCCTTTTTGGCTTCCTCCTTGGATACGAACCCCAAGATAAGAACCTTATGGAAGGCTTCCGCGAGCTTGCGAAGCGTTTTGATCTCATAGTTGTCAGTGTCGGCGGTTTCCAGCCGGGCAATGTAGCCCTGGGTGACGCCGACGCGTTTCGCCAGCTGAGCCTGAGTCAGGCCGGCGTGGGTGCGCAGTTTATGGATCGCATACCCGATTTTGAACTTTCTCCGCTCAATTTCGTAGGCCTGTCGAAAATGCGTATTTTTTAGTTTCTCTTGAAGGTGCCCTCTAACGCTTGTGTCACCGCTTTGGGCGCTCTTTTTTTTCATACTTGCTTCCTCCTGGCCGGGATTAGAGGAGCAAACTGTATTATCCAGCGTTTCTATGTAACCAGTCTGCCATCCTGCTCTTCGCTATCTCTACATCTTTCTTGTCAATCGCGTTCCGTTTCTTTAAAAATCCGTGTACGAGGACGATCTTGTTCCCATGGGCAAAAAAGTATAAAGCCCTGGCTTGCTTGGGCCGAAGTTCTCGGATATTGCCCTCCACGAGGTCCGCGAACGGCCTTTTTAAATTCGGCCCCTCGCTCTCAAGGAGTTCCACATAGGCGAAGAATTTCTGCTGTGTGTGTTGATCAAGCCCATCAACGAATTTCTTTACAGGATTATCGCCCCTGACAGTCGTATAGTAGACGGCTTTGTACATTCTCCGCCTTTCTGCTTTGGGATATCATATATAAAGTATATTACCTAAAGGTAATATTGTCAAGTGGAGCGCAGCGTCCCAGCGAAGGGTTTTTATTGACCACGGGAATTCCCCCTGCATACTGATAACATAACAATACGCTCTCCTCCGAGATCCCGGTCAGATCTTCCTTGGGTCGATCACAAACCGATACCGCACGTCTCCTTTTGCCACCCTCTCGTAAGCCTCGTTCACGCCCGCCAAAGGGATGACTTCCACGTCGGCCATGATTCCGTTTTTACCGCAGTGGTCCAGCATTTCCTGGGTTTCCCGGATTCCGCCGATGAGGGAGCCGGCGACGGAGGCTCGCTTCATGATGAGGGAAAAGGGTTCCACCTTCAGCGGCTCCGGCGGGGCGCCCACCAGGATGAGGGTGCCGTCCCGGCGGAGGAGGGACAGGAAGCGGTCCAGGTCGTGAGGCGCGGAGACGGTGTCCAGGATGAAATCGAAATGGTTTTTAGGCGCGGCGAGGCCTTCCTGGACGAGGAAGAATTCATGCGCGCCCAGGCGGCGGGCTTCGGATTTCTTGGAAGGCGACGTGCTGATGACGGAGACTTCCGCGCCGAGGGACGCGGCCAGCTTCACGGCCATGTGGCCCAGGCCGCCCAGGCCCAGGACGGCCACGCGGCTGCCCTTGCCCACCCTCCAGCGGCGGAGGGGGGAATAGGTCGTGATGCCGGCGCAGAGGAGGGGCGCGGCGCGTTCCAAAGGCAGGCCGGGCGGCATCCGCAATACGTAGTTCTCGTCCAACACGATTTGGCTTGAGTATCCGCCGTAGGTGACGCGGCCGGTTTTGTCCGTGTCGCCGTAGGTGAAGGTGGGGCCCTCTGCGCAGTATTGCTCCAGGCCGTCCTTGCAGGGGGCGCAGGCACGGCAGGAATCTACGAAACAGCCCACGCCGACGGCGTCCCCCGGCTTGAACCGGCTCACCCGAGCGCCCACGCGGTTGACCCGGCCCGCGATCTCGTGGCCGGGCACCATGGGGAAAACGCCCTCGTTCCATTCTCCCCGGGCCGAATGGATGTCGCTGTGGCAGACGCCGCAGTATTCAATGTCCACCAGAACGTCGTGCTCGCCGGGCTCCCGGCGCTCGAAGGAAAAAGGCTCCAGCGCCGCGCCTGAGCGCGGAGCGGCGTAGCCGCGGACGGATATCATGTGGCCTCCCGGAAGCTAAAACGAAAGAGATTCCACAGCCTAGCAAAGCCTCCCGATCTCCGCCAGGACGGTTCGGCGTCAACCGAAGACGCTTGGGGCGGACGGTGCCTGGTTTTTAGATCTGGGGGCCGTGGGCGAACGTTTCGAAGAAGGGGACGGCCTGCGGCGGAGGGTGCAGTCCTTCGGCCAGCTGTCGAAGACGGTGGGCGAGCCTCTGCATGGGCACGGGTTTTTGGCAGACCATTTGCACCCCTTTGCCGAGGAGGCCATCTTCCAGGGCGTTCCGCCCCATGGCGGAAACGACCACCACCGGGATGTCCTTCGTGGCGGCGTGCTTTTTGAGCCGCTCCAGGACCTTCACGCCGTCGAAGGCCGGCATGTCGAGGTCCAAAGTGATGAGGTCCGGCCGCCAAACTTCGGCCAGTTTTTGCACGGACAATCCGTCCGTTTCCGTGAGGGCCTCCATGTCGGCCTGGCGGCAAAATTCAGCCATCAGATCGGCGGCGTCGGAATCGTCGTCTACGATGAGGATTTTTTTCATGTCGCCTCTGCGATGTCGCGCCTCTTAGGATAACCGAGGGTCGTTAAGGCCGCCTTAGGGAAATGTAAAGAATAAGAAAAGGATCGGTAAACGGCTTGTGACGCTTTGCGGGCGGATTCGGCGTGGGCGGGCTCTGGAATCAGGCGGTCGTACCCAAAAGCGTCGCGACCAGACGGCGGCGTCCTCCGCTCTCGCGGTGCTCGCCCAAATAAAGGCCCTGCCATGTTCCCAGGCGGAGGCGGCCTTCGCGGACGGGCACGACCACGCCCGCGCCGAACAAGGACGACTTGATGTGCGCGGGCATGTCGTCCGAACCTTCGGCGACGTGCCTGTAATGAGAGGCGTCGTCGGGCGCCAGAACGGCGGCGTGGGCCTCCAGGTCCGCGCGGACGTCCGGGTCGGCGTTCTCGTTGACGGTGAGCGAGGCCGACGTGTGGAGAAGAAAGAAATGGGCCAAGCCCGACGAGAATTTCTTCAGCTCGGGCAAGCCGCGGACGATTTCCTCGGTGACGAGGTGAAACCCCCTCGGTTTTTCGGTCAGGACGATTTCTTTTTGAAAAATATCCATAAGCGGCGGCCCCTCGGATTTCGGCGACTCCATTATTGTAGAATTATCGGAGTTCGCGGCGTCAGTACGGCAGGCCCTTTTCTCCTGCGGCCCGCAGGCGATCCATTCAAACATTACAGGCGTGGCGTTTGTTGTTGAGGTCCGGTCCGCGGCGCGGCCGCACTTGGCCGCCGGGAAATCGGCGGGGAGCAGCCCGTCGGTTGGGACGAGGCAAAGGGCGCCCGGCAACCGGCGCCGTCGGAGGGATTTTATGTTGACCATTCAAAACGTGCATAAGGCCTTCGGCTCCCAGATTATTTTCAACGGGGCCGACCTTCAGATGAACTCCGGGGACCGGTTCGCCCTCATGGGGCCCAACGGCGCCGGCAAATCCACTTTGTTCCGCATGCTGTTGGGAGAGGTGGAGCCGGACGAAGGCGAAATCGTGGTCCGCCGCGACCTGCGTTTCGGCCACCTGCCCCAGGAGACGGCGTCCTTCCACGGACGGTCCGTTTTGGAGGAGGCCCTGGGCTCTCCCGAGGAGCATCCCGACGGCCATGTCGACGAGAGGGCGGCCGCGGGCGCCAAAAAAATTCTCATGGGCCTGGGATTCCGCACGGCGGATTTCGCCCGCCCGGTGGAGGAGCTGAGCGGCGGCTGGCGCATGCGCGTGGCCATCGCCCGCTTGCTGGTGGAAGACCCGGACGTCTTGCTGTTGGACGAGCCCACCAACCATTTGGACCTGGAGTCCCTCCTGTGGTTTCAATCCTATCTGCAGAGATGGCGGGGAAGCCTGCTGGTGATCTCCCACGACCGGGCCTTCGTCAACGCCGTGGTGGGTTCCATCGTGGAGCTTCGCGATCAACAGCTCCGCCGCTACCCCGGCGATTACGAGCATTTCCTGGAGATGCGCCGCCAGGAAGAGGAAAAGTTGGTGGCCGCCTACAACCGCCAGCAAAAAGAGATCGAGGAGTACGAGACGTTCATCGCCCGCTTCCGCGCCCAGGCCTCCAAGGCGCCGCAAGTGCAGAGCCGCATCAAGATGCTGGAGAAGATGGAGCGCATCGAGCTTCCCGCCGAGTTGAAGAAGGTGAAGATACGCTTTCCGCAACCCGGACGGACCGGCGTGCGGACTTTGGTGCTGAAGGACATCCACAAATCCTACGGCGAGGTGAAGGTGTATCAAGGCCTGGATTTTGAATTGGAGCGTGGGCAGAAAATGGCTTTCGTGGGGCACAACGGCGCCGGCAAATCCACGCTGCTGAAACTGCTGGCGGGCGTCGTGCCGTTCGAGAGCGGCGAACGCTTGCCGGGATTGAACGTGGAAGTGGGCTACTACGCCCAGCATCGGGTGGAAATGCTCAACTCGGACCGCACCGTCCTGGAAGAGGCCCAGGACACCCGCCGGATGAACCCGGACCTTTTCGTCCGCACGGTTTTGGGCACTTTCCTGTTCCGCGGGGATTCGGTTTACAAAAAAGTCCGCGTGCTGAGCGGGGGAGAAAAAAGCCGCCTGGCCCTGGTGAAATTGCTGTTGGACCCGCCCAACGTGCTCCTGCTGGATGAGCCCACCACGCACCTGGACATGGCCAGCGTGGAGGCCCTGACGGACGCTTTAAAGGAGTTTGAAGGAACGCTCTGCTTCATCAGCCACGACCTGTTCTTCGTGAACTCCCTGGCCGATCACGTGGTGCACGTGGAGCGAGGCAAGGTGACGGTGTATCCCGGCAATTACGAATATTTCCAGCGCCGGCAGGCCCAGAAAGAATCCGAGGCGGAGCAAGAGGCCGCGCCGCCGCCCGCCCGTCCTTCCTTGGAAGACGTCCCGGCGGTTTCCGCGGTAGCCCCCGCGGCCGCCGAGCCGGGCCCCTCGCCGGAAGACCGCCGGGCCGGCAAGAAGGCGCGGCGAAAGATCAAAGCGCGCATTGCCGACCTGGAGGATGAGCTCTCCGGGCTGAACGGGGAATTGGCCTCCCATTTCGTGAAGAGCGATTACAAGAAGCTCATGGCCCTGGACGAGGCCATCAAAAGGGCGGAGCAGGAGTTGGCGGACCGGCGGAAGGACTTGGAAGGTCTGTGACGCGGCCGGGGGTCCCCGGCGACGCTGGGCGGCGGCCTAAGTAGGTTACAGCGCCGTGAGGGAGGGAACGGTTCCCGGAGGAGGGACGCCGGTCTCCAGCAGGGCTTTCAGACGCTCGGCCAGCCGCTTCATGGGGACGGGTTTTTGGAAAACCATGCGCACGCCCTGGTTGAACCGCCCGCTTTCGAGCGCGTTCTGGGCCATGACGGAAATAATGACCACGGGAATGCGCTTGGTTTGGGTGCGGTTCTGCAATCGCTCAAGGACGCCCACGCCGTCGAGGATCGGCATATCCAAATCCAACGTGATGAGGTCCGGGTTCCAGGACTCGGCGGTTTCCTGGACGGAAAGGCTGTCGTTTTCCAGCTTGACCTCAAAGCCGAGCTGACGGCAGAAGTCGCCGATCAGTTCGGCGATGAAGGGGTCGTCGTCCACAACAAGGATTTTTTTCATAGCGAGGGTTCGTTAACAAGGATAACAGGCTGGGCTTAACGCCGCCTTAAGGAGTTGCAACAAACAAGTAAAAGAATTGCAACCGCGTTGCAACAGCATTGCCCGCCGATTACGACTCGAGAAGGGGGGCTTCCTCCGGCCACGGCGCAGTCGCCTCCATGATTTCTCTCAGGCGCCGGCCGAAACGCTCCAAGCGCAGCGGTTTCTGAAACGCGAATCGCACGCCGCGCCTCAACAGGCCGCTGAGAACGGCCGGTTTGGCCACCGCCGAGATCACCACCACGGGGATGCCGCGCGTCTCGGGGCGGCTCTGAAGCTCTTCAACGACGCCCAGGCCGTTGAGGCCCGGCAAGCCCAGGTCCAGGGTGATGGCGTCCGGGTTCCAGCTTTGGGCCAGCTCGTTCGCGGCCAACCCGTCCGAAGCGATCCTCGCCTCATAACCCCTCTCCCGGCAGAAATCGGCGATCAGCTCCGCCATCAAGGGGTCGTCTTCCACCACCAGGATTTTTTTCATAGTTTGCGCGGGGGCCGGGATACGGGCCGGCCGCTGTTCTTAGGGTAAGGGCGGGTCCTTAAGATTGCCTTTACGAAACGTAACGGGGTTGAAAATTATTTGTAAACGCCGGCGGCCGCGCCGGCTTAGAACTTCAACTTCTTAAGGGAGAACTCGGGTTTCGAGGCGCCGGCGTGGGGAATGTCCCGCCGTTCCTTAAACAGCCTTTCCACTTTTTCCAGCAATTTCTGTTTATCGTCCTGGGACATGTTGGCCACGGCCTCGCCGTGCCGCTCCTCCATATGGGACAAGAGGTCGCGGGCGATGCCGTCCTTGTCCGTTCCGGACGCGGCGTAATCGCAGAAACCTCCCAGGTCGCGGCAGGTGATGGTGGTGGTCATGGGACCTCCTGAGGCGGGAATTTGAGACGGGGAATTACATTATATCAATTCCCGCGGCCCCCTGACGGCCGGGCGAAAATGAGTTAATATGTGCCGTCGTCAGCACGATCGGAGGGAGGCGCGATGAAATTAAACGAATATCAGGAGCTGGCCCTGCGCACGGCTTCGGCTCAGGACCGCCGCGAGGATGATTTCCTGCACGGAGCTTCCGGGGTTTGCACCGAGGCCGGCGAGCTCATGGACATTTACAAGAGGTTTCATTTCTACAAAAAAACCATCGACTGGGTGAACGTGAAGGAAGAGGTGGGGGACGTGATGTGGTATCTGGCCCTGGTGTGCAAATCGGCCGGCATCTCCCTGGAGGACGCGGCCCGCTGCAACATCGAGAAGCTCCGCGTCCGCTACCCGGAAAAATTCACCCAGGA